>JAEZVB010000028.1 GCA_023443285.1 Bacillota bacterium
TTCAGCGTGGCTCCTAAGTTATCTTAGAGGCTCTTGTCAGCATAACTTCGAATTGAATTCAGGTCAAATAAAAAAAGTCTACCACCTATGCGTTGGCGGTAGCTAATTTCCTCATATTATGGGCTATGCAATGCAGCCCCCATTCTAACTTCACCTTGGCCATGCCTTTAAGGCTAAATCGGCGCATGCCAAAATTGCCTTTGATATTTCCAAAGACACTCTCGACTTCAACCGGCCGTAGGCTGCGCATTTGCAGGCCATACTCACTGGTTAGATTGACCCGTGCCTGCGCCTTTAATTCATTTCCTCGCCTATTGATATAGATTCTCCGATTGGCAACCGGATTATCACTTTTCTTGATGCAACGCTCCCTGTGTGGACACCCACAGCAATCTGCACTTTCATAAACTCGTACCACACTCTGATAACCGCTTTTACTTTTTTGGTTCCGCTCATGCTGAAACCGTAGAATTCTACCACAACCACAGATATATTCATCGTTCGTTTCATCATATTGCCAGTTTTGTACACGAGTGAGATCGGACTTCCACTTTCGGCTAGCTTCTTTATGAAATGTATTGTATTTTACATAGTTTCCTAGTTTGGCGTATTGTAAATACTCATAGTTTTCCTCACTGCCATAGCCTGCATCGGCCACTACATTGCTAGGTAGTTTTCCGCCTAGTTCCTTTTTTAGTTCTTCGAAATGCTCTTTCAGGCAACTGGTATCTCCGGCCTCTTGGTGTACGCTATACCCAACTACAAATTGATTTTCGGTTCCAATTTGGACGTTGTATCCTGGCTTTAACTGCCCATTTTTCATGTGATCCTCTTTCATCCGCATAAAGGTGGCAGAGGTATCTGTTTTGGAATAGCTGTTGCGATCCGCGAGGAGTTGTTCTTGCTGTTCATATTTTTTCATCCGTGGAAGGTAGTCTTTTTCGATAATCTTCTTAGCTTTTCGAAGCTTTTTGTCCGACGGATTGTCGGCTAGTTTTTCATCGATTCGTTTGGCAGCTTCCTCAATGGCTTTTGCGTCAATGGGCTTGTCTCCGCCAAGTTCTTCGAGGTTTTCATCCCCATACTGCTCGTTTTCTTCTTGGTTGGCTAATTCTGCTACAGCAAATAGCTCTTTGCATTTTTCCCGCAGTTTTTCTTTATATCGTTTGGTGGACTTTCCCCATACCCAGCTATATTTATTGGCATTAGCTTCGATTTTCGTTCCATCTAAGAAGTAATTGTCTAGTTTGATGTATTTTTGATCAATCAGTAACTCCACTACTTCGCTAAAGACATCTAGGATAACGTCCTTCATACGCTCACTACGGAAGGTATTGATCGTCTTAAAGTCAGGTACATTGCCACCGCAAAGCCACATGTACATGATATTTTCACGGGCTGCTTTTTCGATACGGCGGCTGGAGAAATTTTTATCTGCATAAGCGTAGACGATGAGCTTAGTCATCATTACAGGATGAAAACTTGCTCGACCTCCACCTGGGTATTTGGCAAAGAGGGGTTCAAGTTTCATTAGGTCAATAGCTCGATTGATTACGCGAACCATATGGTTAGCAGGTATCAAGCTCTCTAAGTCCATGGGTAGCATAAGTTGATTCTGGTTGTAGTCTTTAAACACTACCTTGTCGTGCACTTTTTGCCCTTTTCGTGACATGTCTCAACACCTGCTTTGTTTGATATTTCTTATCTCTATTTTACCATTTTTCTTCCTGACAGGCATGAAAAATCCGCTAAAACTCAACATTTTAGCGGATTTTTTTTGGACTAGTTTTCACACGGCCCCTTTTCATTTTTAGGGGTATACAGCTATTAATTCTATTTCGATATTTACATCACGCGGTAGCTTGGCTACCTGAACGCACGCACGTGCGGGCGGCTCATCAGTAAAATGTTGACTGTAGATTTTATTCATTACCGTAAAATCATCCATGTTTTTTAAGAATACTGTTGTTTTAACGACATTAGCAAAATCTAGGCCTTCTTTTTCTAAAATCGCCTGGAGATTAGCAAGTACTTGATGGGTTTGACACTCTATACCACCATATACAATTTGTCCTGTAATAGGATCAAGCGGGATTTGCCCTGAAACAAATAAAAAACCATTGGCCTTAATAGCCTGCGAATAGGGACCAATAGCCTGCGGGGCACGATCAGAAGAAACAACTGTTTTCATGCTGCAGCCCTCCAAATTTTGTATTTTCTTAGCTTATTCTCCATTTACTAGAAAAACCCTGCTTCGTCTGGATATATGCAATAAATTTATGCAGCTTCTTTTTAGCCTAAACAGTCTTACCAAATATCTTTTCAGTTAATGCTAATGCAGTTGGTGTTATCGCCAACCCGCCCTGCGCTGTTTCCTTGAGTGAACAATGCATAGACTGACCAACTGAATCCATAGCGTCAATGACTTCATCTACCGGTATAACGCTTTCAACCCCGGCAAGTGCCATTTCTGCAGCAACAATAGCTTGTGCTACCGCTCCGGCATTGCGTTTAACACAAGGTACTTCCACTAAACCAGCAACTGGATCACACACCAGACCCAACATATTTTTGAAGGTAATGGCCACCGCGTGCCCGACCTGCGCGGGTGTTCCTCCTAATAAAGTTACTATGACACCAGCGGCCATAGCCCCAGCCGCACCGCACTCTGCCTGGCAGCCGCCAGCTGCGCCTGAAAGCGAAGCACGCGAAGCGATAACCATGCCAATAACACCTGCCACTACCAAACCTTTAGCTAACTCACAATTACTACAGCCATATTCCTCCTTAAGCGTAACCAAGACGGCAGGCAACACACCGCTTGAGCCAGCAGTAGGAGCGGCCACAATTCGTCCCATGGCAGCATTGGCTTCACCAACTGCCAAAGAATAGGCTACCGCCTTACCAACAAAACTGCCTGTCAAACTTTGCTTTCTACTTATCAGATATCGCTGCAGTTTTTGGCCATCACCACCAACAAGCCCGCCTTTGGAACGCAAGCCTTTAAGTCCATCAGCAATGGACTGCTCCATTACAGCAAGCATCGCTTCCATCTTAGTTATTACTTCCCCTGCTGGCACTTCCAGCTCCCGGCTCTGAAACTCTACGCAAAAGTCTGCGAATGAAACCGATTGCTCGGTAGCTGCTGCCAGCCATTCCTCCAGTGATAATTTAGTTAACGACATGGTAACGCCTCCCTATCCGCTTATTGCATTAATATGGCGTACCGATCGAATCATCGACAGACCATTTACTGCCGCAATATCAGAATCATCTACCGGTTGGTCGGTTTCAAGCACCATACTGGCCAGCCCACCTTTATTTCTGCGAAAAACGCGCATTTGAGCAATATTTACGCCCCGTTTGGATAAAATACCTGTTACCTCAGCTATCGCGCCCGGCCGGTCTTCATGAAGCGTCAAGATCGTTGGGAAATCGCCGGTAAACTCCAGTGAAAAACCATCTACCTCGCTAATCGTCACCCGGCCGCCGCCAACAGAAGCGCCAGACACAGTACTCTTGCTTCCATTTCGCCCAACCAACTGAAATCTGACGAAATTGGGGTGAGCCGCATCACCGGCATTTATATTTCTAAAAAAATATCGCAAACCAGTTTCTTGGGCATAATCAAGAGCCTCCGGAATCCGCAAATCATCAGTAGCCCAACCCATAAGGCCGGCCACTAGCGCCAAATCAGTACCATGTCCCCGGCCAGTCTGAGCAAATGAACCGTGCAAACCAATCTCTGCCTCAGCCACTGGTTCCCCTAAAATTGCCAAAGCCGCATTACCTAGCCGTACTGCTCCTGCTGTATGGGAACTAGACGGGCCAACCATAACCGGACCAATGATGTCAAAAATATTCATGACTCGCGCTTCCTCCCTAATCGATCAAGTGCCAACAGCAGACCATAGATAAGTGCTGCCGGACGTGGTGGACAGCCAGGCACATAGATATCGACAGGTACAATGGTATTGGCCGCACCACAAATGGCATAACTGTTGCCATAAACTTTGCCGCTGGCAGCGCATGCCCCCACTGCCATTACTACTTTTGGAGACGGAGTTGCCTCGTAGGTCATGGTAAGTGCCTGTGCTAAGTTGCGGGTCACAACACCAGTGATCATCAGCATATCCGCATGCCTCGGAGACGCCACAAAATCAATGCCATATTGCTGTAAATCGTAAATTGGATTATTCAGTGCAGTCATTTCCCAGTCACAGCCATTACACGATCCCACATCAACATGCCTAATATGCAGTGAACGCCTAAGCATTGACCTGATCTTACCAGATAACTGGTTCTTCATCTCAGCCAGCCGGTATTCGCCGGTATGTGTTAGGGCATGTTGCTCACATACCGCAACACAGCGTCCACAAAAAGTACAGGTCGAATGCTCAACATTCAACTTTCCGTCGCTAAAATCAATTGCCCCGGTTGGGCATATCTGGCAGCAATGCTGGCAGCTTCGGCACTGAGCTTCCTGCCAAGCCAGCTCACCGCGGAAACGTAGCGGCACATTGTCGCCATCATAAGCTTCGGTAACACAACCAGTATTTATAATTTTCCGTAGAAGGTTAAGCATAATACCCCCCCCTTATCGATCAAGACATGCATAACACAATTCAAAACTCTTATTTATTAAGGGGAAATCCGGAATAATATTCCCCGGAGCGGCTACAGTAAGCGCAGGCCAGTTTGGATAGGATGCGGAGCGCACAAAATATCGATAAATCGTATTATTCTCTCCAGACATAATCCAGTGTAAATTAGATCCTCGCGGTGATTCTGTCACACTAAAGTCTGCCTTGTAGGGTTCAATAGAGCGCAGTTCACATGTTAGCCTGCCACTAGGTAGTCCTCTAAGCAGTTGACTGATAATATCAATAGACTGAGCGGCTTCATCTGCTCTCACCCACAAGCGGGCAGCCACATCACCCTCAGTATATACCGGAACTTGAAAGCTAAAACTGCGGTAGGCCGCATAGGGAAAATCCCGGCGTACATCAAAGTCAACGCCGGAAGCTCTCGCTGCTACACCAACAACTCCCAAGTCAAGCGCGGCTTGCTGTGGCAAAATCCCGGTCGTATTAACCCTGTCTAAAAACGCATCATTATCACGCAGGAGACTAAGTAATCCGTCAAGTTCATTACGTATCCCGGCAAGTGTCCGTGAAATGTCCTCTACCATTTGCCGCGTTATATCCATCGTAACCCCACCCAACGTGATCCAGCCACGCAAGAAACGATTTCCGATCAACCGCTCATTAAGCCGCATTAATAGTTCTTTAAGACGGGCGCCATGACTAATACCTGGAGCAAAGCCTAAACCCGCACACAAATTGCCAATATCTCCGACATGATTATACAGCCGCTCCAGTTCGGCAGCCAACACTCTTAGATACTTCGCTCTAGGCGTAACCTCCGCAGCAGCGAGATTTTCCACTGCTTGAACATAGGAAAGTGTATTTGCAATTGAACAAGCACCGCAAATACGTTCAGCCAGATGTAGTGCCTTGCTAAAGGAGAGACCTTCCACCGCTTTTTCAATACCACGATGCGTAAAAAATAGTTTGGCCTCGAGATTGATAATATTCTCACCAGCCTGACTAAACCGGAAATGCCCCGGCTCAATGATTCCGGCGTGAATAGGCCCCACTGGCACCTCAAATACCCCTTCCCCCTGGACAGGCGGCATTGGACATTGGGTGCGTTCTCCAGTCATAATACTCTCGCTATCAAAATCTTTTCGCAGAGGGTATTGTCCCTGCGGCCAGTTTTCATGCAGCACTAGTGGCCGTAAGTCCGGGTGTCCTACCGGTGTTAAACCAAATAAGTCATGAATTTCCCGTTCATACCAGGCGGTAGCCGCCATAATCGGCGTAAGTGAGGGAAATTCTGGCGGCTCATCTTCTTTAATTATGGCTTTAATTGTTCTAAAAGTCGACTCTTCTTTGCTAAAAAATATGGCATAGATAGCAAAACTGCCATTTATACTGCGCTCGTCATTAGCAAACATAGCTGTCAACCGATAGCGTCCACCATGTATAAGTACGTTAGCAGCAGCTCTGAGGGTTGACGCCGGTATAGCCTGCAATGTTCCTATCATATCATAGTCCCCCTCCTATTATTATAGCAGCCGCCTGGATAATCAGCGTATCCAGCCATGACGGTAGATAGATTCCGCCAGCAATCATTAGCATCATAGAAACCGATACGGCTGCCATAGCCGGTTTTCCCAGCCGGTAATCAGTAGTTACCTTGCTCGGCGCTGCACCAAAGCCAAGTTTCAAAGTATAGTAAATCATTCCCGCAAAAACAGCAGCCATCAACAGTAATATCAGCGCCCCCAACAAGTAATTCCCCGATTGAAAGGCAGCCCAGACTATGGCTAGCTTACTGTAAAAGATGCTAAAAGGCGGCAGTCCTGCAATAGCCAGTACAGCGGCTACAAACATAGCTCCTATTACCGGCATAGCATTAACCAATCCCCGGATTCGCATAATATGTTTTGTTCCATAATGCTGAATAATAGTCCCCGCCAAATAAAAAAGCGTAGATTTCGTTATCGCATGATTAATAATATGAAGCAGGGCACCGTATAAAGCTAAGGGCGTTCCCAGACCAAGTCCCAACGTGACAAGCCCCATATGTTCAATACTCGAATAGGCCAGCAAACGTTTTAGGTCATGCTGTACTAAAATAAACGGCACCGCAATAAAAATGGACAGCAATCCAAATCCTATTAAAAACTGTTCAGGAAAATCAGAGCCTACCGCCCCTTTCACAATTATAACCATGCGAATGATGCCATATAAAGCACAACTCAAGAGAGCGCCTGATAACAGGCCACTAACAGGAGACGGCGCTTGGCTGTGTGCATCAGGCAGCCATGTGTGCATGGGCGCCAAACCCGCTTTCGTACCATAACCAATTAAAATAAACACAAAAGCTAACTTAATCATACCCGGATCGAGTTTATTGCTAACCGCCTGAATCGCTAGCCAGCTTAGTGCCTGTCCCTCACCGCTGAGATCGGCATTAACTTGTGCATAATACAAGAGAATCGTACCTAATAAGGCTAAACAGATGCCTACCGTACATACCATAACATATTTCCAGGCAGCCTCTAATGCTGACCGATCAAAATAAAAAGCTACCAACAATGCCGAGCTAAGGGTAGTAGCCTCTACAGCCACCCAAAGTATCCCCATGTTTTCAACTACCGGTACACAAAGCATCGTAAATACAAACAAGTTAAATAAACCATAGTAGCGTTTTAACATCTTTAAAGAAACATGCCCATCTAAGATTTCCTGCTGCATATATGACAGAGAAAATAAGTTCGCCGTACAGGTAAGGATAGCTACCACTAACAGCAGCACAGCACTTAAAGAATCAATATAAAATTGCCCGGCATGAATTGTCCCATTTGCCGCTACCTGATGTACAATGAATAGCAATGTACCACTCAATAGCATACAGCCACTCAAATTAATTAACCGGATTGCTTTTTGCCCTGACTGAGTCATAGTACAAGCACCTGTAATCAGCGGTAAAAGAAGCGACAGAACTATCAATTGCCCCATAGTATCATCCCTTTAATTTTTTTAACATGCTGGTATCTGTTGACAAGAAGGATCGTTTGAGCCGATAAGTTAGAATAACCAGCACAACCACCGCCACTAACACGTCCAAAAATACGCCAAGCTCAATAATAAGCGGCAATCCTTTAGTTACTGAAAGTCCTACTAAATACAGGCCATTTTCCATCGTGATTAAACCAACAATCTGCAGCACTGCCTGCCGCCTAGTCATAATCATGGTCAGCCCGATCAACATCATAGCCACCGCTGCCGCCAGCGCATCCCGGCTGACGATTCCCGGCAGTGCCTTGTCAATCAGCCCGTAGGCCAGAACAATCATAATACCTGCAACCATAACAGAATGGTTAGGGCTTATAATGGGGTTATCTTCGCGTTCCCTGTGCAACATCTTGACAATGCGAAAAAGAGCGTAGGGAATAAGCCCGGCTTTAATAATCAACGTAAGCGCTGCCGCAATATAGGTATGCATTTCGCCGGTTTCAGCAGCAATAAACGAACATGCCAGTGCCACCAAGGCTGACTGGAGCAACAAAATATTTACAGCCGTTTTAAGACTGGTAACCCGACTTAATAGAATTGCTAAAAACAACAAAATGATAATAAGCACATTCATAACCACACCTCCTTTTACTGCGCTACTAACGCAAGCAATGCCAACATGCCCGCCAAACCTAGAAATCCTGGCACTTTGAATAAGCGCATTTTATTGGTACTTGTCTCAATCACAGCCAAAATCACTGCTGAAATTACTACTTTAGCAGCAAGCCACACCCATGCCATAATTGGTGATAACCCACCAGGCTGCCAAGGTAAAAACAGCACAACAAATAGTAGGATAAAAACCAATTGCTTGCTAGCAGAGGCTAAGAATATTAGTCCTAATCTTCGTCCCGAATATTCAAGTACCATGGCCTCATGGATCATAGTCAATTCCAAATGTGTATCCGGATTATCGACCGGAATTCTTCCGGTCTCTGTCACTAATATAATCAAGAATGCAACCGCTGCCAAAATGTACGGCAAAGAAAAAGGAGTACTAGCAGCAGCAGCCGACATAGCTGCCAGTTTGGTCGAACCGGCTCTAGCAGCTACCGTAAGCATAGATAATAATAACACTGGTTCAACCAAGACACTAATATACATTTCCCGCGAACCACCCATACCGCCAAAAGTGCTGCCGGCGTCAAGCGACGCCAATGCCAGGAAAAAGCGTCCTGCAGCTAGCAAATATAACAATGCAAATAAATCACCTGACATCAGTAGGGCGGCAGCACCAAAAGTGCCGGCAAAATAGATATACGGTGCGAGAGTAAAAATCCACGATGTAGTGGGTGATATCATACTGTCTTTCTGTAATAGTTTAAATAAATCATAGTATACTTGCAGCAATCCCGGCCCACGACGGTTTTGCATTCTTGCTTTACTGACTTTGATAAGTCCAGCAACTAATGGCGCTGCCAGCACAAGTACAACTGCATAACCAATTGAAGTTATCATTTTTATTATTTCTTCCATACCGTTCACCACCCAGTGCTCAAGATAAGAGCTACCACTGTAATTGCAGTAATATATCCGATATAAAGCTGAACACTACCGGCTTGAATGGGCTTCATAAATTGCGCAAGACGAATTATTCCGGCATTAATTGGCCGATAAATGGCACTAAATATATCGGTAATACTTACATGATAGCTCAGGCGACGACCAAAGTAACGATGCGGCGTTAAATCCGCAAGCGTTTCGCGTTGCGGACGCAATATAGATTTAAAAGCCAGCCTAATCGGTTTGGAAAATCCGGTAGCCGTATACTCCATCCTGGCGGTCGGCACAATACCGCAAGTCCAGGTTTCCCCTGTATGAATCTGCTCTCTTCCATATACTCTGTATAACGCATAAGCAATTATTGCACCTAATAGTAACAGAGCAGCCACCAAAGGCATCTGTAAACTGCCATTGGCTACACTTGTATGAACTTCAGCCGTCTGCCAGGTAGTTCCCGCAAAAACCTGCGCGGCATCAATACCATTTATTCCAGACAAGACTTGACTAAGAATCCGGAGCATAACCCCAGGCCATATGCCAAGAACCAGGCACAACCCAGAAAGTACAGCCATTGAAACAAGCATTGGCTTATTGGCTTCTTGAGCCTGCTCGGCTTTGATGCTCCGGGGTTTGGCAAGAAAAATGATGCCAAAGGCTTTAACAAAACAGGCAGCCGCCAATGCTCCTGTAAGTCCCAGTAACGCAAGTAAAAATGCGCTAAACAGCTTACCTAATGCCCCCATCATACTGTGCGGCAAATAAAATAATGCCTGGAAAGTCATCCATTCGCTGACAAAACCATTAAGCGGTGGCAATGCGGAAATAGCAGCTGCGCCCGTCAAAAACCACACTGCGGTATAAGGCATCTTTTTAATAAGCCCACCTAAATGTTCAATATCCTTGGTATGAGTTGATTGGAGTACCGCCCCGGCACCCATGAATAGCAGCGACTTAAAGATAGCATGATTGAACACATGATACAGCGCAGCTGTCCAAGCCAGTGCGGCAAGAGCGCTTTGCCCTTTTGACATAAATACTAGCCCGGCTCCGATTCCTAAAAGAATAATACCAATGTTCTCCACGCTATGATATGCCAACAGGCGTTTCATATCATGTTCCATTAGCGCATAAAGCACTCCAAGTACCGAAGAAGCTATCGCCAAAACGAGTATCAGAATACCCCACCAGAGCGGACCCACTCCCAAGAATTCAAGATAAAACCGGCAAAACCCATAAATAGCAGTTTTTATCATGACACCAGACATAAGCGCCGACACATGGCTAGGCGCTGCCGGGTGAGCCCTTGGCAACCAGATATGCAAGGGAATAATACCCGCTTTAGCCCCAAAACCAATGAGAGCACACAAAAACACCGCATTTTTTGTCCAAGTATCAAGACTGCCTGCTGTTTGTATTAACCGTAAAAAATCCAAACTCCCAGCCTTATTTGCTAAGAGGAAAAAAGCCGTGATAATAAAGGCTGTCCCTACATGGGTCATCACAATATAAATAAAAGCAGCCCTGCTTGTTTCCTTCTTTTCATGTTCATAATTAACCAAGAGAAACGAAGTCAGCGCCATAATTTCCCATACAATAATAAAAGCAACTATATGACTGATACAAACTACTAAAATCATAGACAACAAAAATGCATTATACAGTGATACCATTATCCGATAACGGCATCTATCCCCAAGATATTCCCTGCTATAACCCATAGCATAGACACTAGCTGCACAGCCTACTGTGCCAATCGTCAATAAAAAATACGCAGCTAAATAGTCCAGGCGGATAAAGACAGGATCTGCAAACATAACCAGAGGTGTTATTAATTCTGTCTTTCCATTGATAAAAATAATAATTGCACACAGTACGGCCGCTAAACATCCTAGCGCTGCCATTCCATGTGCAACATAGTTGACTATTTTATTCTTGCTGGTGAAAAATGGTGATAGTACTCCTATGATGAAGAAAACCATCAAAGAATACAATAATAACTCAACAATCAAATCACTCGCCTCCGGCATATTGGTGTGGATAACATTTTTAAATTGTACCACATTTTTGGGGCTCTGTGTATTGTAAAAATATAAGTTTTTTCATTTTTCTACATTTGGGATGGGTTTTTCTACATGTGAGCTTCATTTTTCTACACGTGGGCTTCGCAACGTTTTCGAAAGCAAGAATGAGAGTTTTCGATACTAGAAAATAGAGAACTAACCTTCTGATGGGAAAAATCCCAATCGGAAGGTTAGTCTCTTTTGTGAGAAAATGATTATTAAGCCTCGTGAGTTTCCTTTTTTTCAGTTTCTCCACCGCGTTTTTTACGCCATAAACCCACAGCCAGCACACCTAAGGTCACACCTACTTCAAGTATAAGTGCATATGGCTGTAACCAAACACCAAGTACCGCGTCAGCAACCATCATCTTGGCAGCCGTCCAGGCTAGAATAGCAGAACCCAAATAAATAATAATCGGATACTTGTCCATTAGTTTCATTAACATCTGACTGCCAAATACAACAAGCGGGACACTTAGAGCCAAGCCAAATATTAACAGACCCATGTGTCCGTCAGCTACACCGGCTATCGCCAACACGTTATCAAGACTCATTATTAAGTCGGCGAAAATGATGACTTTAATTGCTTCCCCAAAACTGCTTGCGCTTTGACAATTCACTTCTTCATGACTGTCGCCTAGTAAGTTGACAGCAATATACACCAAAGCAAGACCACCTAAAAATTGTACATATGGAATTTTTAGCAAATAAGCCGCAACCATCGTGAGTACAATTCTTAATATTACAGCACCAGCACTACCCCATAACACAGCTTTTTTACGCTGATCATGAGGTAAATTTCTACTCGCCAGAGCTATGACAACAGCGTTATCACCACTTAGTATTAAATTAATCAAAGTAATACTGCCTAACGCTACCAATAGTTCCATCGAAATACCCCCTCAACTTTATTATGATATCTTATTTGGGAATTGCGCTAGTTAATCTTTGTGTCCACCTCCTGCTAAAAATAAACAAGGACCTATCCGTCAGCACGGTAAGGTCCTCTCAGGTACAGCAACATGACCTTACAATAGTATATTGATATAATAATATACTAAAGGTCTCACTATTGGACAAATCCAACGACACAACCATGCACTTATGCAGAATTGTTGATTGTGTCTGCCAGCTACTCCCCTTTAGGGTATTCACTTTTTCGAATTACTGAATTCATAATAATATAAAATTCGACTCCCGTCAAGATCGTATTCTCCACCACTTACCATTAGACGACCTCCCTACTAATTGTGATATAATTAGCAGGCAATTATTTTATGTCACCTAGTTTAAGGAGGTCTTTTTGCAATGGATGCATTATCCCATGCTTTACTGGGTGTAGCCGTTGCCGGTTTATCCGGCCATCCACTAAGCATCAATGATCCTATTTACTTAGCAAGTATACTTGGTGCTCAAGCACCGGATTTTGATATCATTGCCATAATTCGCGGCAAATTTGCCCTTCTCAGGCAACATAGAGCCTTTTCACATTCTATTCCTGGCCTTGCCCTATGGTCAAGTTTGATAACGGCTGGCTTTTTATTAATTTTCCCGTCAGCAGCCTGTACCCAAATATTTCTTTGGTCTTTTCTCGGCGGGTTATCACATATTATCTTAGATTTTTTTAATGCCCATGGCGTAGCTCTTCTATGGCCGTTCAGGAGAGAGCGCAAAAGCTTTAGTTTATTAAATGTGTTTGATCCCTTGTTGTTAATGGTTATGTTAGCAGTATTTATTCAGCGGCTACCCGCGCACGAAACTTCGCTTTTAATCTTTATATTTATTACTCTATATATTGCTATAAGATACTTGCTAAAACAGCAAGCCTCCTTGCGACTCCAGCAATATTTGGTCAATCATGCTCCTAATCGCATGTTAGTTATGCCCTCACTAAAAAGCATATTCAGTTGGGATTTTGTTGTTGAGACAACCGACAACTACACGGTTGGACAAATAAGTTCCTTTCATCGCCCGGTAACGATTTATACCGAACTTGCCAAACAAACCTCTTCTCCTGCCACGATAGCGGCCCATAATACTGTTATTGGAAAATTTTTCTCTTCTTTCACACCGTTTAGCTATTTTACAGAATATCAGGACAAGGGGCAACCCGGTAAATCGGTTACAATTTATGATTTACGCTATTTCCTTAACCAGGATTTTATTCATAGTGCCACAATTATTTTTAATCATGATGAACATCCCTGTGACTCCTATATCAAAACATCTGGACAAATAATAAAGATACCTTGCTAAAATTTATACAGTTAGGGAGTGGCATTGTGAGTACATGCATCGGCTTTAGTCTTTCACTGCTAATGGCAACACTTATGCTATTTCAGCCTGCATCAGCAGCTACCTTAAAAATTAGCAATTGGCAGGCCAGTGGTTCACAGATGTGGCGTATTAGCTTTCCAGGCTATAGCAGTCAAATGTCCGATATTGAGAAAGCAACGCTTGGCGCTTCTGAACTCTACTATCCACAATCAGGTACTTATGCAACTATTAATTATGAAACTGATCTTTCCCCCACTTCTAAGCTAAGCTTAGAAGTGGGAACGCAAGGGACGTTAACACCTGGTATAGGCACTGATTCTGATTGGGATTACTCGCGCTCCAAAGAGTTATGGCATTATGGCGTATTTCAGACAGATGGCAACAGTACTTTTATAAATCTCGATGTTAAGCGTCCCATTGCCAAGGATACCGAGTTTTTTTACGGTTATGGGTATTCTAACAGCCAATATGTTATGAGCCAGGGCTACTATTCTATTATCAATTACGCTGCAGTAAGTGTCCCCCTAACAAACTTACAGTCTACTTACTCGCTCGTTTATCACGGGCCACATGTCGGCTTACTTGGCACAAAACAACTAGCACCCAAGCTGGTGCTAGTTGGTAGTCTCTCTTATTCACCGCTATCCGTAGTGCAAGGCCATGGAAAATGGAATTTACGCGACCTGGATTTCGAGCATTTTGGCACAGGCCAAATGTTAGACGGAAAAGTCGGCCTGCGTTATAACGTGGCTGGACGCCGCGATAATTCGCTTACACTAGGCTATCGTTATCAGCATTATGGCTTATATACGGGTTCGGAAAACACCAGCGGCCAAATAACCTGGACTAAAGCTACAAAAATACAGCAAGGTTGGTACATGGGGGGAGATTTTAGATTTTAACTCTATCCCTGGGTTTGTGGCTGCTTGCGGCGAGCAAGCAGCCCACCAAGCAGAACAACAACTACTGCAAAAGAGATTGGAATCACCCAATGCGTCCAGGGATACGGCTCTAATAAAGGGGCTATTTTTTTATCGGCAGTTGCCATCTCGCCGGCAGTCCATCCCAGAAAGGCTGCCCCAATAGTAATTATTATTGGCCAACGTTCCATCAGCATATTAATTAGTTTGCTGCCCCAAATAATAATCGGAATGCTAATTGCAAGACCAATAATTAGTAATGTTACATTACCTTTAGCTACGCCAGCAATAGCAATGACATTGTCAACACTCATAACTAAGTCTGCGATGATTATTGTCTTAATTGCTCCCCATAAGTTACTATTGGCTTCCAATTTGTGATCATCTTCCTCACCAACCAAAAGCTTAACAGCAATCCATAGCAGTGCTAAACCACCAATAAGTTGTAAGTAAGGTATTTGAAGCAATACTATGGCGGCAAATGTTAGAACAATTCTTAACCCAATCGCACCTGCTCCGCCCCAGAAGATAGCCTTTTTTTGTTGCTCGGGGGGAAGTTTCCGACTTGCCAAAGCAATAACTAATGCATTATCGCCGCTTAACAGCAAGTTAACCGTTATAATACTCATTAGCGCAACTGCAAACTCCACATATTCACCTCCCATATATTTCGCAAATCATAACGTTATTAGTATTACCGTCTAATCATAAATTTTTCCTGACAAAAGTAGCCAACCGCAATCATAAAATACGGTTGGCTACTTCTGTTAATTGTTCTAAATTACGGCACTCAAATACTTGTTGACAATACATTTGGTATTCTTTCATGAGGCAATCACCCTCAAGCCATTCCTCTTCCGACAGTGGATTAAGCCAATATATAGACTGCGCCCGTTCTGCAATCTTCGCTAACTCGTCAGCTCCGCCCGGATGCCAGTTATTACGCCCATCACCTAAGATAATCAGCTTAGTCCGAGCATTAATAGCCGGCAGCTCATAACGAGCTATTTGTTCGAAAACCAAGTCATATCGTGATAAGCCTACCCGCCGGTTAAAGCGGTCTCTAAGGTGTCTTGCCTGCAAAAAAGCGTTAACATCTTGGGTTTTGAACCAGTCAGTCACTTCAACAGCTTCATCAATAAAGACGAATGAGCGGATATTAGCATAACGTCGCTGCGCCGCCTGTACTAATAGCAGCATAAAACGGCTAAACCGTTCAACTGAATTGGAAACATCACATAACAACCATAAATCTACCTTACTTTTTATTTTGTCCCTGTACTTCAAGTTCACCGGACAGCCACCTGTACGTACCACTTCCTGAAAAGTACGACGAATATCCACAGTGCCGCGTTTGGCTCGTCGTAAGCGGATTCCCGGTCTTTCAGCCAGCTTTTTGGCTAATTTGCCAATTTCCTGCTCAACCGTAACAATTTCAGTGGTAGCCAGGCAATCAAATTCCCGGCGACGAATGTTTGCGAATTCTACCAATTTGAGAATATGCTGTCGGCCAAACTGCTTAACAGCCTTTCGCTCCAGCTCGCGGCGTAGGAGTGCCTCAAGCTGAGCAAACGTCTTTTGCCATTTTTGAAAAGACGCCTCTTTCATTTGTCCGGTAACATACTTCCGTTCTACTTTGTTAACAGCCTCAAACCATCTTAAGGTTACTTGGGTTTCACGCAATTTCTGCGAAATTTCACCCGGCTCGGCATTAGCAAGCGAGATATCAGCCGTAAATTGCCTTGCCAATTCTTCCAATATAGCAGCAGGTTGATTATCGATAGTTTCTAAGAGGCCTTCGGCATCGCCCCCTGCCCCGGCCGAGCTTCGGCCACTCCCGTCGGCAGTAGCTCCCTTAATCGTAAGTGCTGGAGCTTCCGCGTTAGTTTGTGGTAATTGTTCCTCTGGTGTAAGATCAAAATATAACTCAAACAACGCCGTAAAAATCGGACGTTCCCAAGTACTTTTCACAAGCGTAGTTTCCAGTACTCCGCGCAATAAGGCAGGATCAAAACACGTAAGTTCAGCTGCTGTTAATGCATCCACTGCTTCCATTGTTGTTACCGTCAGCCCCGCTTGGCGCAACAATCGGACAAAATCAACAATTAATTGTTTCATGACTTTAACAAAAATGGCAGTTTATCATTAATAATATCACGGTCTTTGGTATACTTGAGCAAAGCACTGAGCGTTGCCCGGACTGTATCGGTAGTTAGTTCTCCGCCTAAGAGCTGCATAGACAAAACCCAGTCAATACTTTCCGTTACACTAGGCGGCTTTTTGAGAGGCTGTTTGCGAATATTTTGGACGAATTCAACAAGCTGACAGGCAAACTTGCGGTCAATGTCCGGCGCATTCAGTTCAACAATGGCCAACTCCCGTTCAAGCTCAGGATAGTCTATATGAAAGTGCAAACACCGGCGTCTTAGTGCATCGCCTAGTTCACGTGTACTATTCGAGGTCAAGACTACATAGGGTCGGTTTACCGAACTTATTGTACCCAACTCAGGAATAGTAACTTGCCAATCTGACAATGCCTCTAACAGAAAACTTTCAAATTCCTGGTCACTTTTATCAATCTCATCAATCAAAAGTACTACAGGCTCTGGACTGGTAAGCGCCGTTAACATCGGACGTTTAAGTAAAAATTCCTGGTCAAAAATTTGTTTTCGCCCTGTCTCCCAGCCTTTTTCCGTTAATGCGGCAATTTGAATATATAACAACTGTTTTTGATAGTTCCATTCATATAATGCCTTGCTTTCGTCAAGTCCTTCATAGCATTGCAAACGGATGAGCCGCCGGTTGCGAAGACGTGACCAGGCCTTGGCTAATTCAGTCTTACCGACACCGGCCGGCCCCTCTAAGAGCAGTGGTTTTTCCAGTTTTTCCGCTAAATAAAGGGCAGATGCCAAATTATCATCAGTAAGATAGCCATTTTGTCCAAGCTTTGTTTTAAGATCTTCAATTGCTTCTATCATATTACCAACTCCGTTACTTTGTTTCTGTAGCTGCTTTACCTGCTTTGTTGAATTTTATCCAGGTAAGGACAACCATACAACCCAAGGTTACCACATTAGCCACAAACACCGGCATACTATTTATGCAATATCCGTAGATCATCCAAAAGAAGACGCCAAACATCATCATTACTATCCATGCCGTCGAAAAGTCGCTGGCAGATTTACTCTTAATGGTTTTTGCCACCTGGGGAAAAAAAGCTACGGTTGTAAGAATTCCTGCCAAGCTGCCAATAAATTCAATCATGGAAGATACTCCGTCCTTCCTTAAATACCTGAACAACATTTTTCAGGCAAGTGATATCTACCAATGGGTTTCCTGCCACCACCAATAAGTCCGCCTGTTTACCTACAGCCACTGTACCGATCTGCTGCTCCATACCTACTGCCTGGGCAGCCAGGCCGGTCGCAGCATGAATTGCAGCTGCCGCTGGCAGACCGCATTCAACCAACAAGCCAATTTCACGCCACATGTCGCCATGCCCAACTCCTAATGCCCCCGCGTCGGTACCGGCAACAATCTTAGCTCCGGCTCGATAAGCTCTTCGAACCATCGCCTGATGCCTTAGGTAAACAGTCTCAATCCCATCTGCCGGCAGTGTTTGCGTCTTATAGGTACGACCATAATCCCACATTCTTTCAAAAGGAACTAGTGTCGGTATCCAATATACGCCACTGTCAGTAATAACATCGGCTGTAGCTTCATCTATAAGTGCCCCATGCTCCAGAGTAGTAATACCAATATCTATACTCTGACGCACGCCGTCTATACCGTTGGCATGTACCGCCACCGTCTTTTTCAGTCGCCGAGCCTCTTGCGCAGCTGCCTGCGCTTCCGCTAGTGATAATTCAACAATACCGGCATCCTGCCGAACAAAATTTACGCAGCCTGTCATCATAATTTTTATACAGTCGGCATTATTTTTAGCTTGCTCACGCACCGCTCTGATCATTTCTTCAGGCCCATCAGCTTCTCTCCCGCCCGCATAGTGAAAATGTCCACCGGTGATAGAAATAGCCTGACTGGCAGTAAGTACTCGTGGACCATTAACAATCCTTTGATTAACAGCTTTTTTTAAAAACATATTAATACCAAAAGGGCCTCCTAGGTCACGCACGGTAGTTACTCCTTGCCGAATGGTTCGAGTCAGGTTATTGACAGCGCGTAGTAGCGTAGTCTCCTTATCTTCTTTCCACCGTAATGTACGCGTTTTTACATCAGAAATTCCCTCCAAAAACAAGTGCACATGGGGATCAATAAGCCCCGGCATAACCGTATATTGCGAATAATCATCAGCGTTAGCCACATCTTCAGCGGCAAAATCATCAGCTTTCCCGCTGCCAACAATATATCCCGATTCCAACGCCAGATAACATGACTCTTGCGCCGTAAGGCCTGTACCATCAAGCAACAGGCCAACCTTTAATAAGTGCATAATTGTTCCTTCTTCCTTAGGCTAATCTCAAAGTATTCTGCATAATATAGTTAAGTACCTGCCATAATGATTGAATTTAAGTAAAATTCTTGACATTATGTTACAGTATAAGTATAATTTATTTGATAATTATATGGGGGTATAGCTCAGCTGGGAGAGCGCTTGAATGGCATTCAAGAGGCCAGCGGTTCGATCCCGCTTATCTCCACCAAGAACGACGCGGCTTTGCGGGATTTGCAAAGTCGCTTTTATGTTACGGGGGATAGTGTTTGGAATACTTGATAATCGGGGATACAAAACCGGCAACTACTGCTCGCTAATGTAAAAACAAGCCTGATCTTTGGGCTTGTCCCTTTTAACTAAGTTAACCCGCGTTAGACGCACAATAAATGAGGCCACCTTACCTGGTGGTCTCATTTATTGTGCGTCAATTTCATCGTGGTTTTTTGGGAAATTTGGGATGATTAAAAAGAACACGCGGCGCGAAACCCATTGCCATGTGTAAAAGCTAACCAAACTACAGGAATACCAAAGGCCGCTCCTTTTTTCCGGCCAGTCCGCCTATGGGAAAAATACAGCCGTGCCGTCAGGTGGCTGGGGCGCCGCGCATTGACATTGTTTTAAGACTATGCTAAATATAAAATTAGGAAAAATCCCACTAATAACCAACTGCTGGTAAAGAAGGTATGCATAATGACAGGACATTTATATGGAAGACGATAGGCTACTATCTCGCCCGGTGTCGGCGACCCGCAAGCTCAGCATACCCCACTGTGGAACCCATCTCGTCTCCCGCCCCCATCTGACAGCTCAACTCGATCAATCCTTACAGCACAGATTGACCTTTGTTCATGCGCCTGCCGGATACGGGAAAACAACGCTGCTGGCGCAATGGCTGGCGAAACGCAAAAAGCGAGCGTGCTGGCTTTCCCTCGACCAAGCGGACAACGATCTGCCCCGGTTCTACCACTATCTAGCCGCAGCGTTAAAATCGTCCGACCCTAGTGGAGACGAACGGTTGAGCTGGCTGCCGGCAGCAGCCGACCTGCAGTCCGATACTCTGTGGGAAATGATTGCTGGGTGTACCGGCGGTTGCCAAGACGGTTTGGTAATCGTCCTCGACAATTACCAGGTGATCGAAGGATCGCAAATCGATGATTTCCTGGCCGTCCTCCTGGAAAATACGGCCACGCGATTGCATTTGGTTATCTGCAGTCGAGCCCCTCTGCCGCTCGCCTTGACCCGCATCTGCCTCACCGGCGGGGTTACCGAACTAACTACGGACAACCTCAGGTTCAACGCCGACGAGATCATGGTCTTATACCGAAGCAGAAACAAAAGCCTTACCAGAGGAGAAGCGATCGCTTTAGAACAGGCCTCCGAGGGCTGGATTGTCGGCTTATATATCGGCGTCCTCACCCACAACGATGCCGCTCCCGAAGGCAGGAGCCTTTCGGCTGATAATCCTTATGTGGCCGACTACCTGGACAGAGAGGTATTGGCAAAGCTTCCCCGCAGGGTACAGGATTTCTTGCTGCAGACAGCCATTCTTGACGGGCTGACTGCACCGCTGTGCGACGCCGTTGTCCGCAGCGAGGGCAGTCGGGAAACGTTGGCCGCCTTAAGCGGGAACGGCGGCTTTATCATTGCTCTGGATGATCAAGGGCAATGGTATAGACACCACCGTCTGTTCGGGGACTTTCTGCGGCGGAAGCTGGAACAGTCATCCGCCGCCGTCTTGCCGATACTCCATCGACGGGCGGCCGAGTGGTTCGCTGCCTGCGGCTGCCTGGACGAAGCCGTCGATCATGCGCTTGAGTCTCGCGATTACGCCCTAGTAGCCGAATGGATAGTCGAATACGCGAAAACCGCCTTGGCCAGCGGCCGGATTCAGAAACTGGCGATCTGGCTCGACGCCTTGCCGCAGGCCGTAATCGACAACAATCCGCTGCTAGGATTGGCCTGCACCTGGATCCTGCTGCTGACAGGCAGATTTGAACAGTACCATGCCCAGTTGCAAAAAATGGCGTCCGCCGATTTTGTCGACACTTCTGAGCAGCTTGCCGGCAAAATTCGCAACGAACTGCTGCTTATCCAGGCGGCGGCGGCATCGTTCGTCTGCGACATCGACACCTGCCTCGACCTGAACCAAGAAGCCCACGGTCGAGGCAGCATCTTCATGAGCCAGGGCATCGAATTTCTATCCGCTGAAGCCAGCCTGCTCTCCTGCCGGGTAAAAGTGCCGCTAAAAAAGGTGCTTGAGTTTGTCCTGCGGATGAGATCTCTTTGGCCAGGGCTCGGCGAGCCGAGCGGCGTCTGGTCACTCACCCTCGGCGAGCTACTTTACGAACAAGACCAACTGGATCATGCTCTAGGCGTATTGACCGAAGGGATCGGTCTGGCCGAGCGCGCCAACGCCATGGGGCCTTTTTTAGCTGGCTCGATTACTTTAGCGCGCATTGCCCGGGCGAAGGGCAAACTAGACTGGGCTGCCTCGATTGTCACCCAAGCCGAACATAAACTGCGGCAATGCCAGGATTACGAAAGGCTGCAGCTGCTTGATGCGTTCCGGATATGGCTCCAGGCCGACGGCGAGGATGTGCGGGGGATAGCAGCATGGCTGACGAAAGTTAACAATACAAGCCGTGAAGATGGCAAACAGCGGCTGGAGTATGAGGAACTCGCCAGAGCAAGGGCGCTGCAGGCACTGGGACGGTTTGAGGAATCTGCCAGGCTGTTGCAGCAGTGCCTGATCGCTGCCCGAGCTGAGAACCGAGTACCCAGTTTAGTGGTAATTCAAATACTCCAAGCAATTGCCCTGGAAAAATCCGGCGACCCGGAGGGTGCGTATTTTTCGTTGCGGGACGCATTCTTGATCGCCCGGCGGGACGGCTATTTACGCAGTCTTATTGATGAAGGAGCGCCGCTGGCCGCTCTGTTGCGTCGCTATATATCTGATTTTACTCAAAAAGACCCGGCTTTCGCCGAATATGTCAAGACTGTTTGGCGCCTGACCAGCAGGCACGCCGCTCAGCTTAAGCGAACAGCAGGTCTTACGCCGTGGGCGGTTACCGACGCCGCTAAGCTTACTCAGCGAGAGACAGAGATACTGCACTTGCTGGAAACCGGACAGACCAATTTGGAGATTGCCGTCCGAACTGGAATTTCCGTAAATACTGTCAAGCGGCATGTCCGCAATCTTTACCGCAAACTGCGGGCGCGCAATCGGGTGCAGGCTATAAGCCGAGGCCAGGAACTCCAATTACTGTAGTCGCCAGTTATATTCTAAGGAAATCAGTAAACCAGGCCGCTCGGTCTGGTTCTTTTTACATAATAATTTTACATTGTATTGCTGATTTTCACCCTTTAGAGTAATTTACTATTATTTCCTGTTGGTTTAATATAAAAAGAGGATTGCAGCGCGACCGGGCTGGAGCGTAGCAAGCGCTTGCGGCGGCGGGGGGTCACGTTAAGTTGATTGGAGGGTTGTTGAATGGCAAAAAAAATGTTGACATTGTTACTACTAATGATGCTTTTTACCTCGGTAGGGTTCGCCAGCCCCCTGACCGATTATTCGTCCGGGAAGGTTGCTGTCGATATTCTCTTTCTGCCGAATATCGACAATGATTCGCCATACCGTGCGAAAGTCGGCAGTGCTTCGATGGCCGAATCTGCGGATGGAAAAAGCGACAATCTGTCCTGGGGCGCGGCTTTCGGTCTCGGCAACAATTTTGCGCTGGAGTACCGTCAGATGGATGTGGCAACCGAGCAGTGCAAGCGTTCCAACGATTATCTGAAAATCGATGGCCGGGAAATAAACGTGCTGTACAAGACCGGAAAAAACCTCGCCGTCTTCGTCGGCTATCACCGGGCCAAGTTCATCAACGCAACGGCAAACTGGAGCACGCAGAGCAAAAACGCCTTTCAAGTCGGGCTTGTCGGCTGGACCGATCTGGCGCCCGAAACCACCCTATTCGGCCGAGCCGGCCTGGGAAACGATTTGACCAGCTACGAAATCGGCTTGTCACACGCCCTGTCGGCGAACGTTGACCTCAACCTGGTTTACCGGTACCGTGAGGCGAAGAATTTCGACAAAAACACCATCTATATAGATGACACGTCTAAAGGCTTTGGTGCCGGGCTGACGTTTAAGTTTTAGGATGTCCTGATAGGTTCCGGGCAAACATTCCGCTACATACTATATTGGAAAGGGGATATTTTATATGAGACGATTTGCAGGGGTGCTGTTGGCGGTAATGCTACTGGCGTTGTGCGCGACGACCTTCGCCGCCCCCAAACTGGTGCTCACGGACACTCAGGAGATTCCCAATAGTACCTTTAGGGGCGGCTATGCCGCCAACCCGTTCGAGGGAAAAATCGTCATGTCAGCCATCAAGGGCAGCAAGACGCTGTCCAAACCTTGGATCGGGTTTTATGCCCTCGGAGCGGACGGGAAAACTGTTAAATTTGATTTGGAGTTCTCCGGCGGAAATATTCAGGTGTGCGTCCTGTACGACGGCGGCAGAAATACGGGGTTTCTAGAGAGGAAATATCTGCTCCGCCAGGTGCTGCCAACTCATGACATGTGGCACTATAACGGCCCGTTCAGCATTGAAGTTCGGGACGGTTGCGCCGTCGTCACTCTTGGATCCCAAAGTTATACCTGGCCGGGGGTAAGCACGCTGAACGGAGTGATTGAAGTTGGGATGGTGAGCGGCAAACTGGATATCTACCATTATGTCGAAGAGGATACACAATAATAACTATAAGAGGCAGGGATGACAGTGGAAAAAACTCGGACGATACGGCGGGCGGTCGCCGTTGTTCTTTCGCTGGTTATGCTGCTGGCGATGCAGATGCTGATCGGGTGCGGCGGCGGAGACCAGTCCAGAGATAATGGCGGCCAGGCGAAGGCCGCAGCGCCGATGACGGCGGGAACAGCCGGAGTGTGGGTTGCCAACAGCAGCTTGACAGATAGTAAGCTGTACCGAATTGATCCGGCCAGCAACAAGGTGGTAGCCACAGTCGCGCTTGAAAGGGTTTGCAAAGGCATGGCTGCCGACGGGGACAGTTTATGGCTTTCCGACTACGGTGGCGGAAAAGTATGGCGCGTTGACGCCGCAACTAACAAAATCGTCGCCACAATAAATGTCGGCGGATCCCCGGCTGCCATTGCCGCCGGCCTTGGGTCGATATGGGTGGCCGATGCAAACGGGGGCACAGTTGTACGTATTGATCCGGTCACCAACAAGGTTACGACAAAAATCAAAGTGACCAACAGTGTTCTGAACAGTGTCTGCGTGCTGGATAACGCCGTCTGGGTGGCAAGCGTCGACCTGATTGTATCCAAAATAGACCCAGTCGCCAATAAGGTGGTGGCCACAATTCAAGTCGGCACGAATCCAAGCGGAATTTCCGCTGGTTTCGGTTCACTGTGGGTCGGCAACCCGATGGGCAAAAGCGTGCTTCGCATCGATCCGATCCAGGCGAAGGTGGCCGCAATCATCAAGACGGGAAACAGCCAGTACACCGCGGCCGGCACTGATTTTATCGTCGCCGCCAACTACGCTGAGGGAAGCGTGGCCTTCGTTGCCCCAAAAGACAATATAGTCACTGCCACTGTCAACACCGGGCAGCACCTTACGACCTTAGCTGTCGGCCACGGCGCGGTGTGGACTGCCAGCACCCGCGACGATGCAGTGTATCGTATCGACCCGACCACGAAAAAAGTTCTTAGTATCAGCGTGCAAAAGCCGGGCAAACTTGCCGTAACGCAATAAAATGCCGCTCGCCTACTTGCCAGTCGCCCATCCGCCAAAGCGGCTGCAAAATAAGAGCATTGTCGCCGATGGCTTCAGGCGGTTTCTAACATTTTCTCTGACTTACTTTTTTGGGGACTCGCTTCTATCGTGATGATAATTGTATGCACCTATATCTAGAGACAGCGGTTCGACCCCGCTTATCTCCAGCACTCCAGCAGCCTGCGTGTTTTCTCGCAGGCTGTTATTTTGCCGGTTGTGGATTGTTCGCACTGCTGCCAAGTATTATTTCTTGACGCAAGTACTGTCGATAAGATAAACTATTATTATACTTTAATAATTACAATCTAAAAAGGGGAACTTTATAATGGAAGCATTGTTGGCAATACTGTTAGAATGGGGTCTTACTGGTCTCTTAATTGCCGCCTTTACCGAATCCTTTATTTCACCTATATTGCCAGACCTGCTTCTCATACCGTTAGCACTAGCTAACCCGCAGCATGCAATTTATTATGGTTTGGCAGCTACCGCGGTTTCCATTCTAGGCGGCTTGATTGGATATCTCATCGGGCTAAAAATCGGCCTCCCTGCAACCCGCAAGTTTATTCCGGCCAAATACCTGGAGAAAATACACAATACAGTACAGGAAAATGCCCTGTGGGCTATATTTTTAGCTTCCTTATCACCTATTCCCTACAAATTTGTCAGTATCACAGCAGGAGCGTTAAAAATCAATATGCCGGTGTTTCTTTTTATCTCCCTTCTTGGCCGTGGTAAGCGTTTCTTACTGGAAGGCGTGCTTATTTACTACTTCGGCCCACAAGCTGTGGAAATGTTTACTCAGCATAAAGATGACATGCTTATTATTTCGCTCCTAATCATAATAGCGGCAGGTATCTTTGCTTATGTTACAAAACGAAGTAAAAAAACGGATGCTGCTATAGAAAAATTGTAAACAAGCTGCCCGCTGTGCGTAAAGCTAGCGGGTACTTTACTATGGAGGAGTTTTTCTGGAAGCATTGAAATCAATAGTATACTTTGTAGTAGCCGGTGTATGCGAAATTGGCGGCGGTTATCTTATTTGGTTATGGCTACGTGAAGATAAAGGCATATTTTACGCTGTCGCTGGCGCTTTTATTCTTATTATCTATGGAATCATCCCCACATTTCAACCTGCGAGTTTTGGTCGGGTCTATGCAGCCTATGGCGGAGTATTCATTGCTTTGTCTATTCTATGGGGCTGGGGCGTTGATAAGGTAGTCCCTGATAAATATGATCTCATAGGTGGTCTAGTGGCGCTTATTGGCGTTATGATAATTATGTACTGGCCACGCGTTTGATCACTACCATAAACGGATATGATATGATTGCATAAAAGAATTCTTTTTACAAGGAGCGTGCTATCTACATTTTGGACACAGGCTCGATCGCTACTGAAATTATAGTTATCTTGATTCTAATTTTTGCAAATGGACTATTCGCACTAACAGAAATGTCTATTGTATCCTCTCGCAAGAGTCGTTTGGAGAATATGGCGGCTTCCGGCAATAAAGGTGCTTATGCGGCACTAAAGATGGCCGAAGAGCCTACTTCGCTATTGTCTGCCGTACAAATCGGCATTACCCTTATTGGAATACTTACCGGTGCTTTCGGTGGCGCCAGACTAGCCAGCTATCTTGCTTCTTTCTTGAATAAGATTGCTTTCCTTGGGAGCTATAGCGACGCACTTAGTCTTGCTATTGTCGTAAGTATTATTACCTACTTATCGCTTATAATCGGCGAATTGGTGCCAAAAAAACTAGCACTTAATAACCCTGAACCTATTGCCGCGGCTATTGCCCGGCCAATGGCTGCCTTTGTACGGCTCAATCGGCCATTAGTTCATTTATTAAGTGTTTCGACAGCTATGGCAATGCGGCTTTTAGGCGCTAAACCGCCGAAAGAACCGCCAGTAACGGAAGAAGAAGTTCGAGTACTAATCGGCCAAGGTACCCAACATGGTGTCTTTGAAAAAGCCGAACGGGAAATGTTAGAAAAAATCTTTATCCTTGGCGATATGCGGGTAGGGGCACTTATGACACCGCGAACCCAAGTCAAGTGGTTGGATTTAGAAGATAACGATCAATATAACCTCCGTATCATTCGCAATAGTAACCATTTATTTTTTCCGGTAGGCCGTGGTAGCTTAGACGATATCGTGGGCGTCATTTATTCCAATGAAGTCTTGGCTAATTATATACCAGGCCGGCCTTTAGCTTTAGAAGAGGCTGCCCGGCAGCCACTTTATATTCCGAAAAATACCCCTGCCTTAAAAGTGCTGGAGAGTTTTAAAGATACTGGAATCTATGTTGCGCTAGTAGTTGATGAATATGGTGGTATGTCTGGCTTAATCAGCCTTTATGATATTGCTGAACACATTGTTGGCGACATGCCTTATCTAGGGGAAGATGAAGACCCTGATGTTATTCCTCGGGATGATGGATCTTGGCTGGTAGATGGCATGTTGCCGTCTGAAGAACTTAAAGAGCTATTGGACGTTGATCACTTTCCCGGAGAAGAGCGAGGCTACTTTCAGACACTTGGTGGATTCATTGTTTCCTATCTCGGTCATATTCCAAATACGGCTGAAAAGTTTGAATGGAGCGGGTATATTTTTGAAATTCTAGATATGGATAAAGCACGCGTTGACAAAGTACTCATTACCCGTAATGTGCCGCCACTAGATGGCGATCATTCTTTTGAATAATGAAGCTAATTACCAAAATCCCGCAATATAAAAGGTGGGATTTTGGTTTTTCATTTACCACAATAATATACAACCATCATTAGTGTAAAAAATAAAGGCCACCTTAGTGGTGGCTTTAGAATGTCCGCATTGACGGGTAACGTTTTTCCTGTATTGTGTGGGCATAATCTTCAAGCTGGGTAGATAGTGTACTGCTAGCTGTTATAATCTCAGCATCCGCCGAACTAGAATTCTGCATCAACTGGTTAAGCTGTTGTCTAAGTGCTTTAATCTGTAATGAGATAGTCTGCAGTTGTTGATCCATGAAAACACCTCCTCTTCGCTGTTTTTAGTTTTTCCAGTACAGTAAAAATCATGCATCCGACATAAGGCTTACAGCTAGCAATCATTGTCGCTCATGCTTATTCTTTGTATGGGAAAACTATCTGTAAATCCAACACAGGAGGTGATTATTTTGACAGATAAAAAAACAGGATTTTGGAATGGTAAAAACGTAGCCGGTGAATCGCACGTAGGTGCCAAAGGCCTGATTAATGAAGGTCCACGTAGAAGTCTCACTCAGTCAAAATATCAGGTAAGCAATGACACCATATCAGCCGATGACCTTCAGCCTTCTGCCCAATCAGCCAAAGATCTTACCCCAAACGACGGCTGACCTCCCCGCAGATAAGCGGTCGCTTATCCACACAAATAAATTCCAAGGAGGGATTGCCTATGGCTACAAAAGATCTGTTAGACTCAGATGCGGCCAAAAATAAAAAACCAGCCGCCGATATGACAAATACCAAAAATAAGAACAATGCCGATCAAAAGATGCATATGCCCTGTAAAAATTCTGTACCGACCTAGCATCTGCTCTGTCTTTTATGTTAGGAATGAGCACATTTTGGCAGGAGTGTAATACTTTCTGCCTATAAAAATGACGAAGGTGGCTTACTCGCCACCTTCGCTATTTTTTAAATATGTCCAGCCTTCTCTTTGTTCAACGAGCGTGTCTTTGAGCAAACGTCCCATCGCCCGCTTAAAAGCAGCTTTACTGATGTTAAACTTGTCTTTGATGATTTCCGGCGGGGAAGAATCACTATACGGCATTTGTCCGCCTCTGGCGCGTAGCACCTCAAGTATTTTTTCAGCATCAACATCCATGGCAGTCTCTTTGATAGGCCGCATAGATACGTTAAGTCGCCCGTCTTCTCTAATATAGGTAACCCGGGCAGTAAGTTCAGCCCCAACCCGCGGCCGTTCAAGCATTTCATCTTTGTGTAAAAATGCAATGAACCGCTCTTTGGTAAAAATAAAAGCACCTTGGTCATTAAAATTATATACTGATCCAGTTATTGTATCACCGATCTTTACATCCTCGGCCGGTCGTGCTGCTTGTCTGAGTTCATCCTCAACTTCCATGGTAACTGCCTGGCGACCCGATTTGTCACGATACAGTTTAACCCACACTTTTTCGCCAACCTTTGGTAAGCCCCGCCTGCCGGCATGCGGCATAAATACTCCGCGTTCAGCACCAATATTAACAAAGGTACCATCCCGTGTTGTATTTATAACCTCCACTCTAGCAACTTGCCCTTCTTGCATTTGTGGTAAACGCATACTGGCAGTTAATCTGCCTTTAGGATCTTTATAAAGGTACACCTTAACAGCTTGTCCGATGATAACTTCTCCTGCTTGCTGAGCCTTATGCAATAAAATGTCGTCACTGGTACTGCCTGTGCCAGCATCCAAAAAAACACCCAGCTCACTTTTCCTGACAGCTGTTAGCTCTACTACATCACCAGGCCTGTAGTTATGCTTACAATTATCCATTATCACACCTATCCTTGATATGACACTTGTTTGGCATCGCCCCATAGCCGCTCAAGATTATAAAACTGGCGGTCTTCTTCAACAAAAATATGTGCGACAGAGTTGCCATAATCCATAAGAACCCACCGAGCTTCCCGATAGCCTTCTTTATGCAGCAAGTTAACGCCTTGCTCGGCAAGCTGTTCTTCGATATTATCGGCAATCGCTTTAACCTGCGTAGTTGAATTAGCACTGCAAATAACAAAGTGATCTGTTACTGGTGAAATCCCCACCAAATCCATAATAATAATATCATGTGCCTTTTTGTCGCTAGCGGCTTTGGCTATTAATTCTGCCAATTTGCTGTCATTATCTGTCATCAATTAACAAATACCTCCCGGAAACTCTTCAGTATAGCTTTTTCTTTCTACATTTATTTTATTCGGACTGGGCAGGCAAGTTTCCTGCAAAGAGGTGAAACTGCCCAAATGCTTTTCTCTTACTTCATTAATTCTTCTTTGTATTGGTAGAACCATTATTTCCCTTAGATACACCTGTTTCTTTAAGTGAAGATAAAAACATGGTTTGGACTAGTTGCTGAGTCTGTTCTTTATCAGACACCCAATAACTTAACCCGTCAATTGTCGCAAAGGTTCCTGGCAACATCTCGGCCGTTAGATTATTAGAATTAAAGCTCTTGAGACTATTGCCAACTTTAATCATGGTCATTGCCGACATATCTGTTTCAACATACTTATTAACAGTATTGACTATCGAAGGAACCTTTAAGATAGTGCCAACCTGCATTACTTCCTTGGCTAACGCTTTTAAAAAGCGTTGTTGGCGTTGCACCCGACCAATATCGCCAAGCTCGTCACTACGAAACCGTACATATTGGCCAGCTTTTTCTCCATCCAAATGCTGATACCCTTTATTAATTTCAATATCGAGATCTGCGTAAGGATCTCGATAACTCATGTCGTTTTCAACATAAAGATCAACTCCACCAAGGGTATCAATTACTTTGATAAAAGCTTTCCAGTCAATGACTACATAATAATTAATGGGAATTTGCAAAAACTGTTCGACTGTACGCTGTGCAAGATAAGCCCCACCATAAGCATACGCATGATTGAGCTTGTCATAGCCTTTGTGCCCCGGAATGTTCACTTTGGTATCACGCGGCAATGACAATAAATTAATTGTACCATCTTCCGGGCTTATACTTGCAACCATCATAGTGTCAGAGCGTCTAGTATTATCATCTGGGTTTTCCCGATCCTTGTCATCAACCCCTAATAATAAAATGTTAACCCTATTTGTTAACATCTCAGGCGGACGCTCTTTAGATTTAACTACTTGTACAGTACTTGGGGAATGAATTATGTTAAGGTAGGCATAAACGGTAGCTCCCGTTAATGCTACTATAGTAATGAGCAGGATGAGCAGCATGAGAAAAACACGATCCCAACGAATTCTTCTTCGTCGTGCTCTAGCCCCATCTTCCCTATTTTCCATGGTATTATCTCCTCTCTATAAAGACAACACCCTTCACTCGAGTTACTTATTTTGCCGCAATAGCAAATGATTGCGACCCTCAATAGTAGCTGGATGTATAAGTAAACCTTGCTCAATAACATAGTGAAGGGATTGATCAAATGCAGCAATCATAGCCTTATCTAAATCGATAAACGCTAGCCTGCGCAGCCTGTTTATCCCGGGAAAATCCCGGCTTGGTTCTATACAATCAGCCAAATAAATGATTTTTTCAAGTGTTGCCATATCACGCCCACCCGTAGTATGAAGCGCAATAGCCTTAAGAATTTGCGGATCATCAACACCATATTCATTTCGAGCTAGTTTTGCGCCTACCGGCGCATGTAAAAGCATTGGCTGTTGGCGTTCGACATCATTCACCACTATAGCAAAGGCCTGAGCCATTTGCAATAGGTTATTGCTGGATAAGCTCCGCGCGCAATCGTGTAGCAACCCAGTTACCTTAGCCTTATCTACATCTTCTCCATAACGTACGGCAAGTTCAGCTGCACTTTGACTCACTCCCAAAGAATGCTGAAACCGTTTGGCCTTCAAAATATTCGACAATTTATCTGCCATTTGATTATATTCCATGATTATACACCACCTGTTTTCCAATACTAAAATTCGCCAGTTTCCTGCAAAAACCCTTTTTAAAACAATAAAAAACCTCCTATAAGTAGGAGGTGAACCGTACATATATCAAAATCAATAAACGGCTATACTTAAAAAATCAACCTTGCCGCGGTTTAGCTTCATTAACAACAATCTGGCGACCAGCAATTTGAGCTCCGTTCATGACCTCAACCATTTTATCCGCATCAGCATCTTCTACTTCTACAAAACCAAAGCCCCGGGAGCGTCCGGTTTCTTTGTCTGTAATAATTCTGCTCGAAATTACAGATCCATGCGGACGAAAAGCATCGGCAAGAATAATGTCCGTAGCACTCCACGGCAGATTACCCACATACAGCGTCTTTGCCAAAAGGAAATCACCTCCGTTACATCAGGATAACTTAAAATAAAATAAGTTTTACGTTAACATTATCTGCAAAAACGCAGGATTTATGCTTGGCTGACACTGCCTTTATTTGGCACACTCATTCGCTTCTAACGATATAAACCCTCTTTGTAGATATAATCTTCTACACTTTCCGGCACAATATATTTAATTGAACGTCCTTTTCTTACCCGTTCCCGGATATCTGTTGAGGATATCTCCAGTTCAGGCGTTGCTAACCGTTGAATACTACGGCGGCCTTTAGCGCCAAATTGTTTTATTACCTGATCAATATAACTGATACAACCTGGCCGGGTAGCTGCTACAAAATAACACAAATCCAGCAGTTGGTCGATTTCCTGCCAACTCGGCAAATCCTTGACCGCATCCGCACCGGTAATAAAATAAAACTCTGTGCTGGCACCATAACAGTCTATTAAAGCCTTCACAGTATCAATTGTGTAAGATAATCCTGATCGCTCAAGTTCAATGCCAGATACAAAAAAATGGCGATTAGAATAAGTAGCCATAACCGTCATAATATAGCGATGAATAGCTGGCGTAACCATTGAATCCTGTTTATGAGGAGGGTTGCTGGCCGGAATAAATAGCACCTTGTCAAGATTATATTCTATACGGACAGCTTCAGCTGTTACCAAATGACCGACATGAATAGGATCGAACGTACCGCCCATAACACCTATTTTAGCTTTTGCATGTAACATACTATCTGCCTTTCAAATATCCAAAAAATTCTAACCATTTTTATTATAACAGACAATAGTAGCTGTGAAAAGAGTTACATAGTATACCACCATTGAATTATCCAACTGAAAAATACGGCAGCTCCGATAATAATAACCGCTGCTCGAGCATAATCAATAGCATCATGTCGCCCTTTTGGCGTATTGAAATAGTTACGAGCAGCGTAATAGTAACCTAACACTTGCTTCCTTGCACTCATTTTAGATTCGCACTTGTCCATTGCCATTTATAACATATTTAATACTAGTAAGCTCCGGGAGTCCCATCGGCCCACGGGCGTGAAGTTTTTGTGTGCTAATACCAATTTCAGCGCCAAACCCAAATTCAAACCCATCCGTAAAACGTGTTGATGCATTAACATAAACAGCAGCCGCATCCACTTCCTGCTGGAAACGTCTAGCCTGTTCATAGTCTCGGGTAACAATAGCCTCTGAATGTCGGGTACTGTAGGTAGCAATATGTTCAATGGCGGCCTCCAAGCTGCTTACTACTTTTACCGCCAAGATGAGATCAAGATATTCTGCTGCCCAATCTTCGTCAGTAGCCGGTTTAACCGCCTGGTGATATTTCATAGTTTTAGCGCAGCCTCTGATAGCAACACCGGCTTGGTGATAGCGTGTAAGCATATCCGGCAAAAACTCAGCAGCCACCGCTTCATGAACAAGCAGCGTCTCCATGGCATTACATACCCCTGGTCGGGAGACCTTAGCATTGAAAGCAATGTCCTGCGCCATAACCAGATCAGCAGTCGCATCGACAAAGGTATGGCAAACACCTGTACCGGTTTCAATTACTGGTACTGTACTGTTTTCTACAACCGTTCTAATTAGCCCAGCCCCACCCCTAGGGATAATAACGTCTAAGTATTGATTAAGCTTCAGCATAGCCGTTACAGCCTGCCTGTCAGTTGTCTCAACAAGCGCAATTGCGCCTATCGGCACACCGGCAGCCTGAGCTGCCTCAGCAATAATTACGGTGACCGCCTTATTAGAGTTGATAGCCTCAGAACCACCACGTAAAATAACGGCATTACCAGCCTTTAAACACAGACCGGCAGCATCCACTGTCACATTGGGACGGGCTTCATAAATAATACCGATAACCCCTAGCGGCACACGCATTTTGGTTATAGCAAGTCCGTTAGGCCTGAGCCAGCCACCAATAGTTTCGCCAATAGGATCAGGCAATGACGCAATCTGCCGCAGCCCTTCAGCCATACCTTTTATTCTGGCTTCATTTAATAACAGCCGGTCAACCAGCGGCTTAGGCATTCCGTTTGCCTCTGCTCTTTCAATATCTTTACTATTAGCAGCAATAATTTCGTCTTGCTTTGCTTCTAACGCAGCGGCCATAGCCACTAACGCTTGATTTTTCAGAGCTGTCGACAAAGTCGCCAGTTTGCGGGCTGCAAGCTTGGCAGCTTTACCCTTTTCTGCTAATTCGGTTATGTAATCCATGCATTAGCCCCCTATTATATCAACAATACTAAGTTATCGCGATGCACAACCTCATCATATGGTTTATATCCTAGTATATCACTAATTTCCTGGGTATGAGCGCCTTTGATTTTATTTAAATCCTCTGCAGAGTAGTTGCTAATACCCCGCGCTAATTCGCGGCCACTTTCACTTACTATGCTTATGGTGTTGCCTAATTCAAATTCACCATCCACAACCATAATTCCTGCTGCCAAAAGACTGGATCCGTCCTTTTGGAGCGCATGTTCACAGCCTTTATCCACTCTGACACTACCGCTCACCTTGGCACCAAAAGCCAACCAGCGTTTACGAATTTGCAGGTGATTTTCTTTGGATATAAAAATCGTCCCCACCTTGTTTCCCTGAACAATTTCACGAATAACCCCATCGCGGCAGCCAGAAGCAATCACCATGGTTACACCAGAGTTAACTGCAATTTTCGCAGCCTGAATCTTAGTATACATACCGCCGGTGCCCCGTAGTGAACCTGGTCCACCAGCCAGTTCTTCAATGGCTGGTGTAATATCGGCAATTTCGTTTATCAAGGCAGCACTCGAATCCATCTGGGGATTAGCAGTGTAGACACCTTCAATGTCTGAGAGAATGATTAGTAAATCGGCGTCAACAATGCTGGCAACCATAGCCGAAAGCGTATCATTATCACCAATTTTGAGTTCGTCAATAGCAACTGCATCGTTTTCATTAATAATGGGAATGACGCCCTGGTTTAAGAGCGCCATGAGTGTGTTACGAGAGTTGGTATAACGCTTGCGATTAACTGAATCGGCGCGGGTCAATAATACCTGCGCAACGATTTGTCCATATTCTCCAAACATTTTTTCATAGATATGCAGCAAAATCCCTTGCCCGACGGCTGCAGCAGCCTGTTTTTCCGGTATGGTCTTGGGTTTTTCTTTGAGTCCTAGTCGATCCATGCCGGCGCCAACTGCGCCCGAACTCACCAGGATAATTTGTTTGCCTTGATTAGCAAGATCAGACAACTCACGAGCCAATTTTTCAATACGTAAGAGATTTAGTTTACCTGTCGCATGCGTTAGCGTACTAGTGCCAACCTTAATTACAATGCGGTTGGCATTATTAAGAGTTTCTCTGGTAAGCATACTACAAACTCCCCCATAATTATGGCAATTCTATCTTAGGCTTTTCTTCATTTTGCTTATATAATAAACCATTCCGGCCAATCACCTGCACTAACTGGGCGCCAGTGGCTTTAGCTAATGCAGCAATCGCTATTTTCGGTTCTTCCGGACTGTTCTGCAGCACGCGGACTTTGATAATTTCCCGCGCAGCGAGCGCTTGACCTGCACTTTCAATTACATTGTCTAGTACACCACTCTTACCAATTTGGACAACAGGATCGAGCGTACTGCCAAGAGCCCGTAAAAAACGCTTCTGTTTGCCTGTCAATGTCATTTCATTTGTTTCTAACATAGTGCCTCCTATGGCCTAAACTCAAATTCCATATCACGAATGCGAACCGTATCGCCTTCCTGGATGCCACGCGCCCTGAGCTCTTCATCAATGCCCATTTTCCGCCAAATAGCTTGAAAACGACGGACACCTTCTTCGTCCCCAAAACGAGTCATAGCCACAAGCTTTTCAATTCCTGCCCCTTCGACGACAAAAGCACCGTCATCATCCCGTTTGACAGAAAATCCATCTTCAGGCTTGGCTTCATACACTTTGGCTTCTGCAATTTCTTCCGGTTCTTCCACATATTCAGCCAAGAGCTGTGATGCACGCTGCATAAGTGCAGATAAACCGTCACCAGTAGCCGCTGAAATAGGATATATTTCATGACCTAATCCGCTCATGTATTCTGCCACGCGTTCGTAATTATCACGCGCCTCAGACAAGTCCATCTTATTGGCAGCGATAATTTGCGGCCGCTTGAACAGTTTTTCGTTATATAGTTTAAGTTCATTATTGATTTTGTGGAAATCTTCAATAGGGTCGCGGCCTTCCATGCCCGAAACATCAAGTACATGTATGAGCACTTTAGTACGTTCAACATGGCGAAGGAATTCGTGTCCTAGACCTACGCCCTCATGCGCACCTTCAATGAGCCCTGGAATATCTGCCAAAACAAAGTTTCGGCCTTCATCAATGCTGACAACCCCCAGCACTGGGGAGAGGGTAGTAAAATGATAGGCTGCAATTTCAGGCTTAGCTGCCGATACCATAGCTAGGATACTGGATTTCCCTACACTTGGATAACCGAGGAGACCAACATCTGCTAATAGCTTCAGTTCCAACATAAGAGCGCGTTCTTCTCCTGGTTCACCTAATTCTGCAAAAGTAGGCGCTCTATGAACACTGTTGACAAAACGAGCATTACCACGTCCACCTCGACCGCCTTTAGCGACTACGATTGTTTGACCTGGCTCAGTAATGTCACCAAGCACTTGACCGGTGGCCTCATCTTTAATAACCGTGCCTGGCGGTACTTTGATCAGGAGGTCGTCAGCTCCCTGACCATGCATATTTTTCATCTGGCCATTGTCACCACTATCGGCTTTAAATATACGTTTATAGCGAAAATCAACGAGGGTATTAAGATTAGCATCCCCAATCAGCACTACATTGGCTCCCCGGCCACCGTCGCCACCGCTGGGTCCTCCTTTAGGAACATATTTCTCCCGGCGGAAGCCGGACATACCATTACCGCCGCTACCGGCCTTAACGGTAATTTTAGCTCTGTCAATAAACATAGCAATCCCCTTGTTTTTTATATGTAATATGCGCTTTCGCGCTGATTTTTAGCCTACTAAATCATAAATATCTCTTCAAAAGCAGTAAATGAGACTCACTCCAAGTCATAGATCATTACATACGCTCTTTTTGGTATGTTGCCATCACATTGGATATCATCTCAGGGTCATGTGCCAATTTCTCAATATATTCAAGCGCCTTTTCGTCGCGACCCAATTGAATCATAGCATGAATAACCTGTAGGTGATTTAAAAAATCGTGTCGCTGAATGCGCAATAAATTATTTACATCAACACATGTTGCAACTTCACAGCAGCCCCGCCTTGTCATACCATCATCCTTCCAATTGTTGCGGATTGGTATATCTTTCGCGCCCACCAGGCAAAATACCTGTTGAGTTTGAGATTATATTTTAATTTATAAGAAAAGACTTGGCTTGTGCCAAGTCCCTCAGGACGCGGGCAGAAGCCTTAGCCGTTCTCATGTCAACAGAATTTAGTCATAAATTCTGTTAGACTAAAAAAACCTGCGGCTTTATGAGCCGCAGGTTTTACTTATCCCTACAGAAAGGATTACTTTCTTCGAAACAAGGTTAACATCGGTTTCGCTTTGGTCAAAGACTTGCAAAAGCCGAGTTTGCTTTAAATAGCTTCTTCAGCTGCAGGATACACACTAATTTGGCGATCATAACGGCCTTTACGCTCGAAAGCGACCTGTCCGGGGATTTTGGCAAATAAAGTATCATCTTTGCCAATACCAACGTTATTACCGGGATGGAAATGTGTACCACGCTGACGTACTAAAATACTGCCTGCGGTAACAACTTCACCAGCATGACGTTTAACGCCTAGACGCTTAGCTTCGCTATCACGACCATTACGAGTGCTACCAACACCCTTTTTATGAGCGAACAACTGTAAGTCAAAGGAATTCAGTTTGAAATTTTCCATCTTGCTTTCACCTCCTGTGCTCAATTATACGAACACTCTTAGGATATAGTTTGGCAATTTCAGTTAGCCCTAGCAGCATTGTTTCCAGAATTGCTTCTGTAAGACTGTCCGGCTGGCCGACAAGATTCATAGATAAACCATTATCCTGCCCAAGTACAATCTCCCGCCCAAGATGACGTTCAATTCCCATAATGGATGACTGCGTAAGTGCAGACACTCCGGCACAGACAATATCCATTCCATGCGGCGCAGTCTTAGCATGACCGCTAATAGCAAAACCGGTAATTGCCTTATTGTAATCTCGATGTAATGTAACCGTAATCATTGTCTGTCCTTAGGCATGAATCTTTTCAATACGGACTTTAGTGAACGGTTGACGATGACCCTGGCGACGACGATAATTGGATTTGGCTTTGTATTTGAAAACCAGAATCTTTTTACCTTTACCATGGGCTACTACTTCAGCAGTAACTTTTGCGTTAGCTATCAGCGGTTTACCAATAACTACATCGCCTTCTTTTACCACAGTCAAAACGCGGTCAAAATCAACAGTTTGTCCTTCTGCTACTTCGAGTTTCTCAATAGTGAGAACATCACCTTCGGTAACACGATACTGTTTTCCACCTGTTTCAATAATAGCGTACATTTAACTTGCACCTCCCCTACATTAGGAC
>JAEZVB010000041.1 GCA_023443285.1 Bacillota bacterium
TGCAATCAATGGAAAAATCCAGTCGGGATAAAATAATACGTCAAATAAAAAATATCGAGGGAGCAACACAGCGGCAAATAGCCAGGGTAGCAGGTATTAATCAGAGTCTTGTGTTCAAAGCATAGGAACGACTGAACCGTCCCTCTGCTTCCATTATTTTAAGCCTGAGAGGTTATATGAAGACAATAAATACATTTTATAGTACTTATAATGATTTACAAAGGTTTATTCAACTTAATCATTCTATTTTATTTAGTTCTAATGTTAAATCCATTCTTGTACAGGTATTTAGTGGTTTATGTAATAGCAGTTATTTACAGAGGGTGTCTTTTGAAATTAGCCAGTTAGTTCCTCAGGCTAAGATTATTGGGACTACCACTGTAGGCGGGATTATGAACGGAAAAGTGAGTGGCTTGGGTACCGTACTTTCTTTCTCTGTATTTTTTCATAGTACTATTAGAATTGGAGTTTTTCCCAAGGGTGAAATTGACGATTTTGAATTAGGGCAGTGTGTAGCCGAATATCTGGGGGGGAATGAAGCTAAAGTACTAATTATGTTTGCCACGGGAGGAGCAGTGGACGCAGCCAGCCTATTGAAAGGTATTCAGGCTGCCAACCCAGTTTTACCTATCGCTGGTGGTAATGCCGGTAATAACTTATCTGAGCACCAGGGGCTAGTAGTCGGCGATGGACAGGTTGTTGATAGCGGAGTTGTGGGTGTAGTTTTGGAAAGTAACTGTTTAGAAGTCAAAAGTTACTCTAATCTAGGTTGGCAGCCAATAGGTAAGGAAATGACCGTTACCAAGAGCGATGGAACACGGGTATATTCAATAGATAACATACCTGTATATGAAATTTATAAAAAATATTTGGGTCTAGGGGAAAAAGACTTTGTTAACTCTTTTGAATATCCATTAATAGTTGAAAGGCAAGGGATGCAGATTGCACGAACTCCCTTTTCGCGATACAAAGATAACTCTATTTTATTTGCTGGAGAATTGGTGGAAGGTGAGAAAGTAAGGCTAAGTTTTGGTCATATTGATATGATTGCCGAAGGGGTTCGAGAACTCTGTGCCGATGTAAAAGCATATAAAGCAGAAAGTATTTATGTCTATTCTTGTGAAAGTAGACGAGGATTTCTCCAAGAACACTCCACAATTGAAACAAAGCCATTGCAGAATATAGCGCCGACTTCTGGTTTTTTCACAAGTGGAGAGTTTTTTCACTCCGGATTTATGAATCAATTATTAAATGCTACGATGACGGTACTAGTTTTGTCAGAAGGGGAAGGCAGCGAACCTCAGAACTTAGAAGTTGGCATCGAAAATCATGTAGAATGTAAAAACGTTTCTCAAGATAAGGTTGTAGCAAGAAGTACGGGAGTGCTAAAGACTCTTACCCATCTAGTTGATAAAGTAACCAGTGAGCTTATAGAAGCAAATGAGAAATTAAAGTATATTAGCCTGCATGATGCGGTTACTGGACTGTTTAATCGTGCCGCATTTGAGCAGGAGATGAAACTGGCGGAGGAGTTGGAAGGCCAAGTAGGATTTATTATGTGTGATTTGGACTGTCTAAAGATAATAAATGATTTATTGGGGCATGACATAGGTGATAAAGTGTTGAAATTCGCTGCAGATGCTATTACTGAAGTGTGCTTAGCGGCAAGGATTATAGCGAGAATCGGTGGCGATGAATTCGCAATAATAATTCCCAATGCAGATAGGTTACTTCTTACTGATCTTCGAAGAAAGATATTGCTTACTGCAGAAAAGATAAGACGCGATAATCCTACTGCACCACTATATTTATCAGTAGGTACAGGTTTAAAAGGGTTCGGTGGCGTCTATAGTGTCAAAGAAGCATTTAAAAAAGCTGATCAAGAAATGTATAACCTTAAAATTGCTAGTAAAAATGGGATATGTGAGGATATTAAACGAATAAGTAATATTCATAAATAAAATTAGCTTACTGGAATTATTTCGAATAGAATAACTCCTTTTTTGAGCTTGTTGACGTTTTTTATAAGCGACGAAACTCCTGCCAAGTTTGTATTAATTTGGCGGGAGTTAATGGCTTTAGGGGGAAAGAATAGTAATTAGCGGAGTGGTTAATGTTAAATCAAACTTGATGGTCAAGTGTGATACAATTAAGATGGTAAAATAGAACAAATAACGGAGTGCCTATGAACAGTAATGAGTCTATGAAAAAAGAACTATACACAAAGTTGAGAAATGAAGTTAAGAGCTACCAAGGTAAATATATCCTTCTCTCCGCGTTACTAAAGACTGCCGAAAGTATTGGCCAAGATATGCCGGCGTTTTTACAAAGCCTTGAAGGACAAAGAATTTTTACTAGTACGGTAAGGCAGCTTGTTGAAGACTCTTTATTGTCGTCGGTGGGCCGAAAACCGAATACTCTAGGCGGGCTATATTTTAAATACAAAATTATAAATGAGAGTAAGACGAAAGATGAAGAACTGGTACCCGAGATGGTTAGGATAATAGCTCCCCCGGCAAAGTTTGATTATTACTTAAAAAACACCCAAGATTATATAGAAGACAGGGAGAGTATCACGATTATTTCTGATTTTCTTCGGCAAAAGAAGTTTGAATTGGTAACCGTGAACGAAAGAGCCTATGAACTGTTCGGGGATGAGAAGTTTTTTAAAGGATCGGGCAAAGTCAGAAGCCGCGGGGAGCTTATCCTTAAAAGACTCGGGCTTAATTACCAAAGTATTGGTTGTAAAGAAACTTTGGAGCCTTTTTTTAGCTTTTCGAAAAAGGACTTTCATTTGCATAATGAAAGAAAAATATATATTATTGAAAATAAAGATACTTTTTGGTCATTTAAGGAAAATGTAATGGGGAGTTCGGCGGCTGTGACGGTGGACATGCTTATTTACGGTGAGGGACGGAAGATTTTGAGCAGTTTTAAATTTATCGAGGAATATGAGATTAACCCGAGAACCGATGATGTTTTCTATTTCGGCGACCTTGATCCCGAAGGTATTAATATTTATGCGGAACTTGCTGCAGAATATCCTGAGTATAGGATTAAACCTTATTATGCGGGATATGAGGCAATGCTGGCCATTGGCTTAAAGCGTCCGCCTGCCAAAATACCGAAACAACAGCTAATCAAAGCCGACAACATGGCAAGGTTTTTGGCCGGATTTACTAAGGAGTTGGCCGAGAAGCTAAGCAAGCTTTTTGCAAGCGGCTGTTATATACCGCAAGAGGCACTATCAGCGGTTGAAATGCGAGAAAGGTTTGGAAGATAAGTGCAAACATTTAAAGGTAGCAGTCTGGACAAGGACGATATACTGGCTCGCGAGATTATCCAAGAAAGTCTTGGCGGAAAAGATTCTGAGCTTGCTCTTGTCGAGGATTTCCTGGAGGAATTAGACGTCAGGCTGGAGCAGATAAAGGTATATTACCCCATAATGGAAATGCTGCGTAAACGCAAAATGGACGCGGAGTTCATGCAGCTTGTGCCGGAACTCTGTTTTTTGCTGCTCGCCTATCTGATATATGAAGGCAAGCTTAAACATAAAGGGCTAACTTTTGGGGAGCTGGAAGCCTTTATAAATAAGGCTTTGCGGCATAGTATGGCTAATTGTGCTGCTGCTGCGCGCGAGTTGATAACGGAAATACTGGATGGCCTGCAGAACGGCGGCCGGAATTTTGTTTTAACTACTTATGATTTAAAGACAGGAAGTTTTCGCGAAAAGTACATAAAGCTCATTGAAATTAAGCAGTCCGAGGAAAATGTGCTTGAATACTTTATTACTGAGCAGGGTGTTGATTTTTATCTGCGGACTAAAGAATTTCCTGAGGAAACCAAAATAACCATCAACCTCCTTCTTTTTCAGAAGCAAATGGAAAAGGGTGCATTCGGTTTTGCTTACGAAACAGTAAAGCGTCTCAATATGGAGGTGCAGAAGAAAAAGGATAAGAAATATTCTCTCCTTGAAGCATTGATGTATGGACAGCTTGATTCAGGCGAGGCTTATAACCGCTATCACCGTAGTATTGTCCTGCAGTTCGAAGAAGAAGCCGAACTTTTTAATACGGCAGTGAAAAATGTTAATATGGTGTTCCACGAATATGTGGACAGAATTCAAAATGGCTTGGCTGATGAAAAGCAGGTACGCACTTTTACGCTGATAAAAATAATCGAAAAGGAGATCGGTCGTGCGCAGACGCTCCATACGGAGCTATTAAAGGAAGCGGTTAGCTTTACTAAAGAATACGATAACGCACTGAATGTCAGGAGAAAGGCCATTTTCACCGAACGGTTTAATTTTCAAAACGAGTTTGAAAGGCTGGTTAGCCAGAATGAAAGACCGGAAGCGCTGAAGTTTTTGTTTGAACCGTTGATGAATCCGTATGTAAGAAAACAGTTTAATCTGCTTAGAGCCTTTGAGCCGCAGCGGGTTGCCAAGGTGAAGACGGGAGAAATGGAAGAACAGCTGCCCGAAACTGTTGTTGACCGGATTACGGTTGATAAGCTTACCAGCCTCCGGGTCAGAGGCAACTTTGTATTCTATGCGGCGAGACTGTTGGAGATGCTGAGTAACCCTAAGCGGGAGATGAATCTAAAGGCTTATGGCCAGATGCTGGTGGACAGGTTTTCCGAAGATAGTGTCTATAACGGAGATTTTATTAGTTTTATCCTTGAATTGAACAGAGATAAGAGAATCGGCGAGCACGTCAAAACAATAAATATTGCTAATGGGAAGATTGATATAGACGAGGAACTCAAGACTATGGAAGCAGTGTTCGTTAAGGCCGCCCTTAGTTTGCCAGGTCAAAGCACGATAAATCAAGTTATTGTTAAAACTTTTCCGGATTCTGAGCTTGAGCTTTTACCGGGGCTTAAAATAACCGATATGGTGTTTATAGGAGAAAGCAAACCATGAATGCAGGCACGATAGAAATATTAGATCATGCGCTGGCTATACTTAAGGTTCTTTTGCAAGGAGAAGAGGTGAGTAAGAGCAAAAACGTCTTATTATATGACAAATACCGTTACAATGTGGCAGTTGAGGAGATGCTTGTTCATATCGCCGGTAGATTGGAGCTAAGAATATATGCGGGCAGCGATAGACTTTTTGTTTGTCCGGAGGCCGGCAGCCGTCTGTTTGGCTGGACGAATGAGGAACTTAGGGATAAGATTAGCTATGTTACGACGAACAGCGAGCTTTTCACCTGTTACTTTATCATTATGACGATGGTTACTATGTTTTACCGCGAGGCATACCCTGATACGCCGGTAGCATATGTAAAAATAAACGAGCTTATTGAAAGCGTGGCGAGACGCCTTGAAAACTTGGTTAGGCTGCCTGAACTTGAGAAGGTCAGTGAAGAAAACCAATTTGATTTTACTGAAATCTGCAAGGTTTGGCAGCGTCTGCCTGATGCCCGGGAAGGGGTGTCAGGCGGCAAGAATGACAAGGTTGCTTTTGTCGAGAATGTATGCCGGTTTTTAACCAATGAGAAACTGATTGCCCTTGATATGACCCAGCGAATCATCTATCCGACTGAGCGGCTAAAGGTGATTATCTGGAACTACTATGAGGATCGGGATAACAGAAGAGACTTGCTTTCCTTTGTCAGGGGGCTGGAGGTTAGCGCTGATGCCACACATTAATAGCATAAGGTTAGTTAATGTTCACTTCAACAACGACACTCAGTTCTATGAGGATTTTCGCATGGAGCTAGGCGGAAAGAATACTACCTATGATTTGGAGAACGGCGGTGGGAAATCACTGCTTCTGCTCATGCTGCTCCAAACCGTTTTGCCTAAAACCAACCTGCGGCGAGAAAAACCGGTAAGTCTTATATTTCAGGGCGGAAAAGACAGGACATCACACGCAGCAGTTGAATGGTTGCTGGAAGAGGGAAGCGACTACAAATATCTCCTAACCGGCTTTTCTGCCAGGAAAAGAAAAGGTGCAGGCGAAACGACGGTCGCAAACGAGGAAGAGGAACACCTGCAGGCGGGTGATATTGAGCATCTCAACTGGTGCGTCTTTTATAATAACAATAGTATTACGGGTATCAAGTCGGCACCGCTATGCCTTGAACAGCCAGGGCGAAAGGGTTACGCCAGCTTTGAAGACATTCGTAAGTATATCGGCCAGATGAAGCAAAAGGGTTTGCCGGCCGAGATTTTTGATAAGATTGAGCAATACCAACGTTATATCTCGGCACACGGTCTTATTGCCGCCGAGTGGAATATTATCCGCGGCATCAATAGCGGTGAAAACAATATCGAGTCATATTTCAGGCAGGATGCTACCTCACGCAAATTGATAGAAAACCAGTTCGTCAGAATTGTTGAGGACATGGAAGCCTTGAACAAAGAAGAAAAGCAGGGCAGCGAGAGCAGCTTACTTGCTGACACTCTTATTGAAATCAGGAGTAGGCTGAATGAATATCTTAAGCTTAAGGGGCATATGGTTGAATACGAAAAAATCAAGGAGCACTTCAGCGAGTTTGGGCGAAAAAATAGTGAGCTACTTGAGGTGTTTACCGAGTACGAAGCGTACAAGCAGGAGGCTTTTGCAATCCGCAAGCTGATAGCCGATAAACTGAAGGGACTAGAGCAAGAACAAACAGCAGCACTAACTAGGCGTGACTACAATACCAAAAGCAGTAGTGAAGGGAAAGATCTGAAAAGACTGCTGGAAGCCGGTTTAGTTAACTATGAAAAAACACGGCTGGTCGAAGAGTGTGTACAGCTTCAAGCAGGCCGAGAAAAGCTAGCTAACAGGCAAATTGATCTGAAAGCTCAGCTCGACAGGTTGCTTACGCTAGAAGGATACGGAGCCTTCCGTACAGACGCGAGAAAGGTTAGAGAAATCGCAACACGCCTTGAATGGCTTAAATCTTCGGACGATAAACAAATGGACGAATATCTAGGGTCGGGCGGTAGGCTGCGGTCCCTCACAGACAAAAAATTAGGCGAACTGGATAGAAGTCACCAAGATCTTATTATAGCCAAAAACAAACTCAAAGGTGAACAAGAGGAAGCCGGGCAAAGAAAAGTCGGAGCGGAAAAACAAGAGGCTGTGCTCAAAAGTGACATTGCCAGCTTAGAAACTCAGGAAAAGACAGTGGCGCAAAAACAACAGGAGTTGAACGAATTCTTCCTGAGGCGCGGTGAGACGGATGCGTTGCTTTTCACCGACAAGTCTTTGGCAGAAACCGAGGAAACGCTAATTACATACTCGCAGGAGGCAGAGTCAATCGCTCGGGAGATAAAAACGCTTGAAGGTAAAGTTCAGACTTTGTCCCTAGAAGACGTCAGACTTAAGATCGAGATAACATCCCGCCTTAAAACCAGGGAGCAACAGGAGAATTGGCTAAAAAGCTATCAGACTGAGAGGGCAAGGCTGGAAGAAAGCGCAGCAGTTTTCGAAAATGAAACGCTAGCTGAATATCAAGAAAGTTTGATGCGCTTAACTGAAGCCGAAAGATTGGCCAAACTTGAAAAAGAAATTGAAGCAGGCCGGCTGCGTCAGAAAAAACAGCTGTCAGCGGAGAGGGGCTATTACGTTCCTAACGAAGAGCTGTTGGCATTAGCTGACAAGCTAAGTGCCAAATGTGAGTTTGTCCAGGCCGGGATTGACTGGCTGGCCAGGCTGAGCCATGAGGAAAAGGCCGAACTCCTAAACAAGCTGCCCTACCTGCCGTTTGCCGTAATCGTTGATAGGCTGTCTTTTGAAAAAATAAAGAGTGGTAGGCTTAAAACTGAGTTTGCTTCTGACTATCCTGTCCCCATCATCAATATCGAGACTATTCGTCAGCCGCAGGCTAATGAACAGGCGGAGATTTACTATATAGTAAGCTTTGCCGACCTGGTGCTTGAAAGCGGGCGTTATGATGAGTATCTTCTTAGCCTGGATACCGCAATAACAGCTGCTGATAATGAGGTTCTTGTTATTGATACGCGAATAAAGGAATTAGCTGCTGCTCTGTCAGAGTTAGCAACCTTTTTTGCGCAATATCCGGTTGATAAGATGGAAGCTGCCCAAAAAGCAGTGGAACAATTAAACGCAGAAACCGCCGAACTGCAAAAAGAACGCGCGGCCATAAGCAGCGAGCAAGCAAAGTGCAGTAAGCGTACCCAGCATCTAGAGGATAGACGCGAGTCGCTCGCAAAGCTCATCTCGGACGTACAGCTTAAACGGGAAAAACTCGAAATCCTCCTGCAAACAGCCGCTAGTCTGACCGGCATTAGAAATAACCTTACGGCAAAGCATAACGAGTATAAAATGGTGTTCAGTAATTTAACCGCAATTAATACTGTCATAGCTGAGCTATCCCAGCGCTATACCACCTTGGAGCGGGAAATTGAGGCGCTGATTCCGGAACTCTTTGAACTGAAGAACGCTGTCGAACGCTTGGCTGTTTTTAGTCCAGTCGAAACTACCCTTTCCTTTTCGGAAGCAGAGGCGGACTATAATGCCTTGCATCAGGTTGTAAGCGGCAGGGCGGATGAGGAAAGTGACCTCAGAAGCCAGCAGGCTGATTGTCAACATCGACTTGATGATCTTAGAAAAAGAATCAAGCGTGATTATGGCGGGGACTTAGACGAAGTCGCGCAAAGGGAAGAAAATGGCGTGCAGATAAGTCTGCCTACTCCTGCCATGATTGAAACGGCAAGGCAAGACAAAGAAGACAATGATGTCAGGCTGACAGCGGCAGACAAGGCCACCCACGATCTTGAGCTTAAAATAAAAGCGGCCGAGGTAAGACTTGACGGGATACTAAAAGATATTCCGCCTGATACGGTATATGAGTTGCCTGTTTACGATAGTCAACTCCATTATCAACAGGAAATAGCAACAATGGAAGCGCTGATAAAAAGCTATGACCAGGAGGTTGCCAAAGCCTGCGCAGAACTTGAGCAAATTAAACGGAAAATAGACAAATTGACAGTTCAGACTGATTACTACGACGGCTTCATTGGGCGGGAGAAGATTGAGGATGCCGGAGCCATAGCGGCTGATATCAAGGAGTTCCGCGCATTTGAAGACGAATTTTACAAACTTAGAGATACTATCGCAGGCCAATGTGACAGGTGGGATAACAGGCTAAAAGCCATTGGCGAGGAGACTGCTAATTTTGTCATTCGTGAGCCTTTAGAAGTACTGGCGGGAATTAGCCGGCCGCTAAGCGCCAAGGAGTGTGAAGCCAGACAAGCAGCCTTTAGCGAATATATTGCCAGCCTTGATCAGCAGATGCAGAAAATCAATCATGACATAATACAACTAGAAAGCTACCAGCAAGACTTTATCCGCCGCTGTGTTCAACGGGCTGAATTGGTAC
>JAEZVB010000051.1 GCA_023443285.1 Bacillota bacterium
GATTTATATTGGGGAACATGACCGGTATGCGGGGAAATCTCTCTACCAGGCAATTGTCTTAAAAGCCAAAGAGCTGGATTTAGCAGGAGCTACTGTATCGCGTGGTTTGATGGGGTATGGTGCCAATAGTCGGATTCATACTGCCAGTATTGTTGATTTATCAAGTGATTTGCCAATATTAGTAGAGATAGTGGATAGTGAGGAATATATCAATAAATTATTACCATATCTTGATACCATGATGCAGGAAGGCCTGGTTACGCTTGATGATATTGAAGTAATAAAATATGGCAAATTATAGATTAATAGATAGCTCAGAGGAGGACACATTATGATTACGGTAACTATGCCTGATGGCAGGGAATTAATATATGAGCATGTAGTCTTTGACTATAACGGGACATTGGCTGAGGATGGTGTTACGAGCAATTCTGTTAAAGAATTATTACAGGAACTGGCGACAAGGGTTCATGTAGCGGTAATTACGGCAGATACCTTCGGGGTTGTTCACGACCAGTTGCGAGAGGTCAAAGGAATTGAAGTCATTGTTATCGGCAGCAATGCTGATGGCAATGAAAAGGCACGGTATGTGCAAGAGTGGGGAGCGGAGAAAACAGTAGTAATCGGCAATGGGGTAAATGATCAGCCCATGTTTTTCATTGGTGGTCTAAAAATTGCAGTGCTTGGTCCGGAAGGAGTTAGCAGCGGTGTCTTGGCGGCTTCCACTATTGTTGTTAAAAGTCCGGAAGATGCTATTCGGCTTTTACTTAATCCCAAACGTCTTATTGCCACATTAAGGCATTAATTCTAGAATACAAAGAATGCACTTGGCTTGGAGCGAGTGCATTTTTTAGTCTAATGAAATCCTAAAAGACTAAGTTTATAATACAGCCAGAGAGATCTGTAACAAAATGTGTGGGGGTGAGAACATGAAGGTGATCCGACGTTTACTAAATACGGTTTTTAGTCTTATTACAACATGTTTAATTATGGTTTCGCCGGTTGCAGCTATGGTCTATGCCTCAGAACCTGTAACAGCTGTTGAGAGTTTTAGTATAAAGGAGTCTGCTGCGGTTAAACATGTCGACTCGGAGAAAACTGTCAACGAGTTTGCCCAGCAGACAGAAAAGCGGGAGATCAAAAATAGCGATCAAGCCGCCTTGACAGGGAAAGAATAATACCATACTCTTTGGGTAGGAAATATTAGGCTAAAAAGTGTTGGGAGTGATTTTGTGAAAATTCTGGTTGTTGAGGACGATGATCCGTTACGGGAGGCCATTGTTTCTCTCTTAACTGAGGAGAATTATATAATCGATGAAGCAGCTACCGGTGATGAGGGCTTGTATTTGGCTGAACAAGGCATATATGATTTGCTGGTATTAGATATTATGCTGCCGGAAATTAGTGGGCTTGATATTGTTAAGCAGGTTAGGACTGCTGGCGATGCTGTGCCTATCCTGTTATTGACGGCGCGTGACAGTGTAGCAGACAAGGTGAATGGCTTGGAGACCGGGGCAGATGACTATCTGGTTAAACCGTTTGCGATTCAGGAATTATTAGCACGAATAAAAGCATTACTGCGCCGGGGAGGAGCCGTGGCCAATGACGGCAAAATCAGTTATGGCGGAGTAATGGTAGATAGTAAAGTACGTGATGGTTTTGTTGACAGTCAGGCGCTAGGGCTGACTACTAAAGAATATGATCTGTTAGAATTCCTGGTGTTGAATAAAGAACAGATTTTAACAAGAGAGCAAATTTTTGATCGTGTTTGGGGCTTTGAGTCAGAAACTACGATTAATGTTGTTGATTTGTATATTCATTATTTACGTAAAAAACTGGCTCAGTCCAGCCATGACAGTTTGCTGCGCACAGTACGTGGTGCCGGTTTTATGTTTAAGGAGAAATAAAGATGTTTAACCGCACGCTGCGCCGTTTGGCGGCTATGAATTCCATCGTGTTTATGATAATCTTTGTGTTTTTCGGGACAGTTATTTATGGCTATGTATCCTTCCGGCTTTTTGACAAGGTCGATGAATCCATGTTTCTTAAGGCTAATAATTTTGCTATCGTGAATGGCCGAATAGTTCTTCAAAGCCGCAACCGGGCGCTGTTTGACCCGCGCATATTCATCTTGGTAAGGGATGATCAGGAGCGGATTATCAATTTGTTTCCGCGGGAAGAAGTTGATGTGGAAGATCTAGCGGCGTTGGTCGCTCACATTCCGCCAAGTCACTTGCAAACCAGAAATATAGAGAATCACTCCTATCGAATCCTGGATCTTCCGTATAAATATCAGGACAACATGCTACATACTGAGCATGGACCCATTGCTGTAAGAAGCATTATCGCTATTAGTATCGTTGACTCGGAAGTAGCTTCTCTGCGTGATTTGCTCATTATTATCGTTAGTGGACTTGTTATTGGAATGCTCATTATTGTTCTGGCCGGATATTATCTGGCAAGGCGGTCCATGATTCCGATTCAGGCTTCTTGGGAAAAGCAGCAGCAATTTGTTGCCGATGCTTCCCATGAACTACGAACGCCGCTTGCTGTACTAAAAAGCAATGCTGAACTTATCTTAAGACATCCTAACCATACTGTGGAAGAGGAAAGTATTCGGGTAACCAATATTATCAGGGAAGTACGACGAATGACCAAACTTGTTGCTAACTTGTTGACACTGGCTAGATCGGATGCCAATCAGTTGGAAATCAAACTCGAGCTTGTCAGTGTAAATGAAATTATGGAGACGGTTGCCGATCAGTTTATCCCGCTGGCAGAAATGGAAGGGCTTGCGCTCAAGGTGAAGCTAGGTGAGCAGCTTGAACTCATGGCTGACAAGGAACGTCTGCATCAATTGCTGGTTATTTTGTTGGATAATGCCATGAAGTATACACTACCACCCGGAGACATCTTCATTACCGCGACTAAGCAAGGGAGTAACCTGGTAATCACCGTGGAAGATTCCGGACAAGGAATACCCACAGAGGATCTACCGCGTGTTTTTGACCGCTTTTACCGGGGGGATAAGGCAAGGTCCAGAGAACAAGGCGGCACTGGTTTGGGTCTCTCGATTGCCAAGTGGATTGTTGAACAGCATGGTGGCAAAATTAGCGTAGAGAGCACACTTGGTATCGGTACTAAATTTAGCATTGCATTTCCGATAAAGGTTAATAAGAGTAGTGAAAGAGCACTAGGATAAGTGCTCTTTCCTTATATTATGACTTTTCTAATAGAGGTGGAGATCGTATAATGGTAAAAGTGAAGCCTAAAATCTAGAGTTATAAGCTATACCTGTTACAAGATACCGTAGGCGAGGGACTTAAAACTAATAAAATATAAAGAAATTCAAAAAGAATGCAGTTACAATAGGAGCATCAATTATATTAAAAAATTAGCGTAGGGGGCTGCTTACACCATGATAAACTTAACCAATAGGGCTGCTGTTATTACGGCCGGTTTAATTTTCTTGCAGCAAACCTTGGCTTTTGCTGCACCTATCGAATTATCGTTGCAAGAAAGCATTGAATATGCCTTGAAAAATAACCCGTCTATCCAAATTGCCAACGAGGATAAAAAGAAATCCCAGTTCAGTGTCGGTGAGACCAAAGCAGGTAAAATACCTACGGTTTCCCTAAGCAGCGGTTATGATTATTCAGGTAATTATTCAGGTGCTAATAAGCCAGGCAGTTTAAAAAATAGCTTAAGCATGAATTGGAATCTCTACAGCGGTGGTGCGACTGAAGCAAAAATTGAGCAGGCTGAACTTGGTGTTCGCACTGCTGATCTAAATGTAGAGAAAACCAAACAGCAATTGATCCTTGACGCTACGACATATTACTATAGTGTACTTGAAACTAAAAACATGCGCGCCGTGAATGAGGAAAGTGTTAACAATCTTAAGGCTCATCTAAACATAGTACAGGCAAAATACCAGGAAGGGGTTTCTGCTAAGTCTGAGGTGTTGCGATCCGAGGTAGAGGTAGCCAACGCGGAGCAAAACTTGATTAAGGCGCAAAATCAATACGAGTTGGCAGTAGCTAATTTGCTAACTATTATGAATATGGATGCCGGGACAGAAGTGCAGCTAAAGGGCGAGCTTACCTATCAGGCTGATACCAGGACACTAGATGAAGCTATTGCTCGTGCCAAACAAAACCGGCCAGAAATTATCCAAGCTCAAGTCAGTGTTGACAGTGCCAAAAAAGGCATTGAGATTGCCGAAAGCAATAAACGGCCTACAGTATCTATGTCAGCCTCAACCGGCTGGAATGATGCAGTGTTACCAGGAGATAAAGATGGTTGGTCAGTTGGAGCTAAGGCAAGTTGGAATATCTTTGATGCCGGTGTGACCAAATCGAGAATCAATCAGGCTGAGTCATCTGTAGCCAAAGCCAAGCTGCAGGCTGAGCAGACAATGGATTCCATTGAACAGGAAGTTCGTCAAAGCTACCTTAATATGAAAGAAGCCGAAAAACGTTTGAGTACTACTGAGGTAACCGTTAACAAAGCCCAAGAAGACCTTTATATTGCTCAGGAAACATATAAGGCCGGTGTCAGCACGAATCTGGATGTGTTTGATGCGCAATTAGCCTTTACGCAAGCCAAAACCAACCATGTTCAGGCTCTTTATGATTACAATGTCAACAAAGCTAAGCTTGATAAGGCCATGGGCGTAAAAGACGCTAGTCTTTAAGGAGAGATAATGTTATGAAAATAATCTGGCAAAAAATCCTAAGCAATAAGAAACTGCTTGTGATAGCCTTCCTTGCAGTGGCGGCTATAGCTGGCAGCGCCTATTACTATCAGACTAAAAGTAAAGTTGCTACTGTGCCCCAGCAGACTGTTCAGGCTGAGCGCAGGGATCTTACTACGGTAGTGGCGGCTACAGGTACAATCAAGGCGTTAAATTCTGTGGATATCAGCTCCAAAATAACTGCCCATATCAAAGAGATTAAGGTTAAGGAAAATGAGCAGGTTACTGCAGGCCAAGTGCTTGTTGTTTTGGAAGATACCGGTCTGCAGGCGCAGGTAACCCAGGCCAAAGAGCGGCTGGATAATGCGGCCATCAAATACCAGCGTTCATCAAGATTGACGGCCATTGGCGGTTCTTCCAAAGAGAACCTGGATAATGCCAGTATGGACTATAATATTGCCAAAGCTAATTATGATGAGGTTATGTCAAAGCTTGACGATACCATTATAGTTGCGCCTATAGCCGGCAGCGTTATCGGCAAGCCGTTATCAGCCGGGGAACTGGTGGCGCAGGGAGTAAATAATCCCACAGTTATTTTAACAGTAGCAGATATGTCCAAGATGCAGATCGAAGCCAACGTGGATCAAACCGACATTGGCAAAATAGCATTGGGACAAAAGGTAATTTTTACAGTTGATGCTTACCCCGGTAAAGAGTTTAGCGGTATGGTAACCACCATCTCCCGCAAAGCTGTCGTATCCCAAAACGTTACCTACTACCCGGTAACCATTGAAGTTACCAATGCCGAAAACCTGTTAAATCCTGGTATGGTTGCCAGAGTATCGGTTTTTGTCAGTGAAAGCAAGGGCGTGCTCACTTTGCCGCTTGCGGCAATTCGTTCAGATAAAACCGGAAAATATGTAATTGTCGCCGGTGCGAACGGCCAAACCCAAAATGTGCCTGTTACTACCGGGAATAGTGGTGATGACCGGGTAGAAATAACCAGTGGACTTAATGAAGGCGACAGAGTTGTTCTATCACAAGTTAAAACACAGTCGCAGGGACAAACCGGTAACTCCCAGGGCGCACCACGTACAGGCGGGGGCCGCTCGATGTTTTAAAACACAAGTCCAGTGAATAAGGGGGTTATACCATGACTATCGCATTAGCTAATATAGTAAAAACCTATCAAATGGGCGATAATGTTGTTGCTGCTCTGGCAGGAGTCAGTCTTGATATCCGAGAAGGGGAGTTTAGCGCGATCATGGGACCATCAGGTTCCGGTAAATCGACCTTGATGAATATATTGGGTTGTTTAGATCGACCAACAAGTGGTTCGTATATGCTGGACGGCCAGGAGGTATCCGCTTTAACCGATGATGAACTGGCTCTAACCAGAAACAAAAAAATAGGCTTTGTATTCCAGAATTTTAACCTATTGCCACGTATTACGGCTATCGAAAATGTGGCTTTGCCACTGGTATATGCCGGAGTAGAAGCTAAAGAACGGCGCCGGCGTTCGATCGCTGCCCTGGCTTCCGTCGGTTTGGAACAAAGGATGGAGCATTTGCCTAACGAATTGTCAGGCGGTCAGCGGCAGCGGGTGGCAATTGCCCGGGCATTGGTTAATGAGCCCAGCATTATTATGGCTGATGAACCTACCGGCGCACTTGATACCAAGTCTGGTGAAGAGGTTATGGGAATTTTTCAAACGCTCAACTCGCATGGCCGTACCATTATCTTGGTAACCCATGAACCTGATATTGCCGCTCATGCCAAACGAGTGATTCATGTCCGAGACGGGCTTATTGTCCGGGACACGGGAAGGGATGAATAATGTGTTTTGGGAAAGTATTAAGATTGCCTTAGACGCATTAGTCTCCAACAAGCTTAGGTCTATTCTGACAATGCTTGGTATTATCATTGGCGTGGGTGCTGTTATTGCCATGGTTTCTATTGGTATGGGGGTAAGGGATAAGGTATCAAACTCCATTGCCAGCCTAGGTAGCAATCTTATCATTGTCACACCAGGTGCAGCTTCTTCTTCCGGTGTACGGCAAGCAGCCGGAACTAATACCACTTTGACGCTAAAGGATGCCGAGGCCATTGCCCGCGACGTCAGCGGTATTGGCGCTGTTGCCCCTAGTGTCAGCAAACAATACCAGATGGTTGCCGGCAATATGAACTGGACAACAGGTGTGCAAGGTACCACGCCGGATTTTCTTGAGGTTCGGAACTTAAGTGTGCAAGCAGGTAGTTTTATTACCAATGATGACCTCGAAAGCCGTAACCGCGTAGCCGTTATTGGTGCTACTGTTGCCAGCAATTTATTTACTAATACAAACCCAGTTGGACAAAGTATCCGCATTAACAATGCTCCGTTTACAATAATAGGGGTGCTTGAAAGTAAAGGCCAGTCAGCCGGGGGGCAAGATCAGGACGATACCGTTATTATTCCGTTAACTACGGCTCAGGAGCGCATGATGGGGATCACCTATGTTCAGACAATTAGCGTTCAAGCCGCCAATAGCGATGTTGTCGACCTGGTTCAAGAGGGCATAACTACTCTTTTGCGAGCCCGTCATGGCATCACCGCAGATAAAAGCGATGATTTTACCGTACGTAACCTTGCCAGTGTTATGGCGACAGCCCAGGAAACAACAGGAACCATTACTATGCTGCTAGGCAGTATCGCAGCCATCTCGCTTTTGGTTGGTGGTATTGGCATCATGAACATTATGCTGGTATCTGTTACAGAGCGAACCCGGGAAATTGGTATTCGTAAAGCCTTGGGAGCAAGATACAGCAATATCCTGATGCAATTTCTGATTGAAGCTGTTGTTATCGGCGTTATTGGTGGTATCATCGGTATTGCGCTTGGAATCGGTACTTCCTATGCAATATCCTCTATTGCCGGATGGAAAACTGTAATTACCGCAGCTCCGATTTTGTTATCCTTTGGCTTTTCGGTAGGGATTGGCCTGTTTTTTGGTCTATACCCTGCCCGCAAAGCAGCGCTTTTGAATCCCATTGACGCCCTGCGTTATGAATAAAATAAAATACGACTTGCGCAGCATGTAGCGCAAGTCGTATTTTATTTATATAGTTTTTGTCCTATGACTTATCTTTATAATAGACTAAATCTTGATATCGATAATGGCTGATACGCCAACACCCTGTACCCGGGAAAAATTAGTAGGGTTGACGCTATCGATAGGAACCAAGGCTTTAACCCTAAAGGTGCTGCCGCTAAAATTACCCTCAATTTGCAGGACGGCTTTGGTTCTATCTACTAACTCTTGCGAGCCTGTTACCTGGGCAGCTCCTATGTAACCTTGTGTGCCAACAGAAAGAATGGGTACTACTTTGGTAGCGTATTCGTTGCCGGCACCCTGTTTAAAAGTCAATTGATTGATGAAACTGTTCAACTGGGAAGAGAATTTATCAATTAAAAACCCAACCCCGCCAACTTTTAATATATCTCCAAAACCGATAGCTTGCGAAACCGGGATAGCGGTAATTGTTAGCATGGAAACCAGTAGCATAGCAATAAGCAGTGTTTTTTTCATGGTGTATTATCCTCCAGCATAAAATTTAGTATTTCTACTATAATTTGATTATACTGAAACTGACTGAGTAGTCAAGCGTATTTAAACAGAAATTTAATAATTTGGGTTTTGTGGCTAACTTTGCCTATATATTATTTGCGTTTCATACTACCAATCATCAATTTGGTTTCTTTATCAACACGCAAGGACTCGGTAATTTTCTGCAGTGCTTTGTTATATGTAAAATCGTCTAATGTGTTACTCTGTAAGTAGGGCATGGTTTTCTCGGGATATTTGATAAAGCATATGGAAATTGTCCAGGCCACTGCCATTTTTACATAATAACCTTCATGTTTGGCTGCGTCTAATCGCAAAAGCACCTTGTCAATATATTGGTCTTCGATATAAAAACTCAGCAGCATTACAATGCCGAAACGCATGGCAAATTCTTCGCGAGAATGTAGATACGGCTGTAAAAAATCCCAAACCCGCGCTTGATGCTTTTCTGTAATTTTTAAGTTGTTGCAGAAACTGTCACAGATTCCCCAGTTTTTGATTTTGGGTATAAAAGCCGTGGTATAATGTAAAATCTCCTCAATATCTGCCTTGGCATAGCCGATGACTAGCCCCTGAAGCATAACTTCTTCATAGTAGTCAACTTGTGAGGTTGCCAGATAGCCGCGCCAGTCGCCCTTAGCAATTTCCTTGGCAAGTTGCCGCAAGTGTGGTAATCGTACACCCAAAATATTATCTGCGCCTGGCACCAATCTGCTGTGAAATTGCCGGTATTCCTCGTCAACCAGTGCCAGGATGCGCTCTCTTACCGTTTTTTCCATACTACTATCGTTCTCCTTTCCCGCCTATTATTACATTCTATCATAGCATATTATCTCGAGAAAGCAGTCATTAAGTAGACTTAGCTGATTTGCAGGGAAATAGTAATAAGCCGCCCGATGGGACGGCTTATTACAAGGTTGTTTGAATTAGGAATTCTTGGGTGCAAAGGTATGGCAGTTGGTTTGATCACTTTGCCGGGCGCTTGAGCCGCCACCGTCAACATTAACCTCAATCGCAGAAGCGTCGCAGTGTTCACCAGATTTCCAGTATTTGCAGCTGGAAACAGTGCATTTTACCCCAGGTAAAGACATAGTTTTTATTCACCTCGATTTTTTAGGATACAGAAGGTAGTATGACTTAATTAGCCGAAAATATGTAAGAGGATGTAGCAATAGTAATGGTATGTAATTAGAAGATACATATAAAAAATCTAAATAATGAGCAGGAGGTTCATAGTATGGTCATTGTGATGGAAGAACAGGCTCAACACTATATTAGGCGGAAACTAGACCGGCCGGTTATAAGTATTAGTCTGGTGGAACGCCCACGAGGTGTCTGAAGCGGTGGGAGTTGCGGGGCGACGCCCTGTACCCCGTCGGTACGACTGGGAGTCAATGAGAAAACAAGCAACTATGAACAAACAGAGGTTGACGGCATTACAGTCTTTTACCAAGCCACGCTTGCGGCCACCTTCAAAAAAATCATAGTAAAAGTAGAAAAAATATTATTCTTCAAGACTTTGGTCGCAGTAGGTGAACGCTAACTAATGAATTATTAACAAAGATTTTGTATAATCCCCAATTAGACGGTTTTAGAGAGTAGCAGCGGAAGGGAGAAATATCAGTGAAAAACAAGGGTAATTTATCGCGTGGATGCAGTAGTATTAGTACAATACTGGCAAGCTTTTTGGTTATGTTGACTTTGGCTCAGCCGGTTATGGCTGCCTCTGTTGCATTGTCAATTGAAGATAGCGTAGCCTTGGCACTCAAGAGCAACGCTGATATAAAAATTGCCGAAGACAGTAGGGAGAAAGCACGCTGGGCGCTAAATCAAGCTAAGTCCAATAAAGGATTTGCTGTTAAGCTCACTCATACCGATACGCATTACAGTTCACCGATAGTAATCAATGAACAAAGCAGCAATAACAGCTATAACAATCAGCTATCTCTTAGCATTCCGGTTTACTCGGGTGGCAAGTTGGAAAGCCAGGTTGAACAGGCGCAACTGGCGCTTACTGTGGCTGAGCATGAGTTGAACGCTGCTAAGCAATTGCTGCGCCAAAACGTGATTACATATTATTACAATGTCCAGGAATATCGCAATGACGTAAAGGTTAACCAGGAGACAGTTGATAACTATGCTGCTCATCTCGACTTGGTACAGGCACAATACCGTGCAGGCAGTGTGGCGAAAGCCGAGGTATTGTCAAGCCAGGTGCAGTTGGCCAATGCTCAGGATAGTCTCAGTCAGTCGCAAAATAATTATGAATTAGCAGTTGCCAAATTGAATAATGCAATTGGGCTGCCGCTGGACAGCCAGCTTGACCTCAAACAGCAACTCACATACGAAAAAAATCCTTCTTCCTTAGAAGAATGCCTTCAATACGCCCTCACAAACAGGCCTGAACTGGCAAAATATCAGGCAAAGCTCGGTAGTGCTGAGGCCGATGTCAAAATTGCTAAAAGCGGCTATTTGCCGACAGTGGATTTTTCTCTGGCGCAAAGTTGGTCTGACAAAAAATTCCCTGGTGCTGATAACGGTAGCTGGCAGGCAAGCTTGACTGCGTCCATGAACCTGTTTGATTCCGGCCTAAACAAATCCAAAATCAAGCAATCAGAATACAGCTTAGATACTGCAAAAGAGCAAGCCAGACAGCAGCGAGACACCATTATGCTAGAAGTACGTGAGGCATATTTAAGTATGCGAGAAGCCGAAAAACGGATTGATACTAAGAAGGTAGCTATTGAACAGGCCGAGGAGAGCCTGATGATTGCCGAAACCCGTTACCGCTTAGGAGTGGGCACAAATCTGGCTGTCTTTGATGCCGTTGTGGCATTAAACACCGCCAAACTTAATAGTAATAAGGCATTATATGACTATAACACCAGCAAAGCTCAATTGGAAAAAGCCATGGGAATAGCCGTTGCGGCGAAATGAGGTGAAAAGTATGCAGACAATCTGGGAAAAGAGTAAGCAATATAAAAAATGGATTATCTGGCTAGTCCTCTTAGCGCTGGTAGCTGCTGGCGGGGTAGTCTACTACAATAAAAAGCATACAGCTGCAGTTGTAGAAATCAAAACCAGTACGGTTGGCCGTGCAACTATTACATCAACCGTTTCGGCGACAGGAACTATTTCAGCAGTTAACTCGGTTGAAATCAGCTCACGGGTAACCGGCCTGATCAGTCAACTTAATGTAAAAGAAAATGATCTAGTTAAGGCCGGACAAGTATTGGTGGTTCTAGATGATTCCAGTTTGCGAGCCCAGTTGGCTCAGTACCAGGCGCAAATGGCCAATTATGCGGCGATCTATGAGCGCAGTAAAGAGCTGGCAGCCATTGGCGGCCAATCCGAGCAGCAACTCGATACTGACCGCACCAATTATTTGGTGGCTCAGTCCAACTATAACAACTATGCATTGCAGCTGGACTACTATGTTATTAAATCGCCGATTGATGGTGTTGTTGTTGGTAAGCCTACACCAGCTGGTCAGACGGTTGCACAGGGTATCTCTACCCCGCAGGTCATTATGACAATCGCCGATATGTCAAAAATGCAGATTAAGGTGATGGTCGATGAAACCGATATCGGCAAAATTGCGCCAGGGCAAGTCGTATCCTTTACGGTTGATGCGCATGCTGATAAAACGTTTTCCGGTAAAGTAACAAGTATTTCGAAGAGTGCCACCACTACTTCCAATGTAGTGTATTATCCGGTGTATGTAGATGTTGATTCGCCGCAAGGGCTGTTATACCCCACTATGACTGCCCGGGTAACAATTACGGTAGGTCAGAGTCAAAAGGCGCTGGCTGTACCGTTATCAGCCATAAAAGAAGAAAAAGAGCAGAAATATGTACAAGTAATGGTCAACGGCAAACCTGAGAAAGCTGTAGTCAAGGTCGGACTTAGTGATGATGAGCAAGTGGAAATTATCAGCGGCCTGCAGGAAGGCGATATTATTGTGCTGCCGGCAGCCAAGGCCGCCGCAACAACCAAAAGTAATCAGCAAGGGCCACCACCGCCCATGTAGCCTAAAGGATAGGGGGGAGTTAGATGTTTTGGCAAAGTATTCTCATCGCGTTTGAGGGGCTGAGAGCCAATAAACTGCGAGCTATCCTGACCATGCTGGGCATCATTATTGGTGTGGGCGCTGTTATTGCCATGGTATCAATTGGTTTGGGCGTACAGCAAAAGGTTCAAAGCTCCATTGCGAGTCAAGGCAGCAATTTGCTGATTGTCATGCCTGGCACTGGACAACCGTCAGGCGGCGGTGTACGCCAGGCTGCAGGTTCAAATATTACCTTGACCAAACAGGATTCACAGGCTATTGCCCGCGAAATTCGCGGGATTAGTTATGTGGCGCCGTCTGTCAGTCAGCAGTTTCAGCTTGTATATAATAATCAGAACTGGAAGACCACCGTACAGGGAACAACACCCGAATTTTTGGCTATTCGCAATTTCTCCGTTGCTTCCGGGAACTTCTTTAGCAGCCGGGACGATAGTGCTAGGGCGCGGGTGGCAGTACTGGGGCAAACCGTGGCAACCAACCTGTTTGGCAACATTAGTCCAGTAGGGCAAAATATCCGGATTGGCAATGCACCCTTCCGGGTTGTCGGGGTGCTGGCAAGCAAAGGACAATCCTCGATGGGTCAAGATCAGGATGATCTGGTGCTGGTACCGCTTAGTACGGCGATGGAACGAATGATGGGCATAACCTATCTTAATAATATCAGTATCCAGGTCGAGAGCGAAAAACTCATTGATCAGGTGCAAAATGATGTGACAACCTTGCTTCGAACCCGCCATCGCATTCAGGGAACTGCTGAGAATGATTTTAATGTGCGCAACCTGACCGCGCTGATGGAAATGATGACCGAGACAACAGGTACAATTACCTTACTACTAGGTAATATTGCCGCCATATCGCTGGTTGTTGGCGGTATCGGCATTATGAATATTATGCTGGTTTCGGTGACTGAGCGAACTAGGGAAATTGGCATTCGCAAGGCGCTGGGGGCAACGTATCGCATTATCTTACTGCAGTTTTTGATAGAAGCTGTGGTGATCAGTGTAACCGGCGGTTTGGTCGGTATCCTGGTAGGCATGGGTGGTGCCAAGGTAATCGCGATGATCGCAGGCTGGAATACCGTGATAGCGCCTTTCGCTATTATTGGTGCCTTTGGTGTTTCCGTAATGATTGGTGTCTTTTTCGGGATTTACCCGGCGCGCAAGGCGGCGCTGTTAAATCCGATTGATGCTCTTAGATATGAGTAGTTCAAAAAAAAGGAAAAATCCCAACAGTCTCTGACTGTTGGGATTTTTCCTTTTTTGCCGTTAGGTGGCGTACTAAATAGTATTCTAATAATTATTCAAATAAAGATTAAACATCTAAAAGCGAAACTATAAATGGATTACTATAATAATCTTCTTATCTACAAAAATCAAAGGCTTAATAACAAGGAGGAGTACAAGCGATGAGTACCAGTTCAGTTTCAAACACAACAAGTTATTGGATTACCCCCACATCAACGGATACAAGCACCAGCAGCAGTAGCAGTAATACGTCAATTGATTTTCAGTCGTTCCTAGAATTGCTGGCAGCGGAACTGCAATACCAAGACCCGCAAGATCCTGTCAGCAGTACGGAGTATGTATCGCAAATGGCTTCTTTCAATTCCTTGAGTCAGCTTCAAACGATTACCAATAGTCTGGATGCTACCCAAGCGTATGATTTGATTGGTAAATCGGTTACCTATGGAACAACTGACTCAACAGGTACTGTGACATATTCAACAGGCACAGTCGATTCAGTCACTTTGAAAAATAATGTTCCTTATCTCAACATCGGCAGCCTGCAGGTTGAACTTAGCGCAGTTAACACAGTTGCCTCAAGTACTGCCAGCACAGGTAGCACGACCAGTGCCTAAACCGCAATGAATAAATCACAACAATCAGCCGGACTCCCGACCGGAGAGGCTGAGGTCTATTTCTGAACGACAGAAGAAATAGCAATTAGGGAGGAAAAATACGATGATGAGTTCCATCTACTCTGGTGTGTCCGGTCTTAAGGCACAGCAGAAAAAGTTAGATGTAATCGGCAATAACATTGCCAACGTAAATACAGCCGGTTTCAAAGGATCGACAGTAAGCTTTTCTGACTTGTTAAGCCAGACCTTGAGCGGAGCATCAGCCGGCAACGGCACCACCGGCGGCACCAATGCAAAACAGATTGGTTTGGGTGTAAGTGTGGCCGCGACGACGACCTCAATGACAACCGGCAGCACCCAGTCAACAGGCAATTCCAGCGACGTATCCATTAGCGGCAGCGGCTTTTTTATTGTCGAAGGTGCCAGCACCAGCCAATATCAATTCACCCGTGCCGGCAACTTCGGCGTTGACTCTGCCGGTAATTTGGTAGTCAATGGGTATAATGTCTGCGGCTGGCCGGATTCTACCGTAGATGCCGATGGCAACTATAATTTTGATACCGAAGTTGCCGTTGAACCAATAAACTTATTTGCCGATGGCAAGAAGACCCTGGCGCCTAAGGTTTCTGGAGAATCCACCTTGAGCGGCAGTCTGGATGCCTCGGCAGATATACAGAGCGTGACAACAACGACGGCAACCACTGGCAGCATGGCGATTGCGGCAGCCAACGCTACTGGACTGACAAACACAAGTGCGAGTGCCACTTCTTTTGCTGGAACTATTACTATCAACGGTACTGATATTACTATTAATACCAGCGATACTATTGTCGATGTTTTGGATTCTATCAATGCTCAAACCGCAACCACTGGTGTGGCAGCTAGTTTTAATACTGGTGATGCTTCAAATGGTTACATCCAGTTAACATCCAGTTCGGCAATTACATTAGCTGGAGCTAATACTACATTACAAGATCTTTTTGCGGCAACTAGCGGTACAGATACTTCGATAACAGCAAGCACCACTAGTAACACTAGCACCGCCGGTCTTACAGCAGATTCCTCAACCACATTAACAGTATATGATGCATTAGGTAACAGCTATAATGTTCAGGTCAAATTCTATAAAACGGCTGCGGCTTCAGGTGAAACGACCTGGTATTGGGAAGCTTCAACCACAGACACTAATTTGACGGTCAGCGGTAGCGATACAATTGAATTTGACAGCAGTGGGAAGATTAAAACTCTTGCTACAACTCCATCAATTTTATTAACGCCAACCAATTTCAATGCTGGTGCTGATGCCTTTACTGTCAATCTGGATATGGATGATTTGACTTCCTATGCCAACAGTGGCAGTGACAGCCTGACAAATACTACTGACGGTTATTCATCCGGTGATTTATCTGATTTCAGCATTGGCTCTGACGGCACCATCACCGGCATTTACAGTAATGGGCAAACCCAGCCGTTGGCCATGCTGGCTCTGGCTAATTTCACCAACCCGTCCGGCTTGCTGAAAATTGGCAACAACCTGTATTCAACAACCGTGAACTCCGGTGAGTTTACTGGTGGGGTGACGGCAGGCAGTGCCGGTACAGGCAGCTTGAGCGCCGGTACCCTGGAAATGTCCAATGTTGATTTATCGGAGCAATTCAGTGAAATGATGATTACCCAGCGTGCCTATCAGGCCAACAGTAAAATTGTTTCGGCGGCTGATGAATGCTTGCAGGCTGTTATTAATATGGTGAACTAGTGAAGAAGGAGATAAACAGCTATGGGTTCAACCTTCGGCGGCTATAATATCGCCTATTCAGGAATGCGTGTAAGTCAGTCGGCGCTGACGGTGACAAGTAATAACTTGTCCAATGTCAATACAGACGGCTATTCCCGGCAGAGAATAGCCAATGAGGAAAATGTGATCAATCTCAGCGGCCAGACTACTGTGGGAACAGGCGTCACTGTGGAAGAGGTGCGGCGGGCGCGGAATCAGCTGCTGGACAATACTTATCATAAACAAAATGCCACTGCTTCCTACTGGAGCACTAAAAGCGGCATGGTTGACTATATGCAGCAAATTCTTGATGAATTTGGGGCGTCTGACGGCAGCGGCAGTGATGGTCTGCAGCAGGTTATCCAAGACTTTTTTGACGGTTGGGAAGAATTATCCACCGACTCCGGTGATCAGACCAACCGTCAGGCGATTCTCGAATATGCCGCTACCCTGATTGACACCTTTCAATCAATGGATGATGCGCTTGCTGCTTTGCAGCAAGACGCCTATAACTCGGCCAGTGACATTGTGACCGAAATAAATGATATTGCCTCACAAATTGCCACCCTTAACCTCCAGGTCGTTAAAGACGAAGCCGTTAGCGGAGAAGCCAGCGATCTCCGGGATCAACGGGATGCCCTACTTGATGAACTGTCGAACTACACTAACTTTAGCACTCAAGAACAGGAAAATGGCTCTGTTTCGGTTTTTATCGCCGGAATAGCTCTTGTCAGTCTTGACAAAACCAGCAAACTCAGCCTGGAGGGCGAGGGGACTGAAGCAAGTCCGGCGAGCGTGCAATGGGTGGACATGAATGAAGCGGCCAAAATCACCAGCGGCACCTTGAAGGCCTGTTTGGAAGATGCCGACCAAGATGGTGTCAGTACGCCGATAACTGACTTTACCGCCAGTGCCACCAGTTCGGTGACAAACCTTCGCCAGAGTCTGAATTATACGCTGACTACTCTGGTAACTAAAGTAAACTCCCTGCTAACTTCAGGAATAGACCTGAATGGTGATGCCGGAACGGCCATGTTTGTTGTCGTTGACAGCACCAAGTCACTCAGTCTTACAAATATCAAGGTCAATGAAGAGCTTACTAACGACCTCAACAAAATCGCCACAGGCACCACCGGCGAAGCCAGCGACAATAGCATTGCCGCTAAAATTTGCGATTTGTGTGACGAAGATTTGCTGAGCTACAATGGTTTGTCTCAGGATATTTTTAACTTTTACCAATCAACTGTCTCCTGGGTTGGCACTGTCGGCAGTGATACCAGTGACTACTACTCCACCTATACGACATTGGCCACACAGGCGGACAATCAGCGTCAGTCTATATCTTCGACATCTTTAGATGAAGAAATGTCAAATATGATTATGTTTCAGAATGCATACAGCGCTTCCGCGCGGGTGCTCAGTACCATGGACGGTTTGATTGCCGATATGATTGAAGAACTGGGCTAAGCATCAGTTTGAAAAAGGGGGGGAACCAATGAATTCAACCTTTACCGGGCTTAGTATAGCCACCAGAGGATTATATGCTAGCTCAGCCGCCTTATTAGTAACCAATAATAACCTGAGCAATGCGAACACTGACGGCTATTCCCGCCAGGTGATCAATCAAAGTGCGTTCACGCCGGCTGCTGTTTATAATAGCAAGTATATTCTTGGTGCCGGTGCAGAAGTTAATTCGGTTGACCGTATGAGAAACTATCGCCTTGATCAGAAATACTGGCAGGAAAACAGCACGCTAAGTGAACTGCAAACCAAATCAGATATGCTCACCGAAGTGCAAACTGTGTTCGGTGAAACGGAGGATGCAGCTTTTACCACGGTGATGAATGATTTTACCGATGCACTGGAAGATATGACTACCGATCCCAGCAGCTCTTCGACCCGTATTGCTTTGCAGCAAGCCGGAGTTTCGTTGTGTGAATACCTGAATACCTGTTCCACAGATTTAACCCAGCTGCGGGAAAATATCAACGGGGAAGTGAAGGTTACTGCTGAACAGATTAATTCTCATGCCGAGCAGATTGCCGCGCTCAATGAGAAAATCAGAGTAGCCGCTGCCAGTGGCGCATCCACCAATGACCTGGAAGATCAGCGCACCCTGCTGATTGACGAGCTTTCCGGTCTGGTAGGTATCAATGTTACGCAGACAACAGTCGGCAAGCTGGCCAATGGCAATGATGATATTGTCCTGTCCATCACGGTTAATGGCGCAACCTTAGTGAACAATGGTGAAGCCCAGCAACTGGAATGTGTGGAAAACAGTGAAGGCATGTATAGTCTGCAATGGCAGGGAACCAGTGACAGCTTCGAACCGACAGGCGGCGAGCTGCAAGCCTACATGGATTTGCGTGACGGCACAGGCAGCAATTCCGAATATAAAGGAATACCCTACTATCTGGAACAGTTTGACAACTTTGCTCAGACGTTGGCCCAAGCGTTCAACGGAGTTCATGCCAGCGGCTACGGCTTAGAGGACTCTAGCGGCAACACATCTACCGGTATTAACTTTTTTACGTACCTAAATAATGGTACAGCCGTGTCCAGCAGCACATTAACCAACTACTCCCAAATTACTGCTGCCAGTATTTCCTTATCGGCAGAAGTATTGGAGAATACCAATTATATTGCGTCCGCCTCTGATAAAGGCGGCACTGACAATGCCGAAAATATCAGCGATTTGATTGATCTGATGGCCGATACTGACATGTTTAACCCCGGCACGCCCCAGGAGTTCATGAACTCCATCATCGCCACCATTGGTACCATCGGCGAGTATACCGAGACCATTGCCAGTCGCCAGAGTACCTTTGTTAACAACATTGATACCCGCCGGGCTTCAGTTTCTGGTGTATCGACCAACGAAGAGACAGCCAATTTGACCAAGTACGAAGAAGCCTATAATGCTTCAGCAATGATGCTGAACACCTGGAGCGAAATCTATGCGACCACTATTAACATGGTATCTGATTAACGAGGAGGGATAGCATGCGCGTAACCAATAACATGATGACGGCTAACGCCGTATGGAACATCAACAAAAATATGGAACGCCTAAATAAGGCGCAGGAAGAATACACCACTCAGTCCAAGATCCAGCTGCCCTCTGATGATCCGATTGTGGCCACAAGAGCGGTCAAATACCGCAGCTATGTGGCTAACATTGAGCAATACCAGAAAAATGTCGAGAGCGCCATCTCCTGGCAAAAGGTTACCGAGGGTGCCCTTGATGATCTGGGTGATGTTGTGATTCAGCTTAAAGAGCTTGTCACTCAGGCGTCAAGCACCGGTACAATGACTGACAGCGATTTGGAGGATATCAAGTCCGAAATTACTGAACTGCGGCAAACCGCCCTTGATATTATGAATACTTCCTATGCCGGTCGCTATGTATTTGGCGGCTATGCTACCGACAAAGAACCATATTCTCTTGATGAGACTTCAACTGAAGCGGCTTCTGTAGGCGGACGGGTATTGTTCAAAGGCGAATACTTAAGCGTGGGCGGGGCAATCAATGCTTCTATTGATGATGCTACCATTACCAGCTTCTGCACTACTGCTTATAACAACAGCAAAATCTATGACAGTGCCGCCGATGGTGAGCAGGATATCCAGTATAATGTCGGTTTTGGCAGCAGCCTGCCGGTTAATGTTGAAGGACAGGACGTAACCGGTGAAGGACTAAATAGTCTTTTTGACACCTTTGCCAAAATTCTCATTGGTTTAGACGGCGGCACCAGCTATAAGACAGCAACGGTTGACAGTGCAGGTAATGTTACTGTCAATCCTGCTACCTCCTATGAACTTACCGATATGCTTGACGAGCTCAGCAAAAACCACGAGACCATTCTTACTGCGCAAACCGCCCTTGGCGCACGGATGAACTACGCCAATATGGCGCAAAGCCGTCTGGAAAGCGACTATACCACATATACCAAGCTGATGAGCGAAAATGAAGACGCCGATCTTGCGTTGTCTTACAGCGATGTAAGCACAGCCGAGTATGTTTATGAAGCGTCGCTTTCCACCAGTGCGAAGGTTATGGGTAAATCACTTGTGGATTTTTTGACATAAGTAAATAAACAAACCAAGAAAGGGGGATTACCATGTCAAGTTCAAGCAGTGTATCGGCAACCACCGTCAACGGCACGACCCGGATTAC
>JAEZVB010000003.1 GCA_023443285.1 Bacillota bacterium
AACAATAGCTTTGCATGGAATACCGTATACTGCCGTAGGTATTGTAGTGATTACTTTCTTTTTGGTTCTGATGCATTCTAACATCGCTCCGCCTTTGGCAATTTCGCCAATTTTCACCTCGGCATGAAATGTGTTTGCAGGCGAGTAATGAAGAATTCTCCCCTCTGTATCACATACCATTACTGAACAATCAAATACATTCAGGTCACGAAAAACATCAGCAGCATTAATCATTTCTTCTAGTTTCATGCCCGACACCCCTCAAAAGTATTATTCAGAATTTTTTTAATAAATGCACTATTAAGAATATTTTTACCATAAATGATACAAGCATGCAAGTAGTACTTTTGATCCCATGTTCTCTGTAAGCTATAGCAAATTTCATGCCAATAAACAAATTCCTAGAAACCACAACAAAAGCGGCTATATTTAATTTTTAGAAATCCCGTTTTTGTACCTATTTTGATACTTTTTTCAGGCGCTTCACCGCGATATGTACTATTTGGAGTACACGCATATTACCTTTTAGTTAAATAAAATAAGACCCACATAAGAAACTGTATCTTTTCCATTATAGTACGGAATTCCACATGATTTTTCCAGGTTTATTACATCAATTCCATAGGCTTCCACTGATGGAAAAGCTTCTTCAGGAAAACGACATTTTTCGTTATCCAAGTAGGCACAGCGCTCGCAAAATTCACAGGCTCCAGCATTCAGCGGAAGTATGTCCTTAAGATTATGCTTATTTTTAACATTGGCCAGTAATTCCCTAAATACTTTGTCATGAACCTTTTTCGCCGCCATCATGCCTTTCCAGTCAAATGAACTTTTCATTTGATGTACTGTTTGAAATAAAAGTCCATGGCGATATCGCTTTGCTTTAGCTATTCCCTCAGCAAAAGAACCCACGCCAGGTGGACACATCCAATTGGTAGCATATTTCCTACAAACATTTTGCTCACAGGCTTTTCTAAAATCTTCAACAAATTTAATTTTTTCTACCTCAATAATGGCAGCATGGTTTGCTTTTGCAGCAATTGCTTCATTTACCAGTTCATTATAAAAACTATTCTCCACTTGTAGTTGCCCCCCTATACTCCTCTCGATCACAAAATGTTAAAAGATAAACTTTTAAAAAATAGTTACATCGCTTACTATTTACACCAACATCTATCTTAAGAGAGCAAAGCAACAAAACATCTCTTTTAGAGACACGATTTGTATATACATCTATATATAGACTAACTAAAACTAATTAACTTGTCAATATTTTTTTACTTTTCCCGTAATTATACTTTCATTACAAAAACAACGTTCTGAATCCTAATTGGATTTAGAACGTTGTTTTTGTTTAGGGCAAAATAGCCAAAGATGCTCCTTGAGTAAATTGAGTCTGAGTAGCATCATTACCACCGCAAATATCAGTTATTGTAACAGCCTCTCCTGGTTCAAGCACCAGGAATTCCTCATCCCACTCCCCTTGCAGCAACTTATAAAATAAGCGTAATGACCCAGGTGTGACAGCATGACACAGATTAAGTTTCCCCGCAATATCCTGCGTCTGCGTCAGCACACTATCCAATGAATAAGCGCCTGTATCTATTAGCATAAAGCGTTTATAATGCCCCAGCATAATTTTCATTATTTTTGAGGTTCTACTCTGCCCATAGCGCTCGATACAACGCTCATATTCTTTAATCAGGTTATTCTCGTAATCTAACCAGCCTTTGGTTAAAAAATATGTCCCCATCTCTTTCGATATATTTTTCCGGACTTCACAAGAACCTAAAAGTAGCGGAATACAATCATCGACTTTGGGTAGCACTAGTCTGGCCTTATCTGATTTAATACCAAGCAAACTATTCCCGCAATACCCAAATAAAAGTAATATTGTGTCAACATTGTCTATCCGATTTATTTCTTCTTGAATTCTTTTGTGTAATAAATCTGGTGTGTAATGCAGACCTGATTCAACATATATAATGGGGAAATCCACCTTGGTTTTCTGTACTGCAAGTGCAAGCTCCGCTTGGAGTGTCTGGCAAGCCAGTATTGCAGTCCCCATCTGACCACTTCCTTTACGACGACTGAACGATTCGCCTATTAGTCACAAAGATATTCCGGCACAATTCGATTACCTTGCCACAGTCGGTAGCCCAATAATCCGCACCTGTATATTTTCTTACGCTTTCATTGACTAAACCGCCTATAATTACCGTAGTCCGGGAACGCAGCTCGGTTTCTTCTAGAAGTGTAATGGTATTTTTCATAGAATCAAACGCTTCGGTAATCAGTCCGGTTAAACAAACAACCCGGCTATTGTGTAGTTTGACAGCTTCAATAAATTTTTCTCCGCGAACATTAACTCCCAAATCACAAATATCGAAGCCATTATAACGCATAATACCTGTTGTAATATTTTTGCCAATATCGTGAATGTCATCTGCCACTGTACCAAATACGACAGTAGGATACGAAGAGATAGCGTTAACTACTCTGTCTTGATTTACCAGGGCTAGTACATCTTTAAAAATTTCAGACGCCATAATAAGGTCTGATAAAAAATACTCCCCTTTACTATAAAGCTCACCTACTCGGTCAGTCCCCTGCCTGATTTCCTCCAATAAAACATAGGGATTAATCCCCATTTCAAGACCTTGTTTAACAAGATTCATTACCATGGTTTCGTCCAGTCTTGCCATAGCACCAACCAGCATTTTCTGGATTTTCAGCATAAATCTCACAACCTTCCTGAAACTGGATATGAGGTAGCCGTTAATTCAAATCTGTCTTTATGACAAACCATGATGGATACTCCCAAATGTATGTCTTCTCTATCTATACATCTATATCTTACATGTACATTATTAATTTTGTCAATTGAAACGTGCTGCTTTTTTTACAGCACTCGTCCCCTTTGTTTTCTATAAATTAATCGTTCATTAAATGAAATAAGGTCATTGTTATAAATATAAAGAACCAGGATCACCATATAACTCAGTTCCTGGTTCTTTTGTCTTTCTGTCTACCTTCAGTATAAATTAGGATAAATCTTCGTAAGAAACTGTATTAACAATACAATTACTTACCTGAAGCGGCAGCAACCATAGCCTTAATATTTTCAAATTTTGCATTTGGCGGTATAGTACAACCGGAAGCAAGAATAAATCCTTTTCCCATATCTTTAATCAATTTGGTAGAATAGTTATATACATCGTCAGGGGTACCAAGTGCCAACATGGCAGCAGGGACATCCCCTTTAATACACATATGATCGCCGAGAACCTCTCTTATCTTATAGATATTGGTAGCACCATCGCACTCAAAGATACATTTCTGTCTAGGTAAGCTTTTGAAGAATTCCAAATCGCGCTCCCAGTTACCATCAATATGAAGGTCTGCTATTGCCCCTTCTTCAACAATTGCCTCAGCAGCTGCCTTTAGATACTTCCAGACAAAACGCTGCCAGATCTTCGGAGAAAAGAACTCACTAGCTCCCCGCGCTGGTGACATAAAGACAACCATAGGTTTAATGGCTCGTATTTGCTGACGTAATTCTGCTAGATTTTCTTCCAGAATAACATCTAAAACAGCCTCAACCTTGTCAGGCATTTTAAACATATCTTTCATAAATTTAGGGAACGACCGGCCGCCGCCCAAAAATTCATTTACTGTGGAAGATGCTTTAGGAGAATATACTACAATGCCGGCATCCTCAAAATCTTTAATAAATTGCGGGACATCCTTCAATTGCTCCCGGATCGAATCAAGATCAAAGCCTACCCGGTTTTTCAGATAATCCTCGCTAAAAGCTTTCCAGCCTTTATTCAGAATAGTATCATAATCTTCCACTGTCATTAATTCCTGCTCATCAAGCTGCCACGGAGTATCATCTGGAAGCTCACGCCCAGGCAATTTGACTTTCGAATAAAATATTAACGGAAAAATTGTGGCGGTCGCATAAGTGCTGCCTGTTCCATCGACATCACCTAAATCTTTAAATGAAGTTAAAATTGCTTCATGGGAAGCTTTCATATTTGAAACAAACTCTGACAGTTTCATGCCTACATGTCTTGCAAAAACAGCGTCCCCTGCGACTATAACAGGAGTACGGTCTGTTTGCTCAAAAGCAATGGTTTTTCTCAATCTTTCGGTACGTTCCTGCAGTAATTGTTGTGGTGTCTTCACGTTATCCACTCCTCTGAAATTTTTATATTACTAATAGTAGCCTTGCCTGATAATTTCGTCAAATTCCTATAATTCCGCGAGCTATTCCTAACAAGCATAGAAAATTTATCAACACTATCATTTTAGTGTCAGCTATATTATTATTATTATAGACAGTTTGTTGAAAGCAGGGGGATTTAACATGGACATACGCAGTCTGCGTTCTTTTCTAATGGTTGCACAATATCTAAGTTTTACTGAAGCAGCCAAACGAATATATATAGGACAGTCAGCATTAAGTAAACAAATTGCCGAGCTTGAAGAAGAATTGGGCGTAGAATTGTTTATTCGCAATCACCGCTCTTTGGAATTAACACCAGCAGGAAAGACACTATTGCGCGAAGGCAATAGTCTTATTGAGAAGGTAGGCGAAGTCATTGAAAAAACTCAGCAAGCGCAACGTGGTATCCGCGGCAGCCTAAGAATTGGCTGTTTTGGAATTGAAAGTCCTTTTCTGCCGCATGCTCTAAAAAGATTCAGGGCTCTATACCCACAAATCAGTATTGATATTCGAATACTTACTCTTAAAATGATAAAAGAAGAGTTAGACCGGGAAGAAGTAGATCTTGGCTTTATTGTCATGTTGGGAAATGACTTGCCAGATAGTCAATTTATGCAGCGATTGATTCACCGTAGCCCCTTATGCTTTCTCTTGCCAAGTGATCACCCTTACGCTGGTGAAACTGCAATTGATATTTCGCTGTTAGCCCAAGACCCTTTTATTTTACTCTATGAAACAGAATGCAAGCAGGCCTTCGAATGGTTTATAGATTTTTGTAAAAAAAGAGGTTTTGTTCCAGATATACCTAATAAAACAACCCGCATGGAAAGCGTGCATTGGATGGTCGAAGCAGGTCTAGGTGTTTCATTTATGTCAAAAAATCCGGCTTTACTCCGTGCTATTCCCCCTAGCATTTCAATTGTTGACATGCTAGGGGAAGATGCTTATAGCAATATTGTCGCTGCATGGAAAAAAAGTCATCACAACCCCGCCGTCTCACTTTTTTTGAAGGTACTTGAAAATGTAAGCACCAGCAAATAAGCTAATTATAAAAGGAGGTTTAAAAAGCTAGCTATAAGCTTATTAAACCTCCTTCATTAACTATATTACAGGAGGTTGCCCAATAATCGACCCCTGTATAAATTTAGCATAATCTCACAACTTTCCTGATAGTGGATATGAGGTAGCCGTTAATTCAAATCTGTCTTTATGACAAACCATGATGGATACTCCCAGCGGTTTGTCATCTTTAGCATAAATAACTTGTTTTACTACCAGTGCCGGAAGCATGTCGTGCGCTTCTAACAATTTGGCTTGTTCGTTAGACAAGGCCGCCACTGATATGACCATATCATTGCGTACAGGTACACTGTCCTGATGTTTAGCAACCAATTCCGGAAAATCCGCATATTCCAACTGTGTCTCTAATAAGGGTTTACCTTTTTGGTAGCGCAGGAATTTTTCCTCAATAGCTACAGGTACATTTTCTTTAATTAACAAGCGTTTTACAGTAATCACGTTTGTTTCCCCGGTAAAACCCAAATCTCGGGCTAATTCCAGGTTGTTACGAATTAAGTTGACACCGATAAGCTTATAATGTAACCGCTCTTTCCCAGTACTACTATTTTTCAGATCAATAACCAATTGATTTAGACGAGGGAGGGTAACAAAACTGCCTTTACCTTTGACTGTAGTAATTAAACCAGCCTCTGCCAGCAGAGAAATTCCTTGCCGTACAGTCATGCGACTTATACCATATTGCTCACCAAGCTGTACCTCCGTCGGAATCAGGTCTCCGTCTTTTAAAACGCCAGTTTCAATTTGCTGTTTTATATCATCGGCTAAGCGGTAATACACCGGTATTAGGTTCTCACGAGCTTTCATAATAACCGTCCTTTACAAGCATATACGCGATATGCCCGGAAATCTATACATCTATATATAGTTTACACGCAAATTAATTGCTGTGTCAATTTTTTCTTCTATAAATAGCACAAACAAAATTACTGTTTATAATTAAAGAAGGCCTTAGAATCCTAGACCAAGTACAGATTCCAAAGCCTCTTCTCATCAATTCAGTATTATATCTACTTACTTCCTGCGTTTCTTGAGTTCCTCGAACAGCTCACTTGGCGTAATAGTGTGGTTGGCAAGTAGTACCAGGCAGTGATACCAGAGATCAGCCATCTCATACAGTATCTCGGCCTTATCGTTGTTTTTAGAAGCAATGATGGTTTCAGCTGCTTCTTCGCCGACTTTTTTAAGAATTTTATCCTGTCCTTTTTCAAATAGGTAGTTGGTATAAGAACCTTCTTTGGGGTTGTGTTTACGGTCATTGATGACATTATAAAGTTCATATAAAACGCCGGCCAGCGGCTCTTTATACACTTTATCCGGATCGACCAGTTTTGCCGCCTGCTCAGTTTCTGTATCCAGCCTGCGGCTAAAACACGAGAAAGTGCCTTCATGGCAGGCCACACCGGTTTGGTTTACCTTAACCAAAATGGTATCAGCATCACAGTCATAATACATTTCCTTAACCGCTTGCACATGACCGGAGGCTTCACCCTTCTGCCAGAGCGCTTTACGGCTACGGCTATAAAACCAAGTTACACCGGTTTCTAACGTTTTAGTTAAGGATTCGGCATTCATATAAGCTAACATGAGTACGGTTCCGGAAGCCTCGTCTTGAATAATCGCCGGAGCCAAGCCGCTAGCATCGAATTTTACTTTATCTATCATAATCTCACCTCTACCCCACGGGATTTAAGATATTCCTTAACCTGGCCAACCGTAAACTGGCCATAATGGAATACTGATGCTGCCAGTACTGCATCAGCTTTACCGGCAGTTAGTACTTCATAGAAATGTTCCATCTCACCTGCTCCGCCTGACGCGATGACCGGCACATTGACAGCTTCCGATACCGCTCGGGTCAGGGGAATATCGTAACCATCCTTGGTACCGTCTTTATCCATACTTGTCAGAAGAATTTCCCCTGCACCCAGTGCCGTAGCACGTTTAACCCATTCTAATACATCGATACCGGTTGGCGTACGTCCGCCATTAATATATACTTCCCAAGTATCCTGTCCGGACTGGCGGGCATCGACAGCCAGGACAATGCACTGACTGCCAAAGCGTTTGGCGCCTTCGGCCAAGAGTTCAGGGTTCTTGACAGCTGCCGTATTTAGCGAAACCTTATCGGCTCCGGCATTAAGCATTGTCCGGATATCTTCCACTGTCCGGATACCACCGCCTACCGTGAAGGGGATAAACACTTGCGCGGCTACTTCCCCTACTACCTCTACCATAGTCTTGCGTTCATCGGAAGAAGCAGTAATATCGAGGAAAACCAGTTCGTCAGCCAGCTTAACATCATACACCTTAGCCAGTTCCACCGGATCGCCGGCATCGCGTAGTCCAACGAAATTAGTACCTTTTACCACCCGCCCGTCTTTAACATCCAGGCAGGGAATAATTCGTTTCGTATACATTACATTATCACTCCTTGGCTAAACGAATGGCTGCCGCTACATCAACAGCACCAGTGTAGATGGCTTTACCGACAATAACACCCTCAATACCACCCTGGGTATTGGCGGCTTTGAGCGCAGTAATATCCTCAAGGCTTTTCACACCACCGGAGGCGATAACCGGAATCCCAGCCGCCTTCGCTAGCGAAGCCGTTGCCGCTACATTAACACCCTGCAGGGTACCATCCCGAGAGATATCAGTATAAATGATCCGGGCAACGCCAGCCTCTGCCATTTTCTTAGCCAGTTCCTCTGCGCCCACACCGCCTGACACTTCCCAGCCGTCAACAGCGGCCTGTCCATCGCGGGCATCTATCCCCACAACTATCTGACTGCCAAACTTACGGCAAGCCTCGCGTACAAGCTCTGGATTACGAACAGCAACAGACCCCAGTATTACCCTGCTAACACCAGCCTCAAGCACCTCTTCAATATTATCAAGGGTGCGAATACCGCCGCCTAGTTGTACCGGAATATTCACAGACTTCACAATAGTGCTTACCACTGCAAGATTCACCGACTTGCCTGCCAGTGCGCCGTCTAAATCAACAACATGCAAGTATTCCGCCCCGGCTTCAGCCCATTTAAGCGCCATATCGGCAGGGTTATCGGCAAACACAGTTTCCTTATCAAATCGCCCTTCGGTCAGACGGACACAGCGCCCGCCGCGAATATCGATTGCTGGATATATAATCATAATCTCAACTCCTAATAAAGTTAGCCAAAATACCTAACCCTGTTGCACTTGATTTTTCGGGATGAAACTGGACTGCCTGCACGTTACCGCAGCCTACGGCAGCAGTAACAGCGCTGCCGTACTCAGTCACAGCCGTAACAACATCCTGATTCTCAGGCACAGCATGGTAGCTATGAACGAAATAAACATAAGGAGTTGCATTCAGCCCGGTAAATAGCGGACTTGGTGTCCTAAACTCCAGGCTGTTCCAGCCCATATGCGGAATTTTAAGTTCGGGTGCGATTATTTTGCGCACCATTCCTGGCATAATTCCTAGTCCTGGCACACCAGGATCTTCTTCGCTGCCATCAAATAACAACTGCAAGCCAAGGCAAATCCCGAGAAAGCTTGTGCCCCGCCCTGCCACTTCTTTAATGACATTAACAAGACCATAACTCTGTAGATTTGCCATGCAGTCGCCAAATGCCCCAACCCCGGGCAATACTACCTTGGCGGCACTATTTATGACTGCCGGATCGCTGGTAACAACAATATCATACCGGCTCCCGTTTTCGGTATTCAACTTGGCTAACGCCTTGGACACACTATGCAAATTGCCCATACCATAATCAATAATTGCTAAGGTCGCAAGAGCCATCGCTAAGCCTCCTTTATTCTAATTACTATAAGTGAGATTGCCACGCTACTGCTCGCACTGACTCGCTTTTCTCTCTATAGCATTCCTTTAGTTGACATTACACCCTTGATTCTGTCATCTAGCCGTGTGGCTTCATCCAGTGCCCGGCCTAATGCCTTAAAGATAGCTTCAATAATATGATGGGTATTCTTGCCTGACAATAACCGCACATGCAGCGTAAGCCCAGCATGCACACTAAGTGCCCGCAAAAACTCCTCGGTTAATTCACTGTCAAACTGACCAACTTGTTCACTTGGCAGTACTGCATCAAACACCAGATAAGGGCGTCCGCTAATATCAAGCGATACCATTACCAGCGCTTCGTCCATGGGAACAAAGGCTGTTCCATAACGTTTGATCCCGGCTTTGTTACCCAAAGCCTGGGCTAACGCCTGTCCCAAAACAATGCCGGTGTCTTCTACCGTGTGGTGTCCATCAACATGAATATCGCCGTTAGCTTCTACTGTCAAATCAAACAGACCATGTTTGCCAAATAATATCAGCATATGGTCAAAAAAACCAATACCTGTCTTACTCTGAGACTGACCACTGCCGTCAAGATGTAAAGTTACTTTTATGGCGGTTTCCCCGGTAATTCGTTCTAAGCTGGCAGTTCGGCTCATACAGTAAGCGCCTCCAATACAGCATTATTCTCCACCGGCGTTCCCACGCCAATTCGGATGCAGTTAGTAAGTCCGGGCGCTGTACTGAAATCACGAATACCAATCCCTTTGGCACTAAGGCTCTTAGCCATAGCTGCTATATTATCACTCTTAACCAGCAGGAAATTGGTATGCGACGGATATACAGTCACACCGTCAAGTGCGCTAAGCGCCGCCGTCATTCGGGCGCGCTCACGGCTATTAGCTTCGATACTGGCAGTATACTCCTGGCGCATGTTAAATACAATCTCAGCCACTATAAGTGTCAAAGAATTTACACTGTAAGGCAAGAGTACTTTACCAAGTACCTCGGCGATGCTCTCATTTGTCAGGAGAAACCCAATCCGCGCAGATGCCAGGCCGTAGGCTTTGGAAAAGGTGCGGGCTATGGCAACATTCTGATACTTATCCAGCAAATCGATTGAAGTTTTGCCATAAAACTCATAATAGGCTTCATCAATAACCACAAGGCTCTTGGTATTGGCCACAATATATTCAATCTGCTCTGGCGGCAATACCCCGCCTGTCGGATTATTGGGATTACACAACAAAATCACGCTGGCTTCAGCCTGGTTGGAAGCTGCCAATAATTTATCTGCATCCAGAGTGTAATCAGCATTAAGTGGCACCGGTACCGGCTGGCTGTCAGCCAACTTGACATAAATGCCATACATAGAAAACGACGGCGTGGGATATACAATACTGCGGCCGGCACCGCCAAAAGCAAAACACAATTTCTCCAAAATTTCACTGGAGCCATTGCCGACAAGAACATTAGCGGCTTTCACGCCAAACCCGGCGGCAATGGTCTCCTTTAGCGATTGCGCAGTCAATTCGGGATAGCGATTAAAGGGCAATGCAGATAGTTTTTCCATAACCTTGGCTTTGATCGCCGGGGGCATATCGTTTGGGCTCTCATTAGCATCAAGTCTGACAGGCCACTCCATCTCTTCCACAGAATATGTTGGTAATACCTCAAGCCCGCTGCGAGGTGCAATCATATTAATTCCCCCTCAATCTTACAGCATTAGCATGCGCTGTCAGTCCCTCTGCTTCAGCTAGCTTGATTATCTGGCCGCTGACAGCTGCCAGGGCTTCCTGAGTATAGGCAATAATACTGCTTTTTTTCATAAAGGTTTCTACATTGAGCACCGAATAAAAACGTGCTGTACCGCCAGTCGGCAATACATGATTAGGCCCGGCAAAATAATCGCCCAGCGGTTCCGGTGAATAGGCTCCCATGAAGATAGCTCCGGCATGCCGCACATAAGGTAGCAGTTTAAACGGCTCAGCCGTTAATAATTCCAAGTGTTCGGGGGCGGAAATATTAGCCAGTTCAATGGCTTCATAAATGTCTTTGGTGATGAGAATAAAACTATTATCTTCGATCGCCTGGGCAGCAATATCTCTACGGCTTAATGCAGCCAGTTGGCGTTCCACTTCTTTTTCTACTTGTACAGATAAATCGGTACTGTCGGTAATAAGAATACTTGATGCCAGCACATCATGCTCGGCCTGGCTAAGCATATCTGCCGCCACATACTTGGGGTCTGCGGTACTATCTGCCACAATCAGAATCTCACTTGGACCGGCCAGCATATCAATATCGACATGCCCATAAACCGCTTTCTTAGCCAAGGTAACAAAAATATTACCCGGCCCGGTAATCTTATCCACTTTGGGAATAGTCTCAGTACCGAAGGCTAGTGCAGCTACTGCCTGAGCGCCGCCTACCTTAAATATTTTGGTAACACCGGCCAGCTTTGCCGCCGCAAGTACATAGGGATTGACCGCGCCTTCCAGGCTTGGCGGCACAACCATAATAATCTCTTTTACCCCGGCCACTGCTGCCGGTACAGCATTCATAATCACAGAAGACGGATACGCAGCCGTACCGCCTGGAACATAAATGCCAACCCTGTCAAGCGGTGTACATTTCTGGCCTAAGATCGCACCCTGTTCCCGCTCAGAAAACCAAGATTTAGGCAATTGCTCAGCATGAAAGCGTTTCACATTAGCTACCGCTGCTTCGAGTGCCGAAACTACTTCCTTGTCGGCTCCGGCAATAGCTCTTTCAATCTCAGCTTGGGTTACCTCCAATGTTTCGGCGGTGAAATCTGCACCGTCAATTAACTTAGTATATTTTAAAACAGCGGCATTTCCTTCGCGCCGTACCGCTTCGACAATACGCTCAACTACCTGCTGGGCTGACAAATCCTCACCGAAGGTTTCCTTTACTTTGGCACGTCCTCCAGCACTGAGTACTATTTTATCAAAAGACGGTTTTTCCAGTATTTCTGCTATTTCTTCTTTGCTAAAAAAACTACTGTGAATGCGTTTCATGCCTTAACCTCACTTTCTACAAGCGCTTTTAAGCCTTCTACCATTTTGTTAATACGATCAAACTTCATTTTAAAGCTCACCCGGTTAGCAATAAACCTGGCTGTTGCCGGATGAATCTGGGCAATTTCTATCAGGTTATTTTCCTTCAGAGTACGACCAGTTTCCACTAAGTCCACAATGACCTCAGCCAACCCCACAATAGGTGCTAATTCAATAGAACCGTTAAGCTTGATAATCTCCATCTGAATGCCAACACTATGAAAAAAGTTTTCAGCGATCCGCGGATATTTAGTGGCTACCCGCATATGAGCATAGTCACTTAATTTTTCTTGTTTAAGTGCCTGGGGAACGGCTACCATCATCCGGCAAAAACCAAATTTTAAATCAAGCAGTTCATAAACATCCTTGCTTTCTTCTAGCAGCACATCCTTGCCAATTATCCCAATATCAGCGGCACCATACTCTACATAGGTAGGCAAATCAGCGGTTTTAGTGATGATAAACCGGATTTTCTCGGCCTCATTGGCAATAACCAATTTACGCGAGTTTTCGCTAAGGCCTTCGGCCGTATAGCCGATTTTGGCCAACATATTTGCGGAAAGATCAAAGAGTTTACCTTTAGGCAAGGCTATTGTTAAATAATCCATATCATTTGAGGTCATGATATGCCTCCTATTTATTCTTTAATTAATTAAAGGATTAACATGATAATATATTAACACCATGCATTGCCAACGTCAATACACAAACCCAATTTTTCATTAATACACTACCTGTGATTGCAAAATTCTTTACCACAAGCGAGATAGGTAGGAAAACGCTCTGTATATGTAGAAGTAGTTGGCAAGATAATAACCTTATATAGGGGGGGTTACTATGGGTACTTTGAATATTGTTGTATTCAATCCACTGGCTGACCGGCATAAAGAACTAATTACAGCCGCTGAGCCTAATGTAAATATAATCGTTTGTGATGAAAAGACCATTCGTGAACATATGCCTGAGTGTCATATTCTGGCAACCTGGGGCTGGGCAGAAACTCGTCACCTGTATCAAGCCGCCCCTCACTTGGAATGGATTCATGCATTAAGTGCCGGTGTTGAAAAACTGATCTTCCCGGAAATTCAAACAGCCGACACCCTCCTCACCAATTCTAAGGGCATCCACGGTATTCCGGTCTCTGAACATGTACTTGCTCTGATGCTAGCTTTTAGCAGGGGACTTAATTTGAGTATTCGTCAGCAACAGGCGAAAACTTGGAAGCGAGTACCCACCAACGAATTACACGAACACACTCTTGCCATTATCGGCCTAGGCGCTATTGGCCGCGAAATTGCGAAAAAAGCCAAAGCGCTGGGCATGAATGTCATTGCCAGCAAACAGGAAATGACTACTGAGTTATTCGTAGACAAACTATATCCGCCTGATCAAGATAGTATGCTGGAAATGCTAGCCCAGGCCGACTTCGTCGTCATTGCCTTACCACTGACTGAGAATACTGAAAATCTACTTGGACTCAAGCAATTTAGCGTTATGAAGCCTTCAGCTTATCTGTTTAACATTGCCCGGGGCGCTATTGTGAATGAGGCCGATCTGGTCACAGCCCTGGAGCAAAAGCTAATTCGCGGAGCCGGTCTTGATGTATTTACACATGAACCCCTGCCGGAGTCCAGTCCGCTGTGGACTATGCCTAATGTCATTATTACACCGCATGTTGCCGCCTTATCACCGGCCTATCTTGACCGAGCCATTAAGCTGTTTGCTGATAACCTCATCCGTTTTAGCCAGGGTCGGGATATGATAAACCTTGTTGATAAGACAAAAGGCTATTAATTTAGGTTATCGGCAGCTCTGAGCAGTGTAAGCTCCGGTGGTTCACCAACTGCCGGAGCTTCATGATGTCTGGCAATAATTTCGGTTATACTTAAGGGCATGCCTGCTGCTGCCAGCATAGCAGATCCGCGAGCGGCATGGTTATAATAAATATAGACAGCATGGCGCAGATTAGCTATTTTTCCGCCCCGCCCTTCTCGCCCCCATGACTTCGCCCACTGTGGCATAAACGTATCTAATATCACAGTAATGATCTTATCCGCTGTACTGACATCGCCTTTCACCTTGCCAACATCATGCAAGATCGCGCATTTTACCAATAAGTCTTGGTCGATATGCTTTTGATCGGCGACAAGCGCTAGCGCTGTATACGCCACATTCAAGGCATGCCGCTGGTCAGGCAGATTCATCTGCTCAAAGAAAGCGGCCTCCGCTTTGCTCAGATACTTATCAATAAAAATTTGATCGCGTTCTTCTATCCGGGCGGTAAGCGCGGCAACAACCTGTTTAACGCGTTTATTCAATATAAATCAATTCTTCATAGCCCTGTTCTTTAGCTACTGCTTGTGCGGCAGGCAAAGAACAACCAGACAATGCCAGTTCAGCACGGCGGCCTGCTTTACGATACTTTTTAGCAGTTTTGATAGCCTCGGTAAGCTTGCCCTCCGTCCAGGCAACATAGATATCTTTACCTTGCACACTGACGCCAATTCCTTGCCGCTCCAGCGCTAGCAGTATTCTTTCGATGCCTAGAGCAAAACCGGTGGCTGGATTGGCAACACCAAACGATGCTAACATGGTGTCATAACGACCCCCACCACATAATGGGAAACCTAAACCTGGTGTATAGCCCTCAAAGACCATACCAGTATAATAATCAAAGTCCCGAATAATGCCCAAATCAAAATTGACGTATTGACCAACACCATAACCTGTCAGGAGCCTGTGGATATCGGCCAAATTATCCAGCGCACTTTGGCTAAGATCGTTGTTGACTAACCGGTACGCATCATTAAGCATATCCTCCCGCCCATGCAAGAGTGGAATTTGTTGGAGTAATTCCCGCGCGGCTTGAGTAAGATTGCTTTGTGCCAAAATCTCACCAAGTCCTACTAAATCACGGGAAACCATCGCATATTTTACTCGTTGCTGCTCCTGTAAGTTTAGGCCACTCTCAGCCATAATGCCATTGATAAAAGCAACCTGGCCTAATCCTATTTGGAAATTGGTTAGACCTGCCTCCAGCATAGCTTCTACTGCAAGCGCAATAATCTCCGCATCGGCAGCTGGCTCTGGCGCCCCTAAAAGCTCAACTCCAGCCTGGTAAAACTCACATTGTCGTCCTGCCTGCGCCTGCTCATGCCTAAATACATTGGTAAGATAAAATAGTCTAAGCGGCAGCGGCCTTTCTTTGAATCTTGTCGCAGCTACCCGGGCAATCGGTGTTGTCATATCAGGACGCAGAGCTAACGTACGATTATTTTTATCAAAAAATTTAAATACATGCTCTTGAATAGCATTGCCAGTCCCTAGTGTCATGGTTTCCATATATTCAAAAGTTGGCGTCACTACTTCATCATAACCCCAACAAGAAAACAACTCAGCAAGAGCTCCTTCGACAATGCGTTTTTGTTTTGCTTCTCGCGGCAGCAAATCCTTTGTTCCATAGGGAATCTGCGGCACAAAATTGTTTCTGTTCATTTGTGTACACTCCATTCTAGTCAGCGGCTTTCGAGCTTTCCAACTTGTCTAGCACAGTCTTATAGCCATCAGCCCCATAATATAAACAGCGTTTCACCCTGCTAATTGTCGCAGTGCTGGCGCCTGTAGCAGCCACAATATCGTCATAAATGACGCCTGCTTTTAACAACCGCGCCACTTCCAAGCGTTGTGCCATGGCCTTTAGTTCACCAATTGTACATACGTCTTCAAAAAACTGATAACATTCCTCCTCACTGGATAACGATAAAATTCCTTGAAACAGCTGATCGGTAAGACCATCTTTTAATTTAGGATTTGCAGGCATACTGCTAGCCTCCCTGTAAATACTTGCTAATGTATTCTTCATTCGCTACTATCCCTCATTTTCCTTCTTTACTACTTTATTTAATTAAAATATAATATATAATTCCCTTTTCCGGCACATAAATACCTTAGTTTTTGTTGACAGCCATCCTCCGCTCATGTTAATATAAAATCCATAAAATTAATATAGTTCATCAAGAGCTGGTTGAGGGAATGGCCCGATGACGCCGCGGCAACCATCGCATATGCGAACGGTGCTAATTCCACAGGATTAATTCCTGGCAGATGAAGAACTGGGACACCAAGCCTCTTCGGACTGCCGAAGGGGCTTATTAAATTTTGCGAAAGGAGATTTTGCTAAGCAATATTTTGTATCTGTCTTTATTATCATTACAAAAGAATCTTAGGAGGAATAACTTTATGAAAAAGCTTACCCTATTGTTGGTTATCGCCGTATTAGCCCTCTCTTCTTTTATTGCCGGCTGCGGCAGCAAAAGCACCCCTGCCCCATCAGCAGCAGATAAGAAAACCATTAAAGTTGGCGCTACCCCCTTGCCGCATGCCGAAATTCTCAATGTTGTCAAACCAATTCTTGAAAAAGAAGGCATTAACCTGGTTATTGTTGAGATGAGCGACTATGTCCGTCCGAACATGGCTGTGGCGGAAAAAGAATTAGATGCTAACTTTTTCCAGCACATTCCCTATTTAACCAAATTTAGCGCTGAACGCAAGCTTGACCTGACTTACACCGCTGCCGTACATATCGAACCAATGGGTGTGTACTCCAAAAAAGTTAAAAACCTTAACGACCTGCAAAACGGTGCAGAAATCGGTATCCCCAATGATCCCACTAATGGCGGTCGTGCCCTGGCACTCTTAGCCAAAGCCGGCATTATTAAACTGAAAGAAGGCGCCGGTGTTACTGCTACGGTTAAAGACATCACTGAAAACCCCAAAAACGCCAAAATCCGCGAACTGGAAGCTGCCCAACTGCCTCGTTCCCTTGATGATCTTACTTTAGCTGTTATTAACACTAACTATGCACTGGAAGCTAAGCTTGTTCCTGCTAAAGATGCATTATTTATTGAGCAAAAAGATTCTCCTTATGTTAATATCCTAACTGTCCGTAAAGGCGATGAAAACCGCCCTGAAATTCAAAAGCTTACCAAAGCGTTAACTTCAGAAGAAGTGAAAAAGTTTATTAATGAAAAATATCAAGGTGCCATTGTACCAGCATTCTAGCTTACGTTAAAATAGTGAGTCGGGGAAATTTCCCTGACTCACTATTTTTTATTCACAAAATTATATTCTAGAATTATTTCTAACGTGCAGCTACACCATAGAGAAAAATATCGGCAATACGATTGGCCGCCTCATCAATAGATTCCCGGTTATCATCAACAAACCCTTGAAATACCATCATAACAATGACACTGAATAAACCATGAGCGGCTTTATTGATATCACAGTCACGGATAGTTCCCTGTTCAATCCCCTCTTGCAAGATGGTATGCAATATGCCAATGGTCTGACAAAACCGTTCGCGATATTTTTTACGCTGCTCCTCAGTAAAGCTAGACGGTTCTTCATGACCTAAGCCGCGCATCTCATGCATAAGTACCCGCCACAAATCACCGTTTGCAACATAAAACTCCAAAAATAACTTAATCGCCTTTTGTACTTTACTTAAGGATGGTTCGGTAAGAGCAGCAATCCTTTTGAGTTCGTTCTCGAAATCTGCACTACGTTCGGTTATCAGTGTATAGAAAAGCTGTTCTTTATTAACAAAGTACTTATATACCGTCCCCTTGCCAGTGTCTGCCAGCGCAATTATTTCATCAACGGTGGCCCGGTGATAGCCCTTTCGGGAGAAAACAGTATAAGCGGCATCCAATATTTGCTTACGTTTCATAGTACCTCCGCCCCCCTCAACCCGACCACGTTAATTGTGAAATAATCAGAGCTACCATGCCAATGGCTATTGCCAGCTTAAAGAGTAAGCCCAGCGTTTGGCCAACAATAATGCTTTTGGCTACCCGGGTCGCTTTTTCCCTATTGCCGGTAACCAGATACTCAGCTGCGTATCCGGAGGCAAATGATCCGCCAATTGCCCCAGCGATAGAACCAAGCCCTGGCATAATCCCTGTCCCTATGATTCCGCCAGCAATACCGCCGATAAAAGCGGCCAAAATGGCTGTCCGCGAGGCGTTCTCTTTTTTAGCCCCCAATGATCCAGCCACAAATTCGGCCAATTCTCCGGTTAATACGGCGCCAAAAAGCACCAATAAAACCGTGCTATCCATGTGAATAAAGCTTTCCAAATAGCCATAGAATAGAGCCGCAAAAAAAATCAGCCAGTTGCCTGGTAAACCAATAGCAGTCAGAACAATACTTACAATAGTAACTACTATAACAACTATATTAATGACTGTTACACCAGCATCCAAAGTACGCACTCCTTTATGGGAAGAAATGACGAGCTTGCCACCTAGTGCGGTGTTATCACTTGTCGTTTCGATTAAAGGCTCTATGCGCAATATCTTTGCGATACTGCATACCGTCAAAGGTAATTGCTGGTACAGCCTGATATACCTTATCTACCGCCGCCCGAAGATTATCGGCAACAGCAGTCACACCAAGTACCCGGCCACCCTGAGTCACAACCTGATCGTTCTTAGTTCCTGTGCCGGCATGAAATACCATTGCTTCCTGGGCTTCGGCTTTATCCAAACCGGTAATGCTATCGCCTTTATTATAATTGCCCGGATAACCACCGGCGGCCAGGACAACACAAACAGCAGCCTTGTTGTCCCATTCGATAGGTATTTCAGCTAGCTTGCCATCAACGCAAGCTTCCATAATATCAACCAAATCACTCTGTAACAGCGGCAATACCACCTGGGTCTCCGGATCACCAAAACGCGCATTAAATTCAATGACTTTAGGCCCCTGAGCCGTAATCATCAACCCGGCATACAAACACCCTTTATAGATAATGCCTTCTTGACGCAGCCCATCAACAACCGGCTGCAATACCTCCCGCCATACTTGTTCCCGCACAGCTTGAGTAACAACCGGAGCAGGGGCATATGTCCCCATACCGCCGGTATTGGGGCCTTGATCATTGTCAAATATCCGTTTATGATCCTGAGCTGCCACCATAGGAACAACGGTAATGCCATCAGTAAAGGCCAGCAGGGAAGCTTCTTCCCCTTCTAAATATTCTTCAATAACCACCAAATTACCGGCATTACCGAAAGCCTTATCCTTCATCATCATGGTAACCGCATCAACAGCTTCTTCAACCGTCATAGCGACAACAACACCCTTACCGGCAGCCAAACCATCCGCTTTAACTACAATAGGTGCACCTTGTTCTTTTATATAAGAAATTGCGCTTTCAGCCTCAGTAAATGCGGCAGAAGCAGCTGTAGGAATGCGATATTTGTGCATAATCTCTTTGGCAAAGGCTTTCGAGCCCTCAAGCTGAGCCGCCTTTTGGGAGGGGCCGAACGCCTTTAAATTAAGCGTAGCAAAGTGATCAACCAGACCATTTGTCAATGGTAATTCCGGACCAACAACAGTCAAGTCAATAGTATGTTCCAGGGCAAATTTACCCAATGCCTCATTATCTGTTACCGCAATGGAAACACACTCGGCCACAGCTGCAATGCCGGGATTTCCCGGAACACAGTATATTTTCTCTACCCGGGGGCTTTGCGCCAATTTCCAGGCCAAAGCATGCTCACGTCCACCGCCGCCAATAAGTAAAATTTTCAAAATACCACTCCTTCAGATATACAAATCTTTAAAACCACTGTATTGCCATGAGGCCAAGATATTCTTTAATGGCCAACTGACTGTTATAGAAGGCATCCGCTCTAGGCCATAATTGATTCCATTCGAAGATAAAGCGTGTATTGGTTTGATAGTCAGTAGGATAAGGTAGAACAGTCATATTATATTTGGCAAACTGCCCCACCGACCGCTGCATGTGGAAAGCAGAAGTAACCAGGATCGGCCTTGTGAAGGCTCGCTGTGCTATAATCTGCTTGGTAAATTTAGCATTATCGGTAGTATTAAGGGCTTGCCCCTCCACAATAATCTTCTCATCAGGAATACCAAGTCCCAGCAGGATATGACGTGCAATTTCCGCCTCCTTGCCGGTATTGGCAAACACTTGACCACCGGAAATTATGATAGGCGCACCTGTACTATAATATAGCTGAGCTGCGGTCAGCAGGCGGTTGGCAGCAGAACCCATCAAATGCCCTTTACCATGAACATTAGGAGTATCGGCTGTTGCTCCGCCTCCCAACATAACAATAACATCACCGCATACTGTTGCCGGCGGCTGGTAACGGCTCTCCAAAGAGCGCATTACATAGTCGCCCACCAAGGGAGTTGAAATTAGATACAATATCGCTGTGATCACTGCCAGCACCCCTACACCCCGTTGTTTGTGCTTGTGTAGCCACAAACAGCAGATAGTTAGTGCCGCAATGAACAAACCTGGTGGCAACAGAAAGGTTATGTACAAAAACTTGATTAGAACCAGCATTTAAAAAACCCCGTCTCTCAATTGTTGCCTGCCGCTAGTACTGCATCATAAAGACTTTTGCCGGCATTACTGCCATACAAAAGTCTTTAGCATACTTATTTTTTTTCTTGCTTAGCCCACGAATCTTTTAGCGATACAATACGATTAAACACCGGCATTTGCGCTGTGGATTCACGGTCAATAGAGAAATAGCCGTGCCGCATGAACTGGAACCGCTCACCTACTTGTGCGGTTTTGATACTGGGCTCAATCAGACAATTAGTTAATACTTCTAATGAATTCGGATTTAGTGTATCGACGAAATCCTTGGCCTCTGCTGCCTCATCTTCTTGCTCCTGATCATCGGTTAATAAATAATCATATAGCCGTACCTCAGCTTTAACCGCCTGTTCTGCCGACACCCAATGCAGCACGCCTTTCACTTTGCGATTAGCATTCCCGCTGCCGCTCTTGGTATCCGGATCATACGAACAGTGCAATTCCATGATCTCGCCAGTTTGTTCATCCTTTACTACCTGCTCGCATTTTATGATATACGCCTGTTTCAAGCGAACTTCGGTACCAGGAGCCAAACGGAAGAATTTTTTCGGTGGATTTTCCATGAAATCATCTTGTTCAATATATATTTCCCGGGAAAACGGAATTGTCCGCGTGCCCATCTCGGGATTTTCCGGATTATTCTCAGCCACTAATTCTTCGACCTGTCCTACTGGATAGTTCTCAATAATAACTTTTAGCGGCTTAAGCACCCCCATAACCCGCGGTGCTTTGGTATTAAGGTCTTCGCGAATGCAGTGTTCTAAGAGCGCCACATCTACAAGACTGTTACTTTTGGCAACACCTATTCGATCACAAAAATCGCGAATGGATTCGGGAGTAAAACCACGCCGTCTCAAGCCAGATATGGTCGGCATCCGTGGATCGTCCCAGCTGCTGACATAACCTTCTTCCACCAATCGGCGAAGATAACGCTTACTCATAATGGTTTTGGTTATATTTAACCGGGCAAACTCAATCTGCCGGCTTTGGTATATTCCCAGATTCTCCAGAGTCCAGTCATATAATGGACGGTGGTCTTCGAACTCCAGCGTACAAATAGAGTGCGTTATGTTCTCAATAGAATCAGAAATAGGGTGGGCATAATCATACATAGGATAAATACACCAGTCATCACCTGTGCGATGATGCTTTGCCCGCACAATACGATATAAGACCGGATCGCGCATATTGAGGTTAGGAGAAGCCATATCGATTTTAGCGCGCAGCACCCGGCTGCCTTCCGGGAATTCACCGGCACGCATTTTTACAAAGAGTGCAAGATTTTCTTCGACTGTACGATTTCTATATGGGCTCTCTTTACCCGGTTCTGTCAGCGTCCCACGATATTGCCGTGTTTCTTCGGCAGTTAGGTCACAGACATAAGCTTTACCTTTTTTGATAAGCTCGACAGTTAGCTCATATATTTTTTCAAAATAATCAGAAGCATAATATTTGCGATCTTCCCAGTCAAACCCCAGCCATTTTACATCTTCCTGGATAGAATCTACATACTCAACATCCTCTTTAGTAGGATTAGTATCGTCAAAACGCAAATTACATTTGCCACCATATTTTAGCGCCAAACCAAAGTTTAAACAAATTGACTTGGCGTGACCAATATGCAGATACCCATTCGGTTCTGGGGGAAAACGTGTATGTACCCGTTTTTCATATCTACCTGTCCTTATATCTTCATTGATGCTAACTTCTATGAAATTAGCGGGCATAGCAGGATTAGCGCCAGCCTCTTTCTCAATTACTTCATTTTCGCTACTCATGCAAATCCTCCTTAAGGTTGTCCACGTTATATCACTACATTATACAACATTCCTGTCCTTTCCAAAAGCACGAATGAGTATTTCAGATAATTTTTTTTAAGAAAGTTGTATTTTGTTAAGACAAAAAAAAATACCCTAACCCCTAATCAGGTAAGGTATCATTATATTTAATGCCGCAAACTACATTAAACGTTCTGGATCATTATCGAGCATATATGTTATGTAATCACGAATAATGGTATTGGCTCTAGATTTTTCATCCGCATTTGTAAAATAAAAATTACCATCGTCAATCTTAAAATCAGTAATTCCATTTTCTACTAGCTGTTCTTTTATATGTGCGGTTAATCTTTGTATTAACGTCTCTTTCATGTTGGAAGCCATAACATCGCACCTTCCATTTCCATAATTTGGATATATTATAGCATTATATACATAGAAAACCAAGTAAAAAAATCTCAACCTAAATGAAGCTAACTTTGCCCTACTACTAGAAAAAGCCTGTAACCCTAGCAAAACCATGGTTTTGCAGAGTTACAGGCTCATTATTTGTAATTACAGCTTAAATTTCATTACCGCCTCTTGTAATTCGGCTGCCATTTTGGCTAAACCTGCTGATGCTGCGGTAATTTCCTGGACGCTGGCATTTTGCTCCTGACTAGCAGCTGCCACCTGCTCAGAACTTGCGGCATTAAGTCGAGCCGAATCAGCAATGCTGTGAACTGCTGCTTCTACTTGACCGCTGCGTTGTTGCTGTTCGGTTGTCAGCGCTACAATACGCCCAACTTCCTCACGCATATTTTTAACAGCATCATAAATTTCTTTGAAAGCTTGACCTGATGTTGCAACTACTGTTACCCCAGAAGATATTTCCCGGCCACTTTTATCGATGGCTTCCACAGTTTCTATGGTTTCAGCCTGAATATCCTTAATAATTCCTGCAATCTCGCGAGCTGCTGTTTCTGATTGTTCTGCTAGCTTGCGAACCTCATCGGCTACCACCGCAAACCCGCGCCCTTGCTCACCTGCCCTTGCGGCTTCAATAGCCGCGTTTAGAGCCAGCAGATTAGTCTGTCCGGCAATACCGGTAATAACATCCACAATTTGTCCAATTTGCCGTGACTTTTCACCAAGCTCGTGGACTTTTTTCGCTGTTTCATTGGAATCTTGCTGAATTTCATTCATCTTGGCAACAGCCATATCTATCTGCTTAGTACCGTTTTCCGCCGCTCGCTCACTTTGCTCCGAAGCTGCCGCTACTGAGTCAGCCGCCTTACTGGTATTCGAGATGGCTTCAACAATATCATGAATAACCTGGGCGGAATGATCGGCCAAATTCACTTGGTTATTAGCACCTTCAGCCACACTTTGAATAGTAATAGCCACTTCTTCGGCTGCTTTCCCAACCTCACCTGATGAAGCCGCCAATTCTTCTGAAGAAGCCGAAACGGTTTCAGCCGTAGATGAAGTTGTTGCTACAAGTCGCCTGAGAGCTTTTATCATGCCATTAAATGCATTAGTAAGTTTATTAATCTCTTCTACACCTTGGACCTCAATATGACCTGACAAATCGCCATTGGCTACTTTATCAGCGGCACCCATTAATCTTTCCAGCGGCCGCGCAATACTGCGTGCTATATAGAAAGCACAAATTAAGGCAATAAATACGGCTACAAGAGTGATTACACCTGTCACCACAGAGGAGCGGATGACTGGAGCTATAACCTCATTCATGGGTTCTTGGACGATAACGCCCCACTTGTTTCTAACAATTGACGAATATGCAATAAGTGATTGCTCACCACGTGTTGATACCGCTTTCATCCAGCCAATCTGGCCGTCAATAGCGTTAGCTACATACTCAAAAGTAGTAAACGACTCTTTTTTCAGTACCCGCTCTTTATCCGGATGCGCAATAATGGTACCCTTTCTATCAACAACATCGATGTAGCCACCCTGGCCAACCTGTACAGCATCAACAATATCCCATAATGACTTCAAGCTAACATCAGCAGCCATAACACCAACAACCTGACCGATATTATTTTTGATTGGAGTAGCAATTGTCACACAAGGCGCATTGGTAAAGGATGAAATATACACATCAGTAAAATAAGTATGGTCTTTCATAGCCTCTTTGAAATAATCACGATCCGCACGATTCGCTAAATTGCCAGAGGTTCTGGCAATTTGCATCCCCTTCGCGTCCATAACAAAAATCAGTTCAAAATTTCGATTATTTTGCTGCGCACCCAGAATCATGTCTCGGACAGCCAGCGGATCCATAGACCTGGCAGTTGGGTTTGTGGCGAGCATCTCTACTGCCTTGCGAGACTCTTCCAGCAGTACATCAATTTCATCACCAACTAATTTGGCTGTACTTTGATTTGTCGCGATTTTAGATTCAATAATCGATTGCGAATTAATATAACCGCCAATAATACCACTGATACAAGCTGGAACAAAAGCAAATAGAACCAAAAACACAATTAACCGGACTTTTAAGCTATTGGCAATTCGCAATGTAACCCCTCCTAGAATATCTTACCTACATTATAATTATAACTCTTGGTATATAATTCAGCAATCTACACCATCTCCGATTTCTTGTGGATTTTTTAGGGTTTTTTGTAGGATTTCGTTACTTGTTAATCTTGCTCTGGCAAATTGTATATTTATACTCTCTGGGTATAATTCTTTACCGCAGTTAAACTTTAAAATTGCAGATAAAAAGGACTTTACAAAACTATCGTAAAGTCCTTTGAAAATAACATATGTTATTCATCGCTACCGCTTGGAACTAAGCGATCCGCACCAACCAGACTTCGCCTATTGGCTCGTCTTCTTGGGCTTTCTGTTTAAATGGCGACCCCGGCAGGATTCGAACCTGCGACCTTTTGATTCGTAGTCAAACGCTCTATCCAGCTGAGCTACGGAGTCATCTGCTGTTGGCTACTTGACTATTATAGTATGCCAATCGAAAAATGTCAACATAGTTAAACCATATTTTTATATGAACCAAAGGCTGGCTTCACTTAGAGCCGTACACAGTAGCTGCCGCAATGGCCGCACCAATACCGGAGCCATCTTTACTAAGGCGAATAGTAACCTGCTTGGCTCCTACTCCAAGCACATCTATCATAGCCTGAGCCAACTCTTCGGCATATCCCGGCATTTTTTCATATAATGATCCATCAACTGCAATGGTATGACGCCGGCTAAGCTCCGGGTCAATCTTACGCAATACACCTGCCCAGGTAGCCGCTGCCAATCGTGCAGACCGGGCAGCAACAAGCCCGGCAATGGTTTTTAGTGCAGCACGCTCATCTACCTTCAGTTGCCCCATGCGCCAGCAGTTTGTCACAACGTTAGCAATAATTTCTAAATTAGGTGTATCATCAGCAAGTATTGCTGATAGATCTTCTGTATGCAGGGAATAGGGTATATGTAGTTCATCTGCCGCTACAGCGATATAGCCAGCAGCCACTAAACTACTCACAATAATGCGAACAACTTCACCTAAATATTGACCTGAAGCCATTTTTTCCAGGCGCTGGGCTCCTGGTTTTTCACTGTGTTTATCTAAATATTCATCATATATTGTTTGTGGCATCTGGTCGAAATTTCCTGACTCCAGATTAACAATCATGGGCTGATTAGTCAGAGGGTGATTGGGTTCAAGATAACAGCTGTTATGCCCGGTACCACATATAGCACCTATATCAGTAGTATTATCACTATAAGCAGAAGTAATCAAAGTACCTGTAGTATCATTAATGATTGCCTGTGAACGAACCTGTCCAAGACCCCTGCGTTCTAATGCCTCTTGCAGTAACTGCCCGACATTCTGCCCTTCCACGCCCGTTGTCTTAATCTCCTTAGTCCAAATAATTAGTTCTGCTTGATTCACATCATATTGGTGACATGGAAAAGAAAAAGTATGCCCCATAGGATATTTCTTATCGTCTGTTGGTACTATTTCAGCAATTTTTCCAGCAATAAAGTCAAATAACTGCACCCCTGATGCAGTTGGAGCCGTGTAATCATACTTTCCATCTTTGCCTTTAAGAGGAAATATCCGTTTATCGATGATATATGTCTGACCATTACCAGCCAGCTCAATCAGCAATACCCGTACATTTGTGCCACCAAAGTCAACTGCCACTACCATACCTTGTTCCCGGCCAGTCGGAACACCCAAAAAGGAAGGCAGCATCTTAAGAGAACTTGTTTTGCCAGTTAAGCCATCCTGCATTGCTCGTTGTAACCGGGTAGCCATTTCATGCATTAAACTAGCCGGTACAGCTAGCTTCGCTTCTATATCCGCCAAAGCTCTGCTTATATTATTCAAGTCATTCACCTCCTGGCTGAGTACCGTAAGCAATTTAGAAGTGTTTGCTTGGAGTGAACAAAAACCGCACAAACCGCACTAACCACACATATTGGTGTACTATCAAACGCTTGAAATCAGCCCACACTAGCACAAGTATGCTAGCTGCTATGACCAGCATACGATAATTTATCTCAGTATAAAACTGATCAGTAATAATAAATCCTACTATAACAATTCCGCTCAGACTACTTTTTTTCATAACCAAGCCTTCTTCCATTCATCATATATCCCTATATGTTCTCAACAGAAGAACCAAAACACTTCACAGCAACCTTGTTAACAAGTGAGCCGTTGGTGATAATACTTACTTATCTCTTGATCTAATAACTGACTGACTTCCAAAACTTGCGGATGCGACAAACCATAGGCCACCGCAAGTGAATGCATCTTTTCGCGCAAGTTTTCAATTATATCATTAATGGTAATTCCCTCAATATTGTCTGACAACAAATGCACCCTCCATAATAAATAATCATCTCTGAATTAACAACAATTACCATTATAATCCATGTTCCCTTATTTTGGAAGAATAAAAATGCTTTTTTTACAAAAATTTTACAGATTAAAGAAAAAAGTCGCCCCTTTCCCCACTTCTCCTTGAGCCCATATTTGCCCGCCATGGCGGTTAATTATGCGTTGTACGGTAGCTAATCCTATACCGTTACCTGGAAATTCATGAACTGTATGGAGACGTTGGAAGGCTCCAAATAATTTATCTGCATACTCCATATCAAAACCTGCTCCATTGTCGCGCACATAAAAAACCGTTCGAGCAGATTCTTTATCTACCGTTTTGCCAAACTCTATAACAGCATCTGTGCGTTTAGCCGTAAATTTAAACGCATTACCCAGCAAGTTTTCAAATAGTATGAACAATAGGCTGCTATCCCCATAACCCTTGAGATTTGGTTCAATAATTACATGCACTTCACGTTCCGGGTGCGCTTGTTTGAGTACGCCCACCACCGTTTCTGCTAAATTACTTAAATCAACGTCTTGCATGACAATATCGCTGCGCGTGAGACGTGATAAATTGAGTAACCCGTCGATCAGCTCGGCCATACGCTGGCTCGCCAACCGTACTCGCTGCAGATAACCCTGGCCTTCTTCATCTAACAAGTGACCGTAATCCTCCAGTACCGCCATGCTGAAGCCATCGATACTGCGAAGAGGTGCCCGCAAATCATGGGAAACCGAATAACAAAAAGCCTCCAGTTCTTTATTAGCAGCAGCTAGTTGAGCTGTCCGTTCGACCACTCTTTGTTCCAGTTCGGCGTTTAAGCGCTCCAATTCATCCATGCGGAGCTGCAGCTCAGGATAATAGTTCTTGCGAATTGACTTGTCCCCAAGACCTATCAGCTTATTCCTCAATTGATCAACATTTTCATCCTCATAAGGCATGACGGAATATCTCCTCTAAATCCTCCAATGTCGGTATACGTGGATTAGTAGCTAAGCAAGGATCCAAACTGGCATTTTTAGCCAGCAGAGGAATATCAGCCTGGGTAACACCAACATCACGTAACGTATTAGTAACTCCTAACTGCTTCCGGAAAGAATCAACTGTTGATAAAATTAGTATTTGACGCTCAGAAGCAGACAAACTCCCGAGTTCAAGCCCCATAGCTTGCCCTATTTGCTCATAAGCTTCCCGGCATACGGGGAAATTATAGGCCATAACATGCTTTAACAAAATGGCATTGCATTCACCATGCGCTAAATCAAACATGCCGCCAAGACTATGTGCCATAGCATGAACGGCACCTAATATGGCATTAGAAAATGCGATTCCTGCTGACAAACTTCCTAACATAGTTTGACTACGATACTCTAGGTTCTCCGGATAACGAACGGCTAATGGCAAATAGTTAAATATTAGTTCCACAGCTTTTAATGCATGTAGGTTAGTTAAGGGTGAACAGGCTGGTGAAACATAGGCTTCAATGGCATGACACAATGCATCCATACCAGTACAAGCAGTAAGATAGGACGGCATAGTGGTAAGTGTAGCCGGATCAATTAACGCAACATCAGGTACTATTGTTTTGCTAACAATCGCCATTTTGGTTTTTCTACCGCTATCGGCAATAATACTAAACTGAGAAACATCTGCAGAACTTCCAGCCGTAGTCGGAATACAAATAAGAGGTGGAATGGCGCAGTTTACATGATCCACGCCCTCAAAGTCTGCGATTGGCCGATTATTCGAAGACACTATTCCAATTCCTTTTGCACAGTCAAGCGGGCTGCCACCACCAACTGCCACTAACCCGTTGCAACCAGACTCAACGTAGATGTTAGCCCCTGCCATAACATCAAAATCACGGGGATTATTATGTACATCCTGGAAAATTACATAAGGTAGGGAATGATTTTCTAAGCTTTTTATCACAGGCTCTAGCCACCCGGCTTCAATAACACCTGGATCAGTAACGATTAGTACTTTTCTGGCACCAAGATTTTCTGCATATTGACCGGCAAGATCAATAGCTCCAACTCCAAAAATCACTTCGGGTACAACAAATTTTCGCAACTCAAAAACAGATAGAGCCATCCCCAGCCCTCCCATATACTTCTTATTTTCATTGTAACAAAAATTAAATATTTATGATATATATGAGAAAAAGTTCACCTGGCAAGTGCTAGGTGAACTTTTGTCTGTTTTATTGTCCTAAATTCGAAAAATCTAAAGTGGCAAAATAATCGTCAATGGTTTCCGCCCGGCGGATAACTTCAACACTGCCATCAGATTTTAACATTAATTCTGCAGACCGCAGCTTACCATTGTAGTTAAAACCCATCGCATGACCATGAGCGCCCGCATCATGAATAACAACTACATCGCCAATATCAATCATTGGCAACTTACGGTTAACGGCAAACTTATCATTATTTTCGCAAAGCGACCCGGCAACATCATAGATATAACCCAGCGGCCATTCTTCTTTGCCCATAACTGTAATATGGTGATAAGCACCATACAAAGCCGGTCGCATCAAATTTGCCATGCAGGCATCGAGGCCTACATAATTTTTGTAGATTTCCTTTTTATGGAGCACAGTAGACACCAAATAACCGTATGGTCCGGTTATCATCCGTCCGCACTCCATCGCAATTTTTAGCGGAGCCAAACCATTCGTTACAATCTTAGCTTCATACGCTTTCTTAATCCCTTGGCTAATTACATTTAGATCCACCGGCTCCTGGTCAGGACGGTAAGGAATACCAATTCCGCCGCCAAAGTTAACAAACTCAATTTTAATATCAAGTGTGCGGTGAATCTCAATAATGAGGTCAAACATCATATTAGCGGTTTCAATGAAGTAATTCGGATCCAGTTCATTGGAAATAACCATAGTATGAATCCCAAACCGCTTCACGCCTCTTGCCTGCATAATCCGGTAGGCATCCAAAAGTTGTTTGCGCGTTAAGCCATATTTAGATTCTTCTGGATTGCCGATAATTGAGTTGCCGCCTTCCCGCAGCGGACCTGGATTATAGCGGAAGGAAATCATCTCCGGAATTCCAGCATGCTTGTCTAAATAATCAATATGACTGATATCGTCCAGGTTAATGATTGCTCCTAATTCACACGCCTTTTTAAACTCAATAGCCGGAGTGTCATTAGAGGTTAAAATAATCTCTTCGCCACGCATCCCTGCTTTTTCAGCCAGGATAAGCTCCGGCAGCGAGCTGCAGTCAGCTCCAAGACCCTCTTCGCGTAACATTTTTAATATGTGGGGATTCGGTGTAGCTTTTACGGCAAAATACTCTTTAAATTCTGGTGCCCAGGAAAACGCTTTTATCAGTTTACGGACATTTTGCCGGATGGCTTGTTCATCATAAATATGAAACGGTGTTGGATACTGCTTGATTACTTCTGCTAATTTTTCTTTGGTAAATGGTAATTTTTTTTCAGCCAATTGTTTCGCCTACCTTTATTTATAACTATTTTTTAACATAATAAAAGCAGTTTGCGCCAACTCTCGCAAACTGCCTATAGACAAGAAATTAACACTTGTCAGCATGCAAGATAGCTCTCCACCCTAAGTTTAGGTGACAGTCTTGCATTTATTAAATGCAAGACCAGCAAAGGTTTCTGGCAAAACCTTCACTTCGGCGGTCAGCCCCTTTCAGTATGTTCATCGCTGCCAACTCATCATACTTACTCTTGCTCTGCCGCGCCTCTATCGGAAAACATATTTCGATTATGTCTATAATATCAGTACACCCCAGGTAGTGTCAATATGTTCGCGGCGAAATCTTATCTTGCCTGTTCTTTCCAGAAAATAATGGAACTTTTCCTATGATCAGTTCACACGCAATATAACTAATTAGTAAAGCCAAAGTTGCCGATAACACAAATTTAACGAATGGCCCCTCTGAATAAGTAAGCAACATATAGTTTAATGAAAACACCGGAAATTGATGAACAAAGTAGATTGCATACGAATTAGCAGATAAACGCCGCCATAGATAAGAGCGACTGTTTACCCAGCGGTGGAAAACACCCAAAAGGGCGAATACCGCACAAAGACAAAATAACGTATGCAAAAAGGCATTTGCTGCCATTACAAATACAGCCGTATTTTTTGCAAAAACAAGCTTACTGCCGATAAACAAGCTGCCGGTAACAATAGCACTTGCTCCCCAAATAAATGGTCGGGGACAATATCCTCCGCTAGTAAACCACTGCCGTCGACAAGCATATATACCAAGCATAAAATACATCACATATAAAACAAGTCTTGTTGGCTGAATTATCAAAAGGTATTTCACATTTACCCATTCATAGTCATTCACAACTGTGTTAACAGCGAAAAAGCCAGCAGTTCCGAGTAATAGAAAACCAGCAAAAAAAGCATTAGATGGTTTAGCTGCCTTAAGCAAAGTAAGCTTCAGCCAACCTTGCTGGTAGAATAGCGCTAATATCAGGCAGAATAAAGCTAATACCCCTAAGAACCAATAATGAGCCTGTTGATACGATTCCCCAAAAAATAAATGAAACCAGTAATATAAATACGGTGGCGGTACTATACTCCGCGTAACATAAATAAAATAAGTAACTGCCGGTGCAAAAAAAACTACGCCAATGATCCAAGGAATAATCAGCCTACCAATCTTATCGCGCACAAAGTGAGCAGTCCCGGAACGAGTTAATGACCTAACCGCAAAATATCCGGCTATAAAAAATAAAGTAGGCATCATAAATACATCATTTAGTAATACAAAACAATCAAAAAAAGGACTTCTCTGTGAATCAAGAACATACCACCACCACGGAGCATTAGGCATATAAGCCATAGACGCATGAAACACTACCACAAGCAGCACAATGAATGACCGCAAATTATCAAGAAAGTAAATACGCTTCTCGCTGCCCGTATTCTGCATAGAACCGCCTCCCCATAGCAATATCGCTATAAGAAGTATATTCAGCTTATATAATCCATTTCCTTCTTTTACCAAAAGTTATTCGTCACGATAATACGACCACACACAATATAACCCACGCATAGTTCCGCCACAACGGCAACCAGCTTGACCACACAAACGCGTACAAATTTCAACCCCCGAAACTGGCTCTATTTTTCCTTTTTGACGTTTACGCCAAAAAACGGCTTCTTGTTTATCTACTCTTATTCCCAAATTACAAAACCACTGCCAAAGCTGCATACTATCAACTCCTTTGACCACTTCTTTGATTCTCAGTATAAGCAATGTATGCTTAACCGGCAGTGACTAACATCACATGTTAAGCAAAAGAAAAAGCAGAAACCTATCAATTTCGATAGATTTCTGCCTTAGATATTCATAAATATAAATGGGGTGACTGGAGGGTCTCGAACCCTCGAGTACCGGAGCCACAATCCGGCGTGTTAACCACTTCACCACAGCCACCATATAAGCAGGGAACCAAGCTATTAGGAGCGTTAGCGACGCTAGAACCTGTGTGAGTCGCTTAGTTCTGAGCGGTAGCGAAGAACCTCCTAATTATACATTTCTCTATTTTATATTCCCTAAAAACTCCACAGAAGGAAAGCTCGCAATAGGTTTATCTAATGTTTGCACTTATGCAAACGAGGTTGTTAAGTCAAGTCCTCGGCCTATTAGTACCAGTCAGCTACATGGATTACTCCACTTCCACATCTGGCCTATCTACCTTGTAATCTGCAAGGGGCCTTACTTCTTTCGAATGAC
>JAEZVB010000061.1 GCA_023443285.1 Bacillota bacterium
GGCAAATTTCGCTTGATAAGGTGCTGGCAGATGCCATGGACGGGAATTTTATCAGGTTGGCACATGAGGCTGTGCAAAAAGAGGATTATTATGCAGCGGCTGTTGTTTGTCTCGCTGCCGTGGCTAAAGATATAAACCAAAACTTTGAACAGTGCAAAACTTTATATCAACTGAGCATAAAGCAGGCAGGCAGTATGCCAGCAATTGTTAAAGAGTGTCTGGATATTATGTATCAGCAAATGGAGATATGCAAGGATGTTTTAGTAATAGATAAAAAATGCCTGATAGCACATAGTTATCTAGCAAAAGCAGTAAATAAAAGCCTGGATATGTGGCTGGCTTTGTGGCCTGAGCATGGTGTGATAAACATTTGGGAGTGTTGCTTGTGATTAGGGTGGTCATTGGCAGCCCAGTAAAGCAAAAGCCTGCTATTTTAGAGCAGTTTTTACAGTCATTGGATATGTTGGATTGTCAAGGATTAACGATAGAATATGTGTTTGTAGATGACAATGAAACAGTAAGCAGCCTGTTGTGTGATTTTGCCGGAAAATATGCTAATACTGTGATTGTTAGAGGCGATAACCACGTAGAATATCATTGTAATGAAGAAACCCATTGCTGGCAGGAAAACTTAATCTGGAGAGTGGCTGCCTATAAAGATGAGATCATTGAATATGCGCTAAAAGCAACAGCAGATTATTTATTTCTCGTTGATTCCGATTTGTATTTGCAGCCGCAGACGCTTAAGCATCTGATTAAGCTGAATAAGGATATTGTATCTGAGGTGTTTTGGACTAAATGGTCACAGCAACTTGCCCCTTTACCCCAAGTATGGGTAGGCGATCAATACAGATTGTTCCATATGGAACGTGGGGTACAGTATAATGAGAAGGAGCAAGCGATAAAAAGCCAGGAATTTATTAGTATGCTTAAAACTTCTGGTGTTTATAAAGTCGGTGGTTTGGGAGCCTGCACGCTGATAAGTCGCTATGCCCTTGAAAGAGGGGTTAGGTTTAAAGAAATATATAATTTGGGCTTGATTGGGGAAGACCGGCATTTTTGCGTACGGGCGGCGGCGTTGGGATTTGATCTCTATGCTGACACCTGGTATCCGCCGTTTCATATATATAGGGAATCAGAGCTAGTGGATCTGATGGAATATAAGGATAGATTAAAAAATAATGTCAAACGACCTAAATTGACGGTAGGCATGTTGGTGAGAAATGAAAGCGGGCGGTATTTAGAACAGGTACTGCACCATATTGCCCAATATGCGGATGAAATAGTGATTTTGGACGATGGCAGTACAGACGATACTGTCACCATCTGCTGCAAACAAGTAGCCAATATACCGCATCATATTGTGGAAAATAAAACAAGCAGATTTAATAACGAAGTAGAACTTCGTAAAGCGTTATGGGAACTGGCCGTGAGTACTCAGCCGGATTGGATCATGATTCTGGATGCCGATGAAATATTTGAACCTAAAGCTGCCAGCGGTATTAGGGAATTACTAAATGATGACAGTATGGATGTGGTTTATTTCCGGTTGTATGATATGTGGAATGAAAATAGTTTCCGGGAAGATGGATATTGGGCTGCCCACTTGGTCTACCGGCCATTTTTGGTAAGATACCGTTCAGAGTATAAGTACGAGTGGCAGGAACAGCCGCTGCACTGCGGCAGATTCCCGGTAAATATTGCTGGCCTTCCGGGCAAACAAAGTCAATTACGCTTACAGCATTTTGGCTGGGCTCGGCCGGAAGACAGGATAGCAAAATACTTTAGATACAAACAGTTAGACCCTGCGGCTAAATACGGAATTGCCGAACAATACCTTTCCATTCTTGATCCTAAGCCTAATTTAATACCTTGGCGGGATAATGAGTAGGTCTTTACATGCTAAACAAGGGTATTGCTTTGTTTAGCATTTTTTATATGTGTACACCAGACTAATTACTATCTATCGATCGTATTGGATGAAGGAATGGAAGGTGATTTGGTGAATAACTATTTACAAATAGTACTTAATCTAATGTAGGATACACGGGTTTCAGAGAGAGGAGACAGTGATGACATTGGAAATTGGTAAGGAATTTATGGAGAAAACAAAACATAAGTATTTATCACCGTCCGATCAGGCAAAAGGGTTGCCGCATCCGCCGTTGGAGGTAGAAGTAACTGAATCGATAGGAATTATCGATTTACCCGACCCTGGTAAATATGAGGCCGATATTTCACTTACTCAGGCTATCATTCAGAGGGAGAGTGTGCGCAAATATAGAGATATGCCGATGGAGCTCGCAGAACTGTCTTATTTGCTATGGTGTACACAGGGGGTTAAGTCCATCGAGCCACACTTGGTTACCCTGCGGACTGTGCCATCGGCAGGGGCAAGACATGCTTTCGAAACCTATTTGCTGGTGAACCATGTGGCCGGGTTAGAACCCGGTCTGTACAGGTTTCTGGCGGTGGATCACCAGTTGGCGAAAATTGGGGCAGCAGATACAATTTGTGATGATATTACAGAGGCTTGTTTAAGACAGAATTTTGTTAAGACGAGCGCAGTTACATTCATTTGGACTGCGGCTACCTATCGTATGACTTACCGGTATGGACAACGGGGCTACCGTTATCTGCATTTGGATGCAGGACATGTTTGCCAGAATCTCTATTTGTCAGCAGAAGCAATAAACTGCGGCGTGTGCGCCATTGCTGCTTTTGATGATGACCGCTTGAATGAAGTATTACAACTTGACGGTCAGGAACAGTTTGCTATTTATGTAGCTACTGTTGGGAAAAAGCCGTAGTGATGTATGCTTTGTATTAGGGAAAAGAAAGGACAGGCAGGAGCCTGTCTTTTTAAATAGTATGGGAGTAGATAAAAGGTGGTAACATGAGAAAAGTGACAATAATTGGCGTGCCGATGTGGCTTGGTCAATCGTGTTTTGGTACACACTTAGGCCCTGATGCCATTCGTGCGGCCGGCCTGATAGAGCAGTTGCAATCAACCCAGTGTGATGTAGTTGACTCTGGAAATTTACCTATAAGGTTAGAAGTAGATGTGGCTTGTAACCCAAAGAGTTGCACTGTCCGTAACATCGAGAGTGTTCGTGTAGGTGTAACCTCTTTGGCGGAAAAAGTCTCTCAAGCCGTTGCTAACAGGGCTTTTCCTCTCATTTTAGGCGGGGATCATAGTATTGCTATCGGCTCGTTAGCTGGTCTTTCCCGGCATTATCGCAATCTAGGCATCATTTGGTATGATGCCCATGCTGACAGCAATACACCAGAGACTTCGCCAAGCGGCAATGTGCAGGGTATGCCGCTGGCTGCCAGTCTTGGTTGGGGGCATCCCGACCTGGTTGAGGTTGGCGGCTACCGCCATAAAGTTAAGGCTGAGAATGTTGTGTTAATTGGAATTCGCGACATTGACCCAGGAGAAAGAAAGCTTATTCAGGAAAAGCAGATAAAAACCTTTACTACAGAAGATGTATATCGATTGGGGATAAGCGCAGTAATGGAGGAGACCATTGCTTATCTGAGTAGGAAATGTGATGGCGTCCATTTGAGTTTTGATATGGATGTAATTGATCCCCGGGAAGCCTGCGGTGTTGGAACACCGGTTGACGGCGGGCTAACTATGAATTGCAATATGCAAGCAATGAACATTCTGGCGCAGAGCAAGGTAATCACATCAGCTGATTTTGTTGAACTTAATCCTTTGCGAGATAAAGATAACCAAACAGCCAAGGCGGCAGTTGCGCTAATACAAGCTTTGCTTACGGATTAGCCGCTGGCAAAATTTCAAGGTCTTTGGCAATCAGCTTGGTAATTTCTCTGGCTTTGCCGCCCATAGCTCCATCTGCTGCTTCGATGTTAGTGGCAAAAATGTAACGCCGACCTTGATTTTCGATACAGCCGACAAACCAGCCTAACATATAGTTGCCATCCTGAAAGCCTGAGCCAGTTTTACCCATAAATTTGATACCGTTACTGTCAGAAAGAGTGATATTCTTTTTTACTACTGCTTGCGTTTCAGCTGAGAAGGGTAATTGGTTGGAATAGAGTTTGTTGAGTAAATTTACTTGTTCCATGGCTGAAATTTGCAGGGAAGAGCGCAGCCAGAAGGTGGTTAGGCCACCCGATATGTCATGGTTGCCATAATCGATTTTGTTTAGGTACTCCTGCATGCGTTCATTGCCTATGCGAGTTGCAAGCTCCTGGAAGTACCAGACGACAGACTCTTTGGTCGCAGATGCCAGCGTGTGGTTATGGTTCCAGTAGGGGAAATCATACTTGGTTCCATTCCATTTATACAGGGTATATACATCTTCCTGGTCAAGCACACCAGTTTCCAGTCCGATAAGGGAATTGTAAATCTTAAAGGTTGAGCAAGGGGACAATCTTTTTTTGCTCTGTGGTTCATTATAGATGACATAGTTATCGTTTGTCTGGTCATACATAACAAATGTACCGGTAAATCCTTCAAAGTATTTGCCTAAGTCAGCACGTATTGTGACTTCAGCGGCAGAAACGCAGTTAATCGCAAAACTGAGAAGCATGAAGCACAGAGTGAGTGTGAGTAGTCTTTTCTTCACGTAACATTCCTCCTGATTGTATTTTTTTAACAAGGTAAGTATATGCCAATACGTCCTGGGATAAAATGACTGTTTCATTATAATTTCATGATAGAGAAAAAATAAGACGCTATTGCCAGCAGCTGCCGGTGATAGCGTCTTACTGAATTTCTAAAATACAGCCTTGTCCGCGGCGTGTTTTTAACAGCCCCCGGTAATTGCCGAACTTGCGGCGAAGGCGGTAGAGAATAGCATTTATTTCGTCTAAGCCTACGTCAGGTTCATTGTTGTCAAGAAGCTGGCGTTCTGTCCATACGGTTGTACGAATAGCTGCATAACTGACAAGCTTATTGCGGCTATGATACAGCAGTTCGAGCAAACACCATTCCTTGACAGATAACGGTATTTCTCGCTTGCTTATATACAGAGCTTTTTTGACTGTGTCAATAACAACAGGCAAATCAGTCTGGGGCATCTTGGCGTTTTTCAGCGATTGCGTACTTTCGAAGTCCAGCGTTTTTTCTAATTCTGGTGTAACTGTGAAGCGAAGCAATACAATGCTTGTGGCCAGGGCAATTTTATCCCCGTTCTTTAAGTTGTAAGACTGCTTGGGTTCTAACGGCTGGTCATTCAGCCATGTTCCATGTTTGCTGCCTAATTCCGATATTGTCCAGGTTCCGTCAAGCTGAGTAATTGAGCAGTGCTTACGGGAGATAAGTAAGCTGTCAAAGAAAATATCGGGTTTACATACGTTAGTGGCTCGGCCTAGGCTTGTTTCGCCTTGCGTTAACGGAAAGCATTTTCCTTTTTCGTACGGATCACCACGTTCCACGACTAGCCGGGCAAAGCTGCTATGTGTCAGCATATGATCACCTTCCGGTACTACAATAATATTTTTAATGTATACCAAAAAAAGTAACAATGCAATTATTATTTATTTGCCATAGAAAATATTTTATAATGCAATTGAAAATTTCGATATATAGGGATACAATGAAAAAGAAAGGTTTTTGTCAACTATTGGATGGAAAGGGGGCTGATATACTTATGCGAGGACATCAAATATAGCAACAAACACAATATAAAATCAATACAGCGAAGGGCGGATAAATATATTTTCTTTGTAGTGTAGGAGGCTAAGGCTTGATTAAAATAAAAGGTCTAATTAAATCTTTTGGCGATACACAGGTTCTTAAGGGTGTTGATGTTCATATTCCTAAAGGAATGATTTTTGGGCTGGTAGGACGCAGTGGGGCAGGGAAATCCACATTGCTTAGATGCATTAACGGGTTAGAAACCTATGAGCAAGGCAGTCTCATTGTTGATGGCGTTGATGTAAGATCACTTTCGGGAAAAACAGCAAGGGAATTTCGTAAGGATGTCGGAATGATTTTTCAGCAATTTTCCTTGCTTACAAGATTGTCGGTTTATGAAAATATTGCGCTTCCTTTAAAATGTTGGAACTACAGCAATTCACACATAGATAACAAGGTAAAAGAATTGTTAGAAATGATTGGTATCCCTGATAAAATTCATGCTAAACCCAAGGAACTTTCTGGGGGGCAAAAACAAAGGGTGGCGATTGCCAGGGCTTTGGCAATGAATCCTAAGATTTTGCTGTGTGATGAGGCCACATCAGCCTTAGACCCGAAAACAGCAAAATCAATTACAGCACTCCTGAACCAAATTAATCAGGATCTGGGGATTACTATTGTCATTGTTACTCACCAGATGTCAGTCTTGCGAAGTATCTGTGAGGAAATAGTTATACTGGAAAACGGTAAGGTAGAAGTAAATGGTCCTGTAGAAGAGGTGTTTTTACAGCAGCCAGCTGCCCTCAAAAATTTGATTGGTTACCAAGACTTGCTGCTACCTAAAACAGGAGTCAATATCAAGATCCTACTTTCACGCGATATAGCATCAAAGCCTGTAATAACACAGATGGCAAGGGCACTGTCAATGGATTTTATGATTTTGGGCGGCGAAATGGAAAATTACCGCGACAGCGCATTGGGATCTGTAAATATCAATGTGCCCAACGAAAAATTGGCTGCTATCGAAAAGTATCTTTCTGATCACAAGGTTGTCTGGAAGTATATTGATGGTGAAGAGCAATTATCAGTAGAGGATGATGAAGTATGTTTAGCAGCCAATTTTGGATAGAATGGCTGAAGTATTTTGATAAGATAATTGAACCGGCTGTTTTTGCAACAATTAGAATGGTGGGAGCTACCATGATTCTGGCTTTTATTATCGGATTTGGTTTTGCCATTTTAATGACAATCTATGGGCCGCAGGGATTACACCCAAAAAAGAAATTATATAATGTGGTTGAATTTATTGTTAATACAATCCGTTCATTTCCGGCACTTATTCTTATTGTAGCGATATCGCCGCTGACCAAAATCGTTATGGGGACAACAATCGGGGAGACGGCGGCCATTTTTCCGCTAACCATTGCAGGAGCAGCCTTTATTGCGAGACTCTTAGAAAATAGCTTTAAAGAAGTGGACAAGCAGCTGATTGAAGCAGCCAGATCTTTTGGTGCTTCTGACATGCAGATTATATTTAAAGTAATAGTTAAGGAATCAATTCCTTCGATAATTTCTATTGTCACACTAGCTGCCATCGGTTTTCTGGCAACAACAACGTTAGCAGGAGCTGTTGGAGCTGGAGGGTTGGGGGCAGTAGCGCTAAATTACGGATATCAAAGCTTTAATAATTCTGTTCTTTACACTTCGGTACTTTTACTGTTTCTAATGGTGCAAGTTATTCAGAGTGTGGGAAATTGGTTGTATAAGAAATCATTGTAAGCAAAAACGGAGGCGAAGTCATGAATATAACAATGAAAAAAGTAGTGTGTACTCTTACCCTGGTGATTTTTAGTATGCTCTTTGCAGCCTGTTCAAGCAATACCCCAAAAAACGTGGACAGCAAAGCGGCACAACCGGAAAAGAAAGTAATCAAAATTGCTTGTATGTCAACCTTTGAGCCAATGATAGACTGGTTGCAGGAAGGTCTGGCATCACAGGGGTATGAGGTTAAAGCAGTCATGTTTGATGCTAATCAGCTGCCGGCCACCGCTCTTAAAGATGGGGAGGTTGATGGATTAATTCATAACCATTTGCCTTGGATTAAGACGTTTAACCAGCTTAATAACTGTGACCTACAAATGCCCCAGCCATATATGGCCTATGGACGTACCGCCGTGTATTCTGTCAAACACAAAACCATTGACGCCATTCCGCAAAATGCAAAGATTGCAGTTCCCGGAGACCCGTCAAATATGGATAAAAGTTTATTGATCCTAAAAGAAATGGGGCTTATTACGCTTGGTGATAAAACCGGTAAGTTTTATACTCTGCTTGATATTAAAGATAATCCCAAAAACATAAAACTCATTGAAACCGAGATTTCGCAAACTATCAGAAGTATCAACGATGTTGATGCGGCCATCACACCTTCTTATAGGGCATGGAAAGCGGGAATTGATCCTAAATCATATCTTTATGAAGATCCTGATTCTATAAATTATCAAACAGGGCTTGTTGTAAATGGAAAAGATGTAAACACAAAATGGGTACAGGCAGCTTTAGCGGTGACGCAAAGTCCTGAATTTAAGAAAAAATTTAATGAGTTTTATCAAGGGACATATGTTTTATATAATGACAAAAAGTAATGCAATAACGCAACACCGGGCACGAATTATAAAGGAGTAGTGAAGAAAATGATGAAAAGATTGATTTGTATTTTTACGGCAGTTATTATTGCAATGTCCTTATTTGGGTGTTCCAGCAAGGCGCCAGAGCAGGCCAGCAAAGCAGCACAACCCGGGAAGAAGGTAATTAAAATCGCCTGTGTTTCAACAATTGATCCAATTGTTGGTTGGCTGCAAGAGGGAATGGAGCCTTTGGGATATGATGTACAGACCATAATGTTTGATGCCAATCAGCTGCCGGCAACTGCGCTTAAGGACGGCAATGTAGATGGACTGATTACTAACCATTTGCCATGGATTCAAACTTTCAATAAAGAGAATAACAGCAATCTGCAAATGCCAAAACCTTATACATACTATTCACGTACGGCAGTCTATTCTGTTAAGCACAAAACCATTGATGCTATTCCGCAAAACGCTCTGATTGCTGTTCCGGGAGATCCCTCGAATATGGATAGAAGCTTAATGACCCTGCGAGATATGGGGCTACTTACCTTAGGTGAGAAGACAGGTAATTTCTACACTATTCTTGATATTAAAGACAATCCTAAAAATATAAAAATCATTGAGACTGAAATAACGCAGACAATCAGAAGCATCAATGATGTTGACGCTGTAATTACGGGAGCAAATCGAGTAAAGTTAGCCGGTTTAGATCATAATGCGTTTCTTTATGATGATCCGACAAATACAAATTATCCAATTGGCCTTGTTGTAAATGCCAAGGATATGGATACGCAATGGGTAAAAGATGCTATGAAGGTTACCCAGTCAGCAGAATTCAAAAGTAAATTTAATAAGCATTTTAATGGGACATATGTTCTCTATAATTACTAAAAGGTGAGGATTTGCTGTTATGGATAAGGAAAAAATACAACAGACGGTTATTAAAGCTAATTGTGCACTGGAATTAGGACGGAGAATTGTCGGAGTAAAGTTTCTATTTTCCGAAGAAGAATTTCTGCAAGCAGCTGCCAAGCTAATTACGGCTCCTATGCATTATTGTGCTATGGTTAAAGCAGCTACGGCAGGTCATAGCGTAAAGGCTGCTGCGGGAAATTTTGGTTGCCAGGGCGGGGCGAGAGCGCTGGGAATTATGGAGCCCGAAGAAGCTTTTGTTTCCGGAAGACACTATCATAGATTGGGACTTTATCAGGATTTAGGTATTGCTAAAAACGCCCGCAATAACATGACCTTGTGCCAGCACAAGGCGTATGGTGTTATGGTAAAGCCCTTGCAGGAGTTTACTGAACAACCGGAGGTTGTTCTTATCATTGCAAACTCTTATAATGCCATGCGGATAGTCCAGGGCTATACTTATGCCTATGGCATACATACGTCCTTCAAATTATCAGGCAATCAGGCGGTGTGTTCGGAATGCACAGCGTATCCATTTGAAAGCAATAATATAAATATTTCTATGTTGTGTGGGGGAACAAGGAACAGAGCAGGCTGGAATGACAGCGATCTGGGAATAGGTATGCCTTTTAACAGATTTAGTGCAGTGATTGATGGCGTTTACAAAACAGTAAATGCTATGGAACCTAATCGTAACAAAGCTAAGATTGAAGCAAAGCTTAAGCAGAATAAACTGGACGATCTTGTCATAGAGTATAACAAGAACTATTTTACAAGACCGTCCAAGAAATAGGCGTAAGCAGAAAAAACGAAAGCATGTATAGCCACAAGATAGCTATGTTTGTGAAGCCTGTAAACAGAGGTTTTTGACGGCAAGGCTTCCGTAAAATTCACATTGATTTTTGTATACACAGCTGTTATAATAAATACATGAATAAAGTATACATAGCCGATCTGGGGCAGAATGAACATTATGTTCGGGGTCTGTCACTGGCCGAGTCGAGTATACATAAAAAAACCAACAGATAATTTTGGCTAACGCCAAAATTCCCTGTTGGTTTTTTTCATTGGTCTACCAGAATTTATAACAAAATTTTGTTGCCATAAGAATGCCTGATTAATTTTGTGGATGACAAATGGGGCAACCCTGCATGCGGAAAGGTTTTTCTAAATGGGCTTTTTGGAGAAGTTCCTCGTTACTAAAGATATCCAAGGTCGGGCCGTCGGCGATAACGGTACCGGCACTTAACACTACTGTGCGTGCGCACAGATCTAATACCAGATCCAGGTCATGGGTGGCAATAATCTTGGTATGTTCGAAAGTTTTAAGCAAATTGATAAGCTGGCGTCGTGCCAAGGGGTCAAGGCCGGCAGTGGGTTCATCCATGACGAGAATGCAAGGATCCATAGCCAGGACAGCAGCAATTGCTACCGAACGCTTTTGTCCACCTGATAGTCGGTAAGGAGTACGATCTTTAAGATGCAGTGCGCCTACGGTAGTTAAGGCGGCTGTTACCCGGGCATCCACTTCTTCGGGGGGGAGACCTAGATTTAAGGGGCCGAAGGCAACATCATCATAGACTGTGGGCATAAATAGCTGATCATCTGAATTTTGGAATACCATACCGACTGCACGGCGCACATGCGGCAAGGTTTTTTTTGTTACCGGATAACCGCCGATGTTGATGGAACCACTGGTAGGGAAAAGTACGCCAATCAGATGGGAGAGCAGGGTGGTTTTCCCGGAACCGTTGGCACCCACGATAGCCACCGACTCGCCATGGGTAATGCGGACAGACAGGCCACGCAGAGCTTCGGTTTGATCAGGATATGTATAAATTATATCTTTTAGTTCGACAATATGATGGCTCATTAGTTAACCCCCACGAGTAATTTACCTAGTAGTCTGGGAACATCAAAGCAGCGGATGAGTAGGAAGAAGACCAGCCAGCAGGAAAGATAGGTGATATCGGTGGAGGTAAGAGTGCTGGTGCGCCGCAGACGTACTTCGCCGTCAAATCCGCGGCAAAGCATGGCTTGATAAATCCGGTTAGCCCGGTCAATTGAGCGAATGAGGAGTTGTCCCAAAAGTGATCCCCAAGCCCGGAACTGAACACCATCTCCATGGAACGAGCGTAAGCTGTAAGCTGTCACTGTGCGAACAAATTCCTCAACTAAAACATGCAAATAACGATACATAAATAACAATTGGATGACGATAATCCTGGGTACACCAATTGTTAAGAGTGCCGAGCCAATGGCATCAATTCCGGTAGTAGCCACTAAAATTAAGGCCGCGGTAATTGTCAGGCACAGTTTGAGCGTGATAGAAAAAAAGGAGACCCAGCCGCCGGTAATGACCACAGAGCCAACTTTCATAATAGGCGTATGGTCAAACAGCGGATTAAATATACCAATAAAGAGTATAAACGGTGCCACGATTAACAGGCGTTTCAGTATGGGAGCGGTTGGCAGATTGCCTAAGGAAAATAAAATAACTGGAAACAGAAAAAACGGAAAGAGTCCGGTTATTTCATATTTGGAGAAAGAAGTAACAGCAATAATAAAACCAAGGGTAGCAAGTAGCTTGACGCAAGGGTTGAGGCGGTGAATAAAGGTATTTTGATTGGAAAGAGCGTCAAGATAGCGTAAGTCTATCCAGTTAGCTTCAATTTTTAGCATAAATCAACCTCTTTTATAAGCTACATAGGGGATACAGGTAGACCCGTATCCCCTTATTTCTTCCAGTTGGAAAGTATTACCTCTCTTATGGTTATGCCTTAGCGAAACGGCGTAAGCCTTTACCGATTGTGAAAGCAATAGCTAAGGTTAGGAGCGATCCCAGAATACCTGCAAAAGAAGTGCCACTGTCCACTGCTGGCCAAGATTCTGTTTCACCAGCCGGTGTTGCTTCGGTTGCTGCTGGTTTTTCTTTTGCAAGTTGTTTAAAGTTATAGTCGGGTAAAAATGCGGTTTTTTCTTGTAATTCGGCAAAGAAGCTATGAATTCCTTCTGGAGCCTTTAATTCATCTTCGCCGGTAACACCGGCAATCGACCATTCCAGGCCGTCAGGGTTGGAAGAAGCAAACCAGCTTAAGGCACCACCGGTAACCATAGCGGCAAGGAGCATCGTAATTACTACTCTTTTGATAGCAATAGTACCAAAAGGTTGTCCGGCAGCGTTTTTTTGCAAAATCTCTGGAGCTTCTTTTTGAATAAACAGGACGACCGCTGCGATTACCAATCCTTCGACAAGACCGATGGCTAAGTGGATAGGCTGCATTAACAGAACAAAGGTAGTAAAGGGCAGTTCGGAAATTCCTGAGAAGAGGGTTTCCAGTACAACCCCAAAGGCGCCTAATTGTAAACCAATGACTGCACCCAGCACCGAACCTAGGAAGAGGCGCCCCTGTGAGGGATTATTGCCGGTCAGCGGTTTGTAAAGGAACGGGTAAGCAACAAAGCAGGTTAAAAAGCCCATATTAAAAATGTTACAACCAAGAGCCATAATACCACCATCAGCAAAGAATAAGGCCTGAACGGTTAAAATCGAGGCAATTGTAAGGAACGCGGCCTGCGGTCCCAGCAAGATGGCAAGCAGAAGTCCGCCGCCTAAATGGCCGCTGGAACCTGTGCCAGGTATAGTAAAATTAATCATTTGTGCGGCAAAGACAAAGGCTCCCAGTACGCCCATAAGGGGAATTTTGCGATCATCAAGGTTGTTTTGTACCTTTTTTGCAGCGTAAGCCGCGACACCTGCGGATGCTGCCCACATTGCCCCGCCAACAACCGGAGAAATAAGTGCGTCTGCCATATGCATAATATAATCACTCCTAAAAAAATTAAATTCATCAAGTAAATAGTGGAACAAAAAAAAACTACAAAGAAACCCCAGTTATTACTGCTGGGAAGAGACTTTCGTAGCCCTGTTCGTCCGATATATCATTGTGCAAGAAAAGTAATTCACAGGCTCTTCAGAACCCGGGTATCTTCATGACACACTGTATTGTGAATAATTTCTTAATATACAATATTCGCGGCCATTTTGGTTATTCCTGCTAAGCAGTTAAATTTTTTTGAATTTTTACATTACGTTGCTGGGAAGGGTTCCTGACAGCCGATTCAATGGTATAATGAATAATGGTGTAAAAAGCAATTATAAATTTCTGGAGGCTGCTAGAATTTATGAGTATTAAAAGTCGTATAGTAATAAGTATGTTACTAATTTTTTCGCTGGTTGTTAGTGCAGGCTGCTCAACAGGCAGTCTATTTGCTGCAAAACCGTACAAAGAAACGCAGTTCCTTATGGATACGATTATTGAGGTAACGGCGTACGGTAAGGGAAATGAAGCTGCGGTTAAGGCAGCATTTGATGAGTTCAGGCGGATTAATGTGCTGACAAACCGATTTGATGAGAATAGCCAAGTATCTATGATCAATAAGGCGGCAGGCAAAGAAAAAGTGCAGGTCGATCCTGAGGTTATTGCGATGCTTAAGTTGGCGCGCAGCCGCTCTGAGCAGCTGAATGGTGCACTTGATGTAAGCGTAGGGACGCTTACCGAATTGTGGAGTGTAGGGCATAAGGGCGAGTTTGTGCCTACCGAAGCCGAGATCAAAGAACGATTGCCGCTAGTTAACTTTCAATTAATTGAAATTGATGATAAGGCTAATACGGTATTTTTGCCGAGACCGGGTATGCGGATTGATCTAGGGGCAATTGCCAAAGGCTATGCTAACCGAAAAGCCATTGATGCATTAAAGGCTAACGGAATCAAATCGGCATTGGTAAACGCGGGTGGTGATGTGCGGATTATTGGTAAGCGTCCAGATGGTCAGCCCTGGCGTATGGGTGTGCAGGATCCGCGTGAATCGGAAGGAATTGCTGCTAAGCTCTCCATGAGTGAATGGGACGTATTGGAAACATCTGGCGACTACCAGCGCTTTTTTATCAAAGACGGCGTGCGGTATTCCCATATCATTGATCCCCATACCGGTCATCAACCGAGGGAATTGGCTAGTGTCACCATTGTAGCGAAATCGGATGACAATGTGGATATACTAAGTACGGCTATGTTCGTACTGGGGCTTGAAAAAGCCCAGCAACTGCTTAAACAGTATCCGGGAACAGAGGCCATTTTTATCACGACTGATGGGAAAAAGATAGTTACCCCAGGCTTAGAAGGAAAAATAGAGTTTTAATATATGAGGTGAAGCCATGGATACTCATACTGTGAAAAGGGCTCTGGCTGGGGCACTACCCGGTCATTCCGGCAAAATTGCCAACGCAGAAGATTATCTGCAGGCGGCGGTTACCATACCACTTATTGATATCGCAGGACAACCATCGATTTTATTCGAGGTGCGTTCTGGCAAGCTAAACTGGCAGCCAGGCGAGATTTGTTTTCCTGGCGGCCGCATCGAAAGCCGGGATAGCACTCCGCTAGATGCTGCTATGCGTGAGGCTGTGGAGGAACTAGGGTTACGGCAGGAAGATATTGAAGCAGTCGGAGCAATGGATTTATTAGTCAGCCCGATTGGTGTTATGCTGTATCCTTTTGTCTGCCATATAGTAGCTGACGTAACTTTTGCGCCCAACACGGATGAAGTTGCTGAGATTTTTACTGTACCCTTGAGTTTTTTGCTTGCGGTTAAGCCACAGACGGCATTTATGGAAACGGCCACCAGGCCGCTGGAGGGCTTTCCCTTTGAACTACTGCCGCCTCAGTACCCTCGGGGCTACCGGCGCCGCGCTAAATACCCAGTGCTTTTCTACCAATATAACCAGTACGTCATCTGGGGAATAACAGCAAGAATTTTAGCGTCCTTTATTTCCCTGTGCCAAAACAGGCTGAGTGGGTATCCTATACTATGATCCCTCATGTTGTATTGTTGGTGAGTATAACTGGCCTATTGTTTACCTACCCGTTTGACGGGTATTTTCGTTTTACACTGAGTGTGGTTGTATTAGCTACGCTGCTACTCTATTTTCAGCGATTGCCTGTCGGCCAGATTACGCTTTTATCTGGGGTGCTGGTTCTTTTGCTGCGCACAGCCCTAAAATATCCATTTGTTGATGATACGCTGTATACTGCGTTTATGCATAACCTGCCATCATTTGGCTATTACCTGGCCTATGGATTTTTATTTACGCTGCTTAAGATACGCGATCACACCGACAGTATCCCCGGGCTTATTCTTCTGTTAAGTCTTTGCGATATTGCCAGTAATTGCGTGGAACTCATTATTCGTTGGGAACTTGTCGGACGCAGCCTGGAGACTATCTTACCGCCACTGGTAGGAGTTGGTATTGGCCGCGCTGTGTTAACAGTAGCCGGCTATTTTTTACTTAAACGTTACCGCGACTTTGTACTCGCAGAAGACTACGCGGCTCGATATGCCGAATTAATAATTATCATTGCCAAGTTAAAAGCTGAGTTGTTTTACTTAAAAAAGTCGTCAGCCGATATTGAGTTAGTCATGGAAAAAGGGTATACGCTGTACCAAACCCTCAATGAGGCTTATCCCGGTGAACTGGCGCAGACTAATTCACCGGCCGCCCGGGCACTAGCGATTGCGCGTGATATACATGAGGTCAAAAAAGATTATTACCGAGTTACCAGAGGCATTGAGGAGATTCTCGATATTGCAGTAAATGAGGGTGGATTGCCAATAACAGAGTTCTTCCATATTGTGGAACAAAATACCAGGAGGTATATTAGCGGCTTGGATAAGCCTGTAACCGTTACATTCGATTATGCTGGTGATGTAATTACCGACAAATATTATTCCATTGTATCCATCTTGAATAATCTGATCATCAATGCCGTGGAAGCTGCTGTACCTACCGGCATTATTGCAGTAAGCGGCAAGTGTAGCAACGGCAAAATGGTATTGGTTGTTGCCGATAATGGCCCAGGTATTGCGCCGGAAGAAACCGAATTGGTATTTGCTCCCGGTTATTCTACCAAGTTTTCTGAAGTAACCGGGCAAATGTCAACAGGCCTAGGGCTTAGTCATGTTAAGAATTTGACAGAACTATTGGGCGGTGAAATAACGTTAACCTCGCAGCCGGGGAAAACAGTATTTACTGTGTCGTTGCCGCTTACTAATCTGACCAGATCGCAATAGCAGGTAAGATCACATATTGTGGGCAGAAGTATGGTGGCAAATACTGTTGATAGGAGTGTGTACATGCGATTTGTTATTATTGAAGACGATATAAGTGTCCGAAAAATTATCAGTAATATTATTGATAAATATAATTTGGGAACTGTTGTGTGTGAATGCGGTGATGGGCTTCAGGCTGAGGCGATTATTGTCGACTATGCTCCTGATGTGGCCTTGGTTGACTTATTGTTGCCGGGACAGGACGGGGTAGAGCTAATTCGCAAACTTAAGGCGAAAGGCATGGAAACCTCCTTTATTATGGTTTCGGAAAGTACCAGTCAGCCTATGATTACCAAGGCATACGAGACGGGAATCGATTTTTACATTCACAAACCGGTCAATGTTCTTGAAATCACCTCGGTAATCCGTAAAGTGGAAGAAAGCAGACGATTGCGGGCGGTAATGTCTTTGATTTCGCAAACGACCGCCCGTTATGGCAGTTCTGCTTCCCAGCTAACTGAGCCGCAGGACAATGGTAAACGCAACCGGACGAATAAGATTCTTTCTGAGTTAGGCATAATTAGTGAATCGGGGGCAAAAAACATTCAACAGTTAATGCAACTGGTCGAGAACCGCCTGCGCAGCGGCCAGGATCAGACCTACCAACTCCATGAACTGTATCAGGAGCTGTCTGTATCGATTGAACAGGATGTTAAAACTATCGAACAACGGGTACGCCGTGCTATTGCCAAGGCTATGCAGAATGTGGCTACAATGGGTGTCGAGGACTATCATAATGATGTTTTTGAGATATACAGCGGCGCATTGTTTGATTTTAAAGAAATTAGACAGGAGATGGCGGCTATTCAAGGAAAAAGCTCCTATCGCGGCAAAGTCAACATCAAAAAATTCCTGGAAGGATTATTATTTTTAACGGCCAATTGAAATAGTTGCAATAAGTGTATTCTGTATTTTGTATACTTTTTATCCGAGACTGAAATTTATCGTCTGTTTTTGTAGTTTTATATAGTGGCCTGTTTACACTAAATTCAGAAAGATTGGCCAATATAGAAAATACAAAAAGGGGGGTATTATTTTATGTCTCAAGCCGTTGAGAAACCCAAAAAGGGTATAGGTTTGACAACACAGATTTTTCTCGGCCTTATTCTCGGTGTAATTTTTGGTTATGTATTCCCTAAATATGCAGTAGAACTTAAACCGATTGGTGATATGTTTATCCGGATGATCAAGATGATTGTTGTGCCATTGGTATTTAGCTCCTTGGTAATGGGGATTGCAGGTACCGGCGATTTCAAAAAGCTTGGCCGCCTGGGTGTAAAATCGATAATCTGGTTTGAACTTGCAACGACGCTGGCTTTAGTAGTTGGTTTGCTTGTTGTTAACGTATTTCAGCCTGGTGTAGGCGTGAATGTTGTCGCGAGCGATGCAGGAGCTGCCGCTACTGCCGCTAAAAAGACTATTGACATGACGCAAATGCTGGTAAATATTGTTCCGACTAACGTCGTTGATGCTATGGCTCGTGGTGATATGCTCCAAATCATTGTGTTTTCCACTTTCTTCGGTGTAGCAGCCGCTGCTATGGGTGCTAAAGGCAAACCGGCAGTAGATATGTGTATTAGCGTAGCCGAAATCATGTTCAAATTTACCTTCTATGTTATGAAATTAGCACCTATCGGCGTATTTGCCCTGATTGCCTTTACTGTTGGTAAATTCGGCTTGGGTATGCTCATTCCGTTGGCTAAACTTATCGGTTCCCTGTATTTTGCCTTGATTTTCTTTATTGCTATCATTGTGGCCGGTGCTACTTTGGTTTTACGTGTAAACTTCTTCCACCTGATTCGCGCTTTGAAAGAGCCAATGCTGATTGGTTTCTCGACCGCTTCCAGCGAAGCTGCTTTGCCGCTTGCCATGGAAAAATTAGAGAAATTCGGCGTGCCTAAGCATATTGTTACTTTCGTACTGCCTACAGGTTATACGTTTAATCTGGACGGATCCACACTGTACAGCGCACTGGCAGTTGTGTTCATTGCGCAGGTATATGGTGTACCGTTTGATTTATCCCAGCAAATTCTCATGGTTATTACCCTGATGTTGTCCACCAAAGGAATTGCCGCTGTACCTGGTGCTTCACTCATCGTTATTGCTGGTACTGCCGCAGCCTTCGGTCTGCCTGTGGAAGGCATCGGTATTATCATGGGTGTTGACCGTATTCTGGATATGGCTCGTACTGTATGTAACCTTACCGGTAACTGTATTGCCGCTGTTGTTGTTGCCCGTTGGGAAAAAGAGCTTCCTGACGAAGTGTTGCAAGTGGCTTATGCCCAAAGTTACGAAGATTAATAATCTATGGACTGCCAAAACGGCAGTCCTTATGTTTTGGTTCTTATATATTGTGTATTAGTGGTCTTACATAGTGTGATCTATGTAGGATCTTTTTGTTTCTTGTACCATTCATAAGTTGCTGTAATCCCGTGACGCAAGGTAGTTTTCGCGGACCAGCCCAGTTGGCTTAGTTTGCTTACATCCAAGCGTTTTACTGGAGTGCCGTCAGGTTTGGAGTTGTCAAAGACAATTTTGCCACGGTAACCAATGATTTCAGCAATAGTTGAGGCAAGCTCAGCAATGGTGAGGTCCTGGCCTGTACCGACATTAATGATTTCACTGTCGTTATACTGCTGCATCAAAAAGCAACAGGCATCGGCTAAATCATCCACATACAAAAATTCACGCCTGGGCGTGCCCGTTCCCCAGACAACGACTTCTGGAATCCCTTGTATTTTTGCTTGGTGAAATTTCCGAAGTAGTGCCGGTAAGACATGGGAGTTGGTAAGGTCAAAATTATCATTAATTCCATAGAGGTTAGTGGGCATAGCCGATATAAAGTTATCGCCGTATTGAAGCTGGTAGGATCGGCATAGTTCTATGCCGGCTATCTTAGCAATAGCATACGCTTTGTTCGTAGGTTCAAGCTTATCTGTCAGCAAGTACTCTTCCCGCAGTGGCTGTGGGGCAAATTTGGGATAGATACAGGAACTGCCCAGAAATAAGAGCTTGCGAACCTGATAGGTATGCGCGGCATGAATGACATTGGCGGCGATAGCAAGGTTATCATAAATAAACTGTGCCGGATAGGTATGGTTGGCCTGGATACCGCCGACTTTGGCGGCAGCTAAGAAAATATATTCGGGCTGTTCGGCTTTAAAGAACTCTTCAACTGCAGACTGATTGCGTAGATCAAGTTCGCCGCTACGTCTTTCCAGCAGTCGATGGTAGCCTAATTCCTTTAGTCTGCGCACAATGGCCGAACCGACTAGCCCATGGCTGCCGGCCACATAGATTTTAGAATCTGTCTCCACTCGTCATCCCCCTCCACAGCTAGCCCCGATGTAGATAGACTATTCTATGCCGGCTGAGGGAAGGGTGTGATGTAAAACTCTTGAGTCCCTCGGATATAACACCAAATGCCGGTATAAAACATAAGATACGATGATGAAACAGAAGGGAGGTTAGAAGATGTCTCATACCATATATTCTTTTGGCATTGCCGCTGAACAAGGAGAGCAGCGGTTAACGTTTTTTGATACGCAAACACTGGCTGTTTTGCACCAGCTTACTGTAGACTTTTCGCCATTGGATGTAACAATTACGCCTAATGCCAATTGGGCTGTTGTTAGCAGTGTCAGCACTCCAATGCTGTCAAGAATCAATCTTGTGGTTGAGCCCCCGGTTGTTGCCGGAACACAAACTCTAGAAGGATTTGTACAAGATGTTGATATTACTCCAAATGGAATTTTTGCGGTAGCCGCGGCAGATAGACTATATTCTTACCTTATTGCCAATGATTTGATTGCTGACAATCTGACAGAAGGCACGATTGCGTTAGCGGTTTCCCCCAACGGTAATGGGTTAATACTGGCATCAAACAGAAATGATGCTGTAGCGCTGGAAACATTTTTGATCGATTCGAATGGATACTTATCCACGTTGGGAACAGTTCCAGGTTCTTTTAATTTTTCAATCACCAATATCGCCTTCAGTGCTAACGGAAATCACGCTTTTGTTGCTGATTTCTCAGGGGTTACTGTGCTCGATACAAGCGATCCAAATAATATTACGAAAGTTGGCGACACAGTTTCCACAAATGACATTCCTTTTTCTTTTGCGGTTTCGCGTAATGGGACTACGGTTTATGTATTAACTGTTACGGCAGTAGATATATTTAGTTTTAATGCTGCAACCGGAATCCTAACACTTGTGGATTCTTTTCAACATGGTTTATCATTAGGCATCATCTATATAGGCGTAGATTACTTGGGACTGGATATTTCGGAAACCAGACTTTTTGTCGCCGGTGCAGGAACGTTAGCGGCATTTACCGTTACAGGGCAACTAGTGGGAAGTGTTGCCGGCGTTAACAGTGATGCCGGGGTAGCCCTGCGACAATCGCCGGTGCTCAGGGGGATTAAATGGTAACTATTAGAAAGAGGTGATTCGGCGATGTCTGGCGTTTCTATTGCCCACAAAAGGTGGGCAATTCTTATCTACGCTTGTGGTAATAACGACCTTGCGCCTGAGATGGCTGCCATAATTGCGGATATAGCTGGCTTGGGGGAAACAGAGAACGTACATGTTGCGCTGCAAATTGGGCGCGAGTGCTGTGAGCTTGTACAAATCCTCCGGCAGTCGCCGCCTTGCCCTAAACCGGATGATGCCTGGCAGGGTGTTAGGCGGTACGCTTTTCAGGACGGTAATCTGGCTGTGGTTGACGATTTGGGAAAAGCCAATATGGCCCATCCGGAAACTCTGAAGAACTTTCTGCTATGGGGGTATCAGAACTTCCCGGCGGAAAAGTACATGCTGGTAATTGGCGGCCATGGTTACCAATTTGTCGGCACAGTGACTGATTATAGCCAAAATGTACCGTATATCATGGGAATTCCGGGTATGGTCGAGGCCATCGATCAGGCAAACAGGCTTACCGGAAAACAACTGGACTTAGCGCTGTTTGATACCTGTTATTTTAACTTTGTGGAAGTCTTGTATGAGTTCGGAGCCAAGCCGGTACCTGCCACAAAAAATGTAGTCACCTATATTGGCGGCGGTCCCATTCAGGGGTTGTCCTGTAGAAGAATCATTGCGCAGGCAGACAAGCTAGCCCAGCTTGAGGACGGCAAGGCATTTACGGCAGCGTTAACTGGTAAACTTGGTGCCAATCTAGTAGCCTTTGAAATTAATCATGAGCGGCTTAAGAAAATTAAAAGCCTTGTCAATGAGATTGCTTGCCTTTATTCCGAATCGCAGCCTGACAAGGTTAACTTTCAGGAGATTCTTAATCAAGGCACCACGCAAATTCCCTGGTATAACCTGCTGGCAGAACTGGTTGTGGAGCTAAATGCGCTGCTCATTTGTAGCGGCGTACAAATGAGCGCGAAAAGTTTGATTAATATTGCAAACCAACCGACTACTGATTTGGACAAAATCAAACGTTACGCTAAGCTTAGCTTTGCTCAAACCAATCATTGGACCTATTTATTAAGTGACAGGAGTGTTAAGATTGACTCTTTAGGGCAAGACCACCATGCTTTGTTACCACAACCGTTATCGCCACGGGAGGTATGTAGTTATATCTCATTGATGAATCCAGGTTTTTCGCTTCCCCAAATACGGGATACGTTCATAGCTTTAGCAAAATACAAAAGGTGGATATTTGACTAACATTTTGAATAAACCTAAATATCAAACAAGTTTTCACTTGCAAGTAAGCCCTTGATCCTCTGTGCTAGGAGGTTCAAGGGCTTACTTGTATGCCGTTAGCTAGGCTGGCAGCGGGATTTATGCTATAGCTGAGTTATTATAGGTTACTAGGCTGCTCGGAACAGAATTCGGTACAGTACGTTAGGGAATAGTCGCTTGGGTTACCAGTGTCTAAGAAATTTATCAGACAAGGCTTGAATAAATGTGGCGGCAGAGGTTTACAGGCTCGTGCAAGCTTTACATTAACAACATACAAATTTATGGATGCCGTTATAGTTCGGGGGCTAGTTAGCTGCATATAGTCAATATTAATTCTACCTTTCAGATGAGCATTCATATCTAAGCGCGCATGGCGATAAGCAAATGTTTGATTAATAGGTAGTTTAAAGCGAACAAAAGTGACAGGTTGTGTGCCGTCGGGAACACACGAAACATATTCTGTGAAAATGTCGAAGTAGCCGGAAAAAGTAACTTGGTTTATGCTTACTATTGTTTTCTCAATTACTGGTATTGATGTCGCGCGAAGAAGAAAATCAATATCGGGTTTGTCATCTGGCATGATTAAATTAACATTATTGTTGAACATAAGACCTTTCCTAAAACTTCGATGGGTCATAAGAACTCCTCCCAAACTCTAATAAATCGCTATATGTAGTTGTTTTTAACAGTAAGAGTTACTGTATTGTATGGTTTTTAACAAATTGTGTTACTGCACCGGTAGCACATATTATTTGCACATTACATATTAATACTGAATAGAAAAAATTATGTGTCAAAAATCTTTTAGAATAGTTACTGCTATTGGGATTGTAAATCTGCTTTTGCTATTTATGTAATTATATTTTGGAACTACCACTGGTAACACAACATATAATGCATTACATAGGTTTATTAAGCCGAAATAACTCTGATGATTAAATGCAACCAAAAACATCAAGGAGGAAGATGCATGGATAACACATTAATCGGTGTTGCTGGAATCTGTGATCTTGGAGCAATCAACTTTAGAAAAGGAGTCGATAATTTCTGGACTCAAATCTCGGTTCAGGAACGGCTAACGATCCCAGAGATAAAACCTGAAATCGAGCAAATTACGTCTACCAATGTTGCTGTAAGAATTATTAGAAAAAAAGTAGTCGTCACTCCCTCTACCGGTTTTTGTCCAAACTTTGAAGGCAGAAAGCTAACAGGACGCAAGTTGATCGTTGAAGGAGAAATTTGTCAGACAGTATCTTTTACAGCAGATCGCTGTGAACAGCCAGTTCATTCAGCCCATTTTGCAATCCCATTTTCTGCTTTTATTACCGTTCCCAAAAAGGTATGGGTAGCACATAACAACTGCGAAAAAGAGATAGATTCTTTACACATCAACTTTCAAGTTAACGCATGTTTAGAGGATGTATTTTTCAAAGAAATCAATAATAGACAGTTTTTTAGTAATGTAATGCTATTGCTTCAGGCTGTACCGGCTGTAGCAGGCATCTGTTTGGATGAATGTTGACCAACTACGAAAAAGGAGGAATAACCATGAGTGGCACTCAAGAATGCAAAATAGACTGTAACGTGACTATAGAGACTGTGGATTGTACTATAACAGGAAACTTCGAAGGTCCGCTGCGCTGCGAATGTGAAGAAAGAGATCCACTACTCATAATTAATGGAGTATGTTCTAGAGAAAAGTTAGAATGTTTTTTAGATGACGGCCGTATCCGGCGCTGGACTGAGCTGGTGGTACAAGAAGTTCTGTGTATTCCGGAAGTAAAACCAGATATTGAGCAATTGATTAGTATTTCTTCTGTTGTGGAGATTATCTCTCAGCGGGTAATAAATACACCGGTAAGAACGAATATCCCCAATTTACGGCCCCCTATCTTTAATCAGGAAGGAACCGCACTGACGGGTAGAAAATTAGTGATAGAGGGAATTTTACGACAAAAAGTTGTTTATTCAGCAATGCTAACGCAAAGTGTGCATTCTGTGCATTTTGACGTGCCGTTTTCGGCGTTTATTGTGCTCGAGTCGTGTGATCCGTTGACAGGACAATTTAAGGTAGATGCCTGTATTGAAGATATTTTTATTACAGATATTACTACTCGAAAAATATTTAAGAATGTAACATTAATTATTCGAGCGCTGCCCCTAGAATGCTAAACATTGAATAAGGAGGGCCTCAAACATGAAAGTATGCAGATGCTTTGGCCAAAGTGCTGTTGAGATAGTAGGCTTGTGTGATCCCCGGCAAGTGACTCTATTTGTAGAACAGACAGATCATTACGAATGCAATGAACTGGGAGCCTGGACGCAGATCTCGATACCAGAAGTATTTCGCCTGCCTGATAATAAACCTGATATCGGGACTATAGATAAAGTTTTTGTTGATGTACAAGTAATCTCAAAAAGAGTTATTGGTACACCAGTAGGACCGTGCCCTACAAGAGAAAATGCCGAAGGTACCCGGCTGACAGGAAAAAAAATGGTTGTTGAAGGAGTACTCAAACAAAAAATAGTTTATACAGCGGCCCTGCCTACTCAGCCTGTATTTTCCGCGCATTTTGAAGTTCCCTTCTCAGCTTTTATTGTCTTGGCGCCAGATGCTGATCATAAAGAATTTTGTGTTGAAACATGTGTCGAAGACGTTTTTGCGATACCGTTTAATTGCAGAGAGATATTTAAAAATGTAACCCTGTTTCTACAAGCCAAGCCATTTAACACAAAAGGCTGTATTATTGATAGATAGTGCACCTAAAACTAAGAGGAGAGAATCTACTAAATTATGTAGATTCTTTTTCTGTTTTCAAGGTAAAATAACATAACGATGCCTTCGATCTCTCCTAATTCCCAAGTTGTTGCTGGGGATTGTGAGAGATCGAAGGCTGGATTTTTAGTCTAGCATAAAGCGCGACACTTTAAGCCCTTTTATATGGTTGAATGCAGGTCGGTAGGTGAAAGTCTGAGAACTGGACATACTCTTCAGAAGGGCTATAAGGATGAGGCTTGCATTCTTGGTGCTTAGGAGGTTCGCAGTCACAGGAATGATGATGAGGCTTGCATTCTTTGTGCTTAGGAGGTTCACAGTCGCAGGAATGATGAGGAGGCTTGCATTCTTGGTGCTTAGGAGGTTCACAGTCGCAGGAATGATGAGGAGGCTTGCAT
>JAEZVB010000106.1 GCA_023443285.1 Bacillota bacterium
CAACCGCAGCAGTGTAAAACCAATAAAAATAATAGCTAATAACCAGACTGCAATATCATTTACATCCATTATGCTTGACCCTCCGAGTCCCCGCCAACCTCAAGATCAGAACCTTTGTGGCGCTTTGTATTAATACCTGCAAGGTGGAGCAAGGAATAAGCACATACCATCAGTCCGCTAACAGGCATGACCAAATACACAATACTGTTGGGCAGTTTGGTAGCCGGCAAGGTGGAGTCAAACATAAGCACCGTAAACTCCCAGCCATATACAACAAAGTAAAGACCGTAGAGTAGCCCCATCAGATCAATCCATTTGTCAATCCAGCGATTGACGCTGGCCGGCATGAGGTCAGTCAGCGCTTCCACACCCATATGAACTCCTTCGCGGAAACCAATCGCAATTCCCATGAAGGCAAACCATACTAAACAGAGCAAGATGCCCTCCTCTGACCAGAAGAAGACAAAGTTAAATAGTTTTCGCGTCAACACCTGAACAAACATAACAAGAATAACACCAAGTAAAGCCATGATTGCAAAGGTTTCAAAGAACGTATCTATTTTTAAAGCAATTTTTTTCAGCAACTCCAAATCTTCCCGCCCCCCTTATCCTTAAAGGAATTATTTAGAACCTTTGGCTTCTCTGTCAATGGCATCCCATAACCCATATAGATATACCGCACCAAGTGCCCGGTCAAACAGACCATAACCCGGCATGCCGACTTCGCCCCAAATCATTCGACCATGGTCAGGACGCAGCGGGCCAGTAAAACCTGCCTCATGGAGCGCTTTCATAATGGCATACATATCAAGTGAAGAATTGTCATCTTTGTGAGCAGTCTCACTAAATACGCCTGGTTCATAGATTTTTATATTACGCACATGGGCGAAGTGAAGGCGACCCATCTTGGCAAAATGGCCAAAAATCTCAGGAATGTTATTGTTGGGATTGGCACCAAGCGACCCGCTGCACAGGGCCAGTCCATTAGCAGGGCTATCAACCATTGTAACAAGCCGTTCCAGATTTGCTTTACTGATCATAATACGTGGCAGGCCAAATACAGACCAGGGTGGATCATCCGGGTGAATGGCCATTTTAATGCCACATTCTTCGGCAGTAGGGATAATTCCCTCCAGAAAATATTTGAGATGTTCAAACAGTTTTTCTTCATCAATACCCTTGTAAGCATCAAATAATTGCTTGATTGAGGCCAGCCGGTCTTTCTCCCAGCCGGGGAGTTCGAACCCATTAGAGCCTTTTTCCATATCCTCAACCATTTTTGACGGTTCAAGACCTTTAATGACATTTTCATCATAAAACAGTGCGGTTGAGCCGTCTGGCAGGGTTTTGGCCAGTTCGGTACGAGTCCAGTCAAACACTGGCATAAAGTTGTAACATACGACTTCCACACCGGCTTTGGCCAGATTCTTCAGAGTTGTGCAGTAGTTTTCAATATAGAGATCCCTAGTAGGCAAACCAAGCTTAATGTCCTCATGTACATTAACGCTTTCCACTGTTTTAAACGCAAGACCGGCTACTTCAATTTGATTTTTGAGTTCTAAAATATCTTCATACGGCCATACTTCACCAACAGGAATATGGTAGATGGCACTTACTACATTCTTCATTCCTGGTATTTGACGAATATAGCTTAACGGGATTTTATCAAGCTTACTACCATACCAACGAAAAGACATTAACATAGCTATTCCTCCTCTATTTTTGTGTTATGGTAAAGGTCTGTTGCTTCAACTGTAAAAAGTAATCACCATGCGCTTTTCTTAAATATTCCAAATCAATAAGTACTTTGTGCAGGTGCAGCTCAATGGTTTTCTTGCCTAATTCCACATCGCGTTCCTGGATTGCCTTGATAAGATCTTGGTGATGCTCCAAAAGCTGATCCCATTTGAATTCCTTGGTCTTCAAACTGAGTATCCTTACTCGATTGTAATGAGCGTTCATCAATTGTAACATCTCCCAGGTACGAGCCTTCTTACATCCCCGGAAGATGATCGCATGCATATTTTCATCCATTTCAAAGAATTGATAATAGTTTTTTTCACTAATACACAGCTTTTGCAACGCCAGACAGGACTGTAGCTGGAATAATTCCTCGGCCGGAAAATTAGTACACGCCTGCTGAATAACCTCATATTCGAGTGTTTGCCGAACAAAAGTGGATTCTTCCACTTGGTCGGTATCAATCAATGAGACATAAGTTCCTTTTTGCGGGATAATGTCAAGCAAATTTTCCTGCGCTAACTTTATAAAAGCCTCCCGCACCGGTGTCCGGCTAACCTGCAATTGGCTGGCCACCTCTTGCTCCGAGATATTTTGTCCAGGAGGAAGCTCCAAATTAATAATGTTTACCTTCAGAAATCTATATACATACTCGCGAATCGACTCTTGTGGTTTTTGCTCAACTATCACCAAATTCCATTTCCCCTTCCGGATCAGCAGGCTACCGCACTACCACACTACCATACTAGCATATCCATTAAAAGTTGACAATACTAAATATTCATTGAAATAGTTTCTATCGCGCTTACCCCAAAGCGCATATTATGGAGTATCTGCGTAATGGAGGATTAATTTATGCTAAAGAAAATACAACTCCGGGAATATCCTGAAATAGACGAATGGAATTTCCAACAAAACAATCGCCAGTGCTGTGTTCCCTTTAATTGTCGCCCGTATCATTGCCGCCCATATTTTTGTCGACCCTACCGGTTATGCCGACCTTACGACTGCTGCAATCCGCACATAATTCTCTGGCCTACCTAACATGCGTTTGCCATATACTAACTATTTATGAAGCTCAGGCAGCAAAACTACCTGAGCTTCTATCTTTGCTTTCTATTTTACATACTTTTTTAAGGTAGCTCTTACGGCACCAGGCCCAGCGATCATTTCCGCAAAATAGGCTTCTATCTTTTCTCCTAGACCAATACTGTACAAATCCGAACCGAATATTTCCTTATTTGACAGGATGGGCTGTAATCGTCCTTGTACCGATTGGGAGTCTCCTAGTTTTATGTTCTCAAGGTGTGCTTTCAGCATAGGTAATAACGGATCTGAACTTAGCGTCATTTCCTGCCCCTGGTCGTCCACACCTAACAGATAGCGGCACCAGCCGGCAATAACCAGCGGAATAAAGGTTAACGTCTTGACATCAAGTTCTGGGCGTTCCCCATAAGCTTTGATGGTTTCGCCAAAACGTATGCCGACCTTCTGCGATGTGTCTGTGGCAATGCGTTGCGGCGTATCTGGGATATTGGGATTGGGGAACCGCACCTCAATGACTTCTTTAATGAAGTCCTCCGGCTGAATAATCCGGGGATTGACGACAACCGGCATACCTTCCTGGTAGCCGACTTTTTCCACAAGTGTTTTTAATTCCCGGTCTTTCATTTCATCGGCAATCAGTTGGTAACCAAGCAGACAACCAAAGACAGCCAGCGAGGTATGCAAAGGATTCAGGCAAGTGCATACCTTCATTTTTTCTACCCGATCTACTGTCTGTTGATTGGTAAAGATTACTCCAGCCTGCTCTAGCGGCATCCGCCCATTAGGGAATTTGTCTTCAACGACTAGATACTGAGATTTTTCTGCATTGACAAAAGGCGCGATAAAGGTGTTTTTAGTGGTGCAGATAATCTCAGTGCTGCCGAAACCGCCGGCTTCCAAGGCTGCTTTAACACTTTCTGCAGGCCGGGGAGTAATTTTGTCAATCATACTCCAGGGGAATGATACTTTGTCAGGATTATTGATATAGTCAACAAAACCCGCTTCCACCAGACCCTTTTCCTGCCAGGTTTTTACGATGGTTGACACTGAGTTATAAAGTATATCTCCATTGTGGGAGCAATTATCCATACTCACAAAAGCAATCGGTAGTTCACCGTTTTTATAGCGGGTATAGGCCAGTGCTGCCACCTTAGCCATCACACTTTTGGGCTGAGCCGGACCATTCACCATGTCCTGCTCTACCTCGGCCGCAAAATTGCCAGCTGCATTTTTCAGACTATAGCCCTTTTCGGTTATCGTAAAACTAGCTAACTGCAAAGATGGTTTGGAAAAGATGGTATGTAATCTCTGCCAATCTTTGTCCCAGGCCGGATCGCCCACAAGACTTTCACCAATACTGGCAATTAGTTTTTTTTCCAGACTGCCATCTGTATTCATAATAGCCAATAACCCAAGATTATCATAGGGAGCATAAATCTTTTCAATAATCTCATCATCATAGGTTTCCACCACGACAATGCCACTTTTTACAGTATCTGTATTGAGCAGATTTTGCTGCAGCATAGCAATAAATCCCCGAAAAATGTTGCCAGCCCCAAAGTGCACCCAAGTCGGATTCTCTGTTGTCGAAGCTGCCATTTGCTCATAGTCGAATTGTACATTTTCGATTCCTGCTTGTTCCCACAAAGCCCTATTTTTTATGCTTTCTTTGCTCAGCTGTAACATATAATCCCTTCTTTCCTTCCAAGTAATCACACTCTGATTATACTACCATACTAGTATGGTTTTCAATGCCTTTTTAATACTTTCCTATTCTTATTCTTCGTATCATATAGGGTTGCCAAAATTCGGGATGAAGCAATACCAAAACAGTAAATAATTCCAATCGGCCTAATAACATATCAACAATAAGCACCGCTTTAGCAAAAGGATGTATTTCAGCATAGGTAGTTGTCGGCCCTACCGCCCCAAAACCCGGTCCAACATTTCCCAGTGCTGATGCCACCGCACTTAGAGTATCCAAGGGTTCCAGACCTGTAGCGCTCACTAATATGGCAGAAACAAAGAATGTAACCATATATAAGAAAAAGAACTGCAGGATGGTGTGTAAAACAGCAAAATCCACAGGCTTTTTATCGACCTTAACCGTACGGACAATCTTAGGATGTACAGCTCGCAGCACTGAGCCCACCGCATCCTTCATCAAGATAATAATGCGGATAATCTTTAACCCACCAGCAGTAGAGCCGGCACACCCGCCAAAAAACATCAGTGTATATAGAATCATTTTCGCAACCGGCGGCCATTGATCAAAATCCGCAGTGGCAAAACCAGTGGTAGTGATTATCGCAACCACAGTAAATATACTATCTCTGAAACCGGTTGTCATAGGAATGGCTGCCTGGTAGTACAGGAACAACGTAATGACTAGCGTTGCAATAAGCACAATGGCACAGTACAGTTTAAACTCCGTATCTTTGGCCAATCTTCCTAATCCTTTTTTCCAGACCAAATAATACAAACCAAAGTTTCCGCCAGCTAAAAGCATAAAAAAAGTAATAATTGACTCAATGTAAACGCTATCATAGTACTTTATACTACTATTTTTCGTAGAAAAACCGCCTGTCGCCATAGTTGCAAACCCATGATTTACAGCGTCAAATACATTCATGCCTGCTAGGTACAATAGGCCAATCTCTACCAAGGTAAATACGACATACATTATCCATAATATTTTAGCCATATGGCGAATTCGGGGCATTACTCTCTCTACAGTAGGTCCAGGTGATTCAGCCTTAAATAAATTTATGGCATCAGCCCCCAGATTTGTTAAAAAAACAAGAAATAAAACAATAATACCCATACCACCCAGCCAGTGAGTGAGACTACGCCAAAGCAGCAGGCTTTTAGGCAAAACTTCCACATCGGCAATAATGCTGGCACCAGTGGTGGTTAGACCAGATACTGTCTCAAATACGGCGCAAAGGTAGGAAGGCACCCACCCTGACAGCCAATACGGCAGTGCCCCTAATAAGCTGGTAAGAAACCAGCTACCGGCTACCAGCAAAAAACCTTCCCTCACACCGATGTGTCCGGTGAGTTCTCCATAAGAAAAGAGCGCCATACCTATTAATCCGGATATAGCAATAGAAACCAGGAAAGGCGTAACCATATTCTCCTGTTGACTGACTGCATAGAATAACGGCAATACCATAACCAGCGCATACGCGCACAGCAGTTTTCCCAAAAAACCAGCTACAATCTGTGTTCTCATTTATGCTCTATACCCTGCCCTCTATAAAATCTAGCACCTTAGTTGAATACTCTGGCAAAGTAAAAAGAATAATGCGGTCGCCAGCCTGTAAAATACTCTCACCGTTCGGAACAAAGGTATAGTCATCCCGTACTACCGCTCCAACGAGGGCAGGACGCGGGAACTTAATATATCTCAGTTGCTTTTGGGCTAATCTACTAGTAGAGGAAATATCCAATTCAATAGCCTCCGCTTTGGAGCCCTCAAATAAGGCAACAGAAACAATGTCCCCTCGGCGTACTTGGCGTAGAATAGTTCCAGCTGTTAACAAACGGGGAGAAAATACTACATCTACACCAACTTGTTCCATTAACGTCATATACTCTGGTCGGCCAACACGGGCAAATGTCTTCTGGGCACCAAAATGTTTCGCTAGTAATGCCACAAGCAGATTTAATTTATCATCGTCAGTTAGGCAAATAACGGCATCACAATCGCCGATTCCTTCTTCGGCTAAGAGTTCAACGTCTGTACCATCGCCACAAATAATCATGGTTTGATCAACAACCTTGGCCAGTTCTTCGCAGCGACTACGGCTTTTTTCTATGACTTTTACAGTATAATTGCTATTTTCAAGAATGAGCGTAAGATAGCGTCCAATACGCCCGGCGCCGACAATCAGTATTTTTTCTACCCGGCTGCGCGTTTCGACAAACGTATCCTCCAGTTGACGAATTCCATCTCTTTCACCAATAAAAAAAACACTATCATGCGCTTCCACGACATCTTTACCTTGCGGAATAATCATTTTATCTTTCCGCAAGATGCCAGCAATCAGTATGTTCTCTGGCAAAGACAACTCTCTGAGAGCTATCCCGCTGTAGGGAGAATCAAGACGAACCTTAACCTCCAGCATACGAACCTTACCGCCGGCGAAATCCTCGACATCAAGTGCCGCCGGAGTTTTTAATATATGGCTTACCTCTACGGCTGTAACCATCTCGGGATTGATGATAAGATCAATCCCCAGCGTTCTGCCAAAAGTCTGGCTATCATTATCCAGATACTCTGTGTTCCGCACCCGGGCAATTACCCGTGGTACCCCAGCCTGCTTTGCGGCGACGCAGGCAATCATATTAACTTCATCACTATCAGTAACGGCTATGAGCATCTCCACATCACCAAGCCCTAGTTCTGCCAGTACCTTAGGACTGGCTCCGTTACCGGCCACAGTCATAACATCCAGATTAAATTCAATTGTGGCTCGTCGCTCATCATCTTTTTCAACGATAATAATATCGTGTCCATCATGGGTCAGACGTTGCGCCAGTGTATATCCGACTTTTCCTGCCCCAACAATAATAATTTTCATGTTCCACCTCTATAATAAATCCATACAAGCCTTAGTATTTTTAGTATTCTTTATATATTTATCTGGAATATTGGGGAATCCCTTCTTTTATCTTACCGTTTACCGAAATAGCTGCTGCAAATAATTTTATCAGCTACTTCCCAGCCGCGAACAGCAAATGAGCGTTCCTGCTCGTTTGCCGCCGTACCGATAAACTTGCTGTCAGCCAATACGGCGAAGTCCTTACCGGTATTGAGTAAATTTCGTCCCATTGCCGTATTTTCATATTGGCTTTGCGCAATCCCCATCAGATATCCGACTGTCGGCAATATATCAATATGCCCTCCAATGGTTGTAATCTCCTGACCGCGTAACCCTTTGTGGTAAATGATAAGCGGCACCTTATGGTGATTATCCTGCCACCAGAAGTCGCTAGGGGTGATGGCGTTTATTTCCTGCGAGTAAAATTTGTGTACACCGGTATGGTCGCCGTAAATGACAATAAGCGTATTGTCCAGCAAATTGGCCTCTTCGAGCTTGTCAAGGAGGCGACCGATTTGCTCATCAGTATAATGCACGGTATGGAAACTTGCGCCCAACATGGTCCCAACAAATTTCTCGTCTATCTCCAGTTCCTTATATCTGTCAGGCAGTTCAAAGGTGGTATGGTTTGTCAGTGTAACCAGGAAGGCCAAGAACGGATTGCGTTGTTCGGTGATAATAGGGACAATCTGACGAAAAAATGAGCCATCACTTAATCCCAGACCAATTTGCTCATCCATAATAAAATTCGAAGAATCCAGACATAGGTTGTAACCAATCGACTCCATATTATACTGCCAATTCCAGTAAGATTTATTATCAGGATGAATGGCCAGCGTTGTATAACCCTGTTTTTCCATAAGCTCAGGCAACGAGTTATAGGTATTATTCGGATAGCGGAAATAGGCCGTACCCCGACGCAGCGGATAGATCGACGTATTGGCCATAAACTCGGCATCAGCGGTAGTACCATTGCTGACCTGTTCATAAAAATTAGAAAAATACAGGCTGCTATTCAACAAACGATTGAGATTGGGCGTAATCTCCTGACCGCCAATAGAGTGATTCAGATAAAAGCCCTCTAATGACTCCACCTGGATGAAAATGAGATTTTTACCGGCAAACATACCTTTATATTGGTTGTCAGGCCGGACTTCGCTCTTTTCCTGGTACCAGGCTGTTATCTCAGCCTTATCACTCTCACTGAGTACCAGCGGTCGGGAATCGGCAATATAGTAGTAGGCATCAAACAAGTGATACCCCAGCGGCGATAATCCGGTCACTGTCTGGCTGGGAGCCCAGCACATAGAAAAAAGGTATTGTTTCTGGCCGCGCTCTGCCGACACATCAAACACATAGTGCGCATATAATAGATACACTGCCGCCACACTGAGCAAAGTTATCGCCAGACGCTTGTTCTTTTCTGACGGCTGACGGCGTTTGTAAGCTAAGCCAGCCATAATCAAAAGTACCGGAATATCCGCAAACAGCAGGAGGTCTTCCTCCTGGCTCATAGACCAAATACTGCTGCCCAAATTGGCAAGGTTGGCCGCTTGGCATAGAGCATGGACCGATAGGAAGGTGCCAAACGCTCGAAAGTGCCAGAGATCAAAGAGAAAAAGCAGGGAAATCAACACATTGGCGCCAAGCAACAACCACAAACAGCGCTGCCTTTTTACCAGCAAAACCAAAGCCAGCGGTATAATAATAAACGCCAAATATACAGGATAAGTAGGAACAGTTGAGCAGACGTCGGCAAATGCGGCCTTAAAAAATTCCGTACAATTAACAACACCGATCAGAAATACCGATTTAAATAATAAGGCACACAATGCACTTAACCACAACAGCCAAAATTCGTATGCTATTGTCATAAGTCTTATTCTCTTATATCGCTGCTTTGGCGCAAAGCACCCGGCCCATCCTGAGCCACAGCGACTTCAGCCTCCCCAAAAGTTTTCATATCATTAAGCATATGTAAACTGGCATTGATAACCGACATCCCGAGAGCCGCACCAGTTCCTTCCCCCAGATTCATTTTTAGTTGCAGATAAGCCGGTACATCAAGTAGCGACATGGCTGTTTCGTGCGCCGGCTCTGCGGCAAAGTGCGAGCCAATTAAATAGGGCTTAACACCAGGCGCCAGGTGCGTAGCAAGCAGCGCGGCCGCAGTTGTAGACAAACCGTCCAATACCACAGCTGCCCGTCCGGCGGCAGCCCCTAACATAACGCCGACTACCCCGGCAATAGCAAATCCGCCCACTTTAGTAAGTATATCGAGCGGGTCAGAAATATCTGGTTTGTTGACTACCAAAGCCGTATTGACAATATCTGCATCCTGCCTAGATAAACCAGGAAGAGGCTTACCATGGTAGCAGGTGACGATGGTCTGGGCGGTAATCAGCCCCCCACGTCCTATTTCTCCCAGTCCGATTACCTTAGCGCCGCGATCAAGCTCAGCACTGACTATTTTTATGCCTACCTCAATGGCTTTTAGCGCTTGTTCGCGGGTCATAGCCGGCTCCTCCAAACTATTTTTGCTACCATAAGCCAGTTTTTTTCGGTATAAATCAGGATGCTCTGGCAGCTCTGCGTCAACACCGATATCCACCATAACTAGGTTAGCCTGAACATGATCGCCAAATACCCGGATGGGTGCCTGCCCCTGACAAAAGCCGGTCACGCGGGCAGTTGTCGGTAGCTGCTGCAGCTCAGTTGTCCCTGTTACATTATTATCGGCAGCCATGATAATGATACTTTTTTTCAGAGTACGTGGCCGGGGATCTCCGGTAATACCGGCAAGCTTACAGGCGATATGTTCAAAAGCGTGCAGACTGTGTAATGGTTTGGTCAGATTATCGACTCGTAGTTGACACCGTTCCATAGCCGCATTATCAAGTGGTTGAATAGCTGCAATTATATCTTCAAACATTGGCTTTGCCTCCCGTATTATGTAGCAACTTAATAGCTATATAAAGCATATCGACAACCATGGAAGCGCCAATGGCTTCCCCCAGCTTGACTCCCAGCTCCAAACAAGCCTCTAAATGCAGATAACGCAAGGCAATAATATGAGCTGGTTCACCCGACAGGTGCGAGGCAAACATATACTCTTTACTCATTGGATGAATGGCATTGGCGATTAAAGCTGCTGCCGTAGTATTAAGTCCATCAATGACGACAGCGCAACGGTTGGCAGCTGCTCCCAAGATTACACCGGCTAAGGCACCTAGTTCAAAGCCGCCAACTTTAGCAAGAACATCCAGACCATCCTGAGGGTCAGGTCTATTAATGGCCAAAGCGCGGCCAACTATGTCCATCTTGGTTTTCAGCCGGCTGTCCGAAATGCCGGTACCCCGCCCAGTAACCTTTTCCGGCGGCAGTCCAGTAAACGCCCCCACAATAGTGGCGCTTGAGGTTGTATTACTTATCCCCATCTCTCCCAGGCTAAAACAGCGATAACCATGTTTAACCCGGTCATTTACAATCTCGATGCCTGTCTCCACTGCCTGGATGGCCTGCTCACGCGTCATGGCCGGGCCTTGGGTAAAATCCTGAGTTCCATAGGCGATCTTCCGATGCCACAGTCCCGGAACATGCGAGAGATCACCGGCGACCCCCATGTCAACCACCACCATGTCTGCCCCGCAAAAATTGGCAAACGCATTGGCACTCGCGCCCTTGGAGATAAGATAATTGGCCGTCATATGAATGGTGGTTTCTATTGGATATGCACTGACCACACGTTTGGCTACACCGTGATCAGCCGAAGCCACCACCATACAAGTTTTTGGCAATGCCGGATTCGTTTCACCGGTTATGCCGGCATATTGCTCTACCATAGTTTCCAGTCGTCCCAGACTACCTGTTGACTGCAGCAAGTTCTTCAGCCTGGCCTGTACCTGTTCTTTAATTGCTATATCCGGCATCATAATTTTTGTTAAGGTTTCCTGCAGTAAATTCATACTAACCCCCATTTAAATTTTGTTTCATTTAGAAGAACAGTTGTGGCTTGCCACGGCCAACGCTTACACAGACAAAATAAAGTTGAAATTTTTACCTAGAGAAAATCAAAAGGCTTTTTTGGTTAAGCCCAAAAAAGCCTTCTCGTCCATGAAGGATGGTTTTGCGGTAAAGGCAGGTCTCCTGGCTCCCGGTTCATCGATTCTTACGCCTTCCCCTTGCGAGTGGCTGTGTAAGTTCTTCCCGGTACAGTGGTGGGCCCGCGCCTATGTATGGTGTTCCCATACTCAGACTTCCCTATTCTCCCCCGGTATTCGTGGGCACCTTAACCGTATATTTTATGAAATTTCCTGTGGTCATTATAACAAAATAACCAACACTGCGTCAATATTGAGTCCAATTAAACCTACTATTGTTTGTTATTGCCCTGATTGTCTAGACCACCTTCTAGTCTCTATTATATCTTCCGGTGACAGACCCATGGCCTCCAAGAGCAACTGGTGACGCTCCGGATAAGCTAATTCAAATTCATGATGAAACTGCCAGCGTATTTCGCTGCTAATGCCAACCCTGTCGAATAGCATCGTCAGCTTTTCAAAATCAAGGTCTGGTGTGGGCTTCCATATGCTTTCATTTTGGAGCAAAGTAATAATATATTGCTGTTGCTGGCGCAACTTGTTTATTTCAATGTTCAACTCCTCAAACCGCAGTTGTAGCTGCTCTGCGGCACTACTATTTTGCTTATCCAAAATATGTTTTATTTTTTCAAGAGGCAGACCAGCCTCTCGGTAAATACAGATTTGACTTAACCTTGCCATGTCAGCCTCAGAGTAAAGCCGGTATTTTCCGTTTCCCCGTTTAGTTGGCGATAACAAACCAATCGAATCATAATATAAGAGGGCACTTCTTGATAGATTAAACCTCCGCGACAGCTTGCCGACAGTATACATTTCCATAGCAAATGCCCCCTATCCATCTTTTAAGTCACTATCTTAACTTTACACAAAAATGCTTATTTTTTCAACAACCCTTTAGCGAAGCAAGTCTCCTGGCAACTAAAAAACAACCGGCTGGTTACAATTACCAGCCGGTTAACTCTTTAACTACTTAGACCTTACGGTTTTACAGTTGCTTTAAACATTTGTTTGCCGTCTTTCATTTCAATGATAACGGCATTTTTTACAGCATCATGGGTCGCGTTTAAGGTGGTAGAACCGGTTACGGTTACAAAATCCTTAGTTGCAGCTAATGCTTCGCGGATTTTGGCCGGTTCAGTGCTGTTGGCACGTTTGATGGCGTCAATAAGCACGTTAGCAGCATCATAACCAAGTACTGACATAGCATCAGGTGCTTGGCCATATTCCTTTTTGTAAGCTTCTACAAAAGCTTTGGAAGCAGCACTAGTGTCATCAACCGAATAGTGATTGGTGAAATACGTATTGTTCAGGGCAGCAGCCGTACCGATTTCCACTAATTTGGGGGAATCCCAGCCGTCGCCACCAACAATGGGGATATTAATTCCCAGTTCACGAGCTTGTTTTACAATTTTACCAACCTCTTCATAGTAGCCAGGAACATAAAGAACTTCAGCATTAAGGGCTTTAACTTTAGTCAAAATGGTTTTGAAATCCTGGTCTTTTTGCAGATATGCTTCTTCACCAAGTACAGTTCCGCCGCCTTTAGTGAAAGCATCTTTAAAGAAAGCAGCTAAGCCTTTGCTATAATCACTGCTGCTGTCAACCAGCATAACGGTTTTTTTGAGTTTTAAGGTATTAAGTACAAAGTTGGCACCAACTGTTCCTTGGAATGGGTCAATAAAACAAACACGGAAAGTATAGTCTTTTACTTTATTGGTTTTTTCATCAACAGTTACTTTTGGATTAGTTGCACCAACTGCCAAAAAAGGAACCTTGGCAGATTCGGCCACACTGGAGGCAGCAATAGCATTGGAGCTGGCAAACATCCCGGTAATGGCTACCACTTTATCCTGGGTTGCCAGTTTGGTCATAGCGTTCGCAGCTTCTGACGGTTCACTTTTGTTATCAGCAACAACGGCTTGGATCTGTTTACCTAGTACACCGCCTTTGGCATTCGCTTCTTTAATTGCCATTTTTGCACCATTGGCAGACGAGGTACCCATTGTGGCGTTACCGCCAGTCATTTCATTAAGAAGACCGATTTTGATCTCATTCGAAGACATGCCGCCACAGCCGGCTAGCATACCGGCCATAAGTAATACTACTGTTAGCACGGCTACCATTCTTACACTTGTCTTGCTCATTTGTATAATTCTCCCCCTCTTTTTTGGCCGCACTAACTTGCCTTGCATATACAAATCCCCGTATAACTACAACGAATTCGCTTCAGGCTATAGAAACGCTGGCCTTTAAAAAAACACCATAAAAGTATACTGTCCAAATACTTTTATAGTATTTTTTTAATCTTGTTCATTATAGTTCTACATTATATTACATCATATAGGCTTTTTCAAGATAGCTAGTTATAGTTATCACTAATTATCTTAAAATATTTTACTCTTTGTACACTCTACGAGAACGCTGTCGGTTTTTGTCTTTACCATGCGTTATTATACATTATTTTCATAATATTTACTTATTTTTCTCCTCTTCGAGCAAAGAAAAAAGTGTGCCTTTTTTTTGTATAGGATAGGCACACTTCGTGTCCTTATTTTTTTTGTGAAGCAATTAATTCCGCAATACCTGTTTCCTTTACTATTTTTGTCAGCGTGGTATTATCCTCAGCCCATTTTGCACTGAATTCGTCAGACCCCATATACTGAACTGACATTCCCATGTCCTCCATACTCTTTTTGAAAGCAGGATCATCGATCATTTCCTTCAGCCCTGCTGTCAAACGTGCCTTTTCGGCGGCCGGTATACCCTTGGGAGCGGCGATTCCATTCCAGAAGTTAAAAGCAACATTGATTCCC
>JAEZVB010000108.1 GCA_023443285.1 Bacillota bacterium
GTCATGTTCCCCAATATAAATCCGCAGCCGTTTTGCCGTACCAGTAATTTTGGGCATAGTATGCCTCCTCATTTAAAACTCTTTTTCCATTTATTATATGATATATTCAATAAATTCCTAAAGTCAAGGAAATTCCCCTAAACACATGATAACAACAACTCACTAACAAAAAAGCTCTGGGCGAATAACCCAAAGCTTAGTATTGACTACCCGGCTATTTGCCGATATTAAGTTGCTTGAGCAGGCTTTGACTTTGACTTAACTGGTTAAGTAATATATTTTCTACAATATTAACTACATCCAAGATCGTAGGATACAGCACAAAATATATAACCTTTGTCCCCTCCTTACGGCAATCGACAATCCCTTGTTTTTTCAAAATCCCTAGATGCTGTGATAGGTTTGATTGCTCAATACCCACTGCGGGAATGATCTCGCATACACAGCGCTCCTGGTCTGAAAGCATCTTTACAATTTTGATTCTTGCTGGATGAGCAAGTGCTTTAAGAACTTCAGCAGTCATTTTACAAATTAAATCGTCAGACATAACCCTCACCATTACACCTTATTAATATCTACTTACATACAACCTATCCGATTCTTGTTACTTTGTCAAGGTTTAGTATAAACAGTATAGTAAACAAGGAACTGCCCACGCGGGCAGTTCCTTGTTTACTTTTTACATATCAAAGATGATCGACCTGTTATCTGGCCATGTGCAGCAGTAACACGCCAATAAAAGCCACCCCTGTAACCAAATGTAACTTTCGCCAATTGGCCTTATGAATATACAACCCCGAGCCATAAACTCCTGTCATGACCAGTAAGGCAAATACTCCGGTAACATTGCGGAAATTCAGCGTAACATTGCTGGAAACAGCCAGATAAATATGGGCGATTGTACAACCTAATACAAAAATAGCTAGCGGAATATGCCACTTGCGCAAAAACCGGGTTATGCCAGTAAACAACGTCAGACGGCGTCGTTGCAACTCTATGGCAGGCAACAACAGAACCACGAGGAATGAAAGTTTCCCAGCCAATGATCCAGTGATATGAACATACCTACGAAGTAATGCTGGCTCTGCCGTCAAGGCCAGAATTATACACCCAATACCGCTAAGAGTTGCAGCCCATATGCCAGGTGATTGCCAGCGGCTTGGCAATACTTGGCTTAGCTGATAAGTATCAGCAGCCAACCTTTCTTTACTCATTATCTTACTCCCCCTTTTGCGTAATGCTTTGAATATAGAATAACCACTAAAACTTACATCACCATTAGAGTAAAATTAAAATAAGATTAGAAATAGCTGGCTACTCTTTTCTTTTAGCAACAAACATGGTTTGATATAGGTAGAGGGAGGTTGCAAGCATATGCCGACAGACAAACGGATTCTAATTGTGGAAGACGAATTCAAAATCGCCAGATTTCTCCAACTGGAGTTAGAGCACGCTGGTTACCAGACACTGATTGAAAGCAACGGGCGCCGCGCTCTCGACAAGATCGTTCAGGAGAATTTTGATTTGGTGTTGCTTGATATCATGCTGCCCGACCTTGATGGAGTAGAAATCTGCAGGCGTGTTCGCGAGTTATCCGATATACCGATAATTATGGTCACTGCCAAAGATGGGATTGAAGATAAAGTCCAGGGGCTAGATACCGGAGCTGATGATTACCTGACAAAACCCTTTGCGATTCAAGAGCTGTTTGCCCGTATCCGGGCTGCACTCCGCAAAAACAAAGAAATACATACCGGAATTGCCCATGAAACACTCACCATTGGCAGCCTAACACTATATCCGTCGCGCTACGAAGCGGCAATCAATGACCATATAATAACGCTAACCAAAAGAGAATATGACTTGCTGGAATATCTTATTCGTAATAAGCACATAGTACTAAGTCGCGAACGCATTCTCCAAGAGGTTTGGGGCTATGAATTTACTGGCGACACGAATGTGGTCGATGTTTATATCCGCTATTTACGTAGTAAACTAGACGAACAGTTTGGACAAAAATATATTCATACTGTCCGAGGTGTAGGTTATGTGGTCAAAGATTAAACACAGAATAACACAACGGCCAATTTCGGTAAAGCTGACGGTTATCTATACTGCAATTTTGTTCTGCATCCTACTTCTGACCAGTATGTTAACCCTTGGAGGATTGCGCTTTTTTCTTGGTACCCAGGCACAAAAAGACCTCGATATTAGCCGCGCCAATGTCATCCGTTATCTGACAGCAGGCAATCCCATTGATCAACAACTGTTAGAGCAGGATTTGTTATCACCCGGAGTACTATTGCAAGTATTTGACGAACATGGCCGCTTGCTCTTAGACAGCGCTCCCTATCTGCGAACTCCTGAATACAAATCATCACCGCACCGGAATATACATCCGGATAGGAAAAAGGATTTTCATAAATTCCATACCGAGGATGCTTTTTACGGACACCAACTAGTGTGGCCTGGCAACCACCCCTACACCTTGCAATTTATCAGGCCACTCTCCACCGAACTCCACTTTCTTCGCACGCTGGCAGTCAGTCTGGTCGGAACAAGTTTGTTAGGACTTGCTATCGCTATTGCTGCCGGCCTGTATATCAGCCGCAAAGTCTTGCGGCCAATTCGTGACATGACGGAAGCTGCTAAGCAGATTGAAGTCAATAACCTGCAAAGGCGTCTGGCAGTAAGTGAAACTGGGGATGAATTGTCTGAACTAGCCACCACCTTCAATCATATGTTAAACCGGATACAAGCCGGCTTTGAACAGCAGCGCCGCTTTGTCGGCGATGCTTCACACGAACTGCGCACCCCCATAACGGTTATCAGCGGCTATGCCGATATGCTTGACCGCTGGGGTAAAGAGGATGAAGCTACCTTATCAGAGGGTATCCTCGCTATAAAGTCTGAAGCTGCTAATATGCACATATTACTGGAAAAATTACTTTTCTTGGCTCGGGCTGACCAAGGCAAGCAGGTCATCACTAAAGCACCGCTTATAGTCGAGCAGCTTATCGAAGAGGTTGTGCGCGAAACCAAGCTGGTCGCCCCCAAGCATCAGGTAGAACTTACTGCGAATGATCCGGCCATTATCCAGGCAGATGGTGCCTTAATTAAGCAAATGCTCCGCATCTTTGTTGAGAATAGTGTGAAATATACTCCTACAGGGGGAACTATCCGTATTGCATCTGAGCATCAGAGTAATCAACTCGCTATCACGGTTCAGGACACAGGTATTGGGATACCAACCGGAGAGCAGTCCAAAATTTTTGACCGCTTTTACCGAGTAGATAAATCCCGAACTAAAGCTACCGGCGGAACTGGGCTGGGTCTGTCTATTGCCCGCTGGATTGCAGAGCAGCACAATAGTTCAATCCAGGTAACGAGCGCTGCCAACCAGGGCACTACCATCACAGTGTTACTGCCGCTTACCAACCTACATACTAATAATGATAAGGACAAAACGACAGCCGACCACTAAGAGGTTAGCTGCCGTTTTTCTATTGAAACTCTTTTCTGCTTTATTCCGGAAGTCACCAACTTCTGGGTTAACGTATAATCATTTAATTATGGACAAGGTGGATAGTATTGTCATTACGGATTGCGTTACTCTCGCAGTATTTGAACGTTAAATTAAGTGTATGTGGCAATACAAATAGAAGAGAGGAACAACAAAATGAACGCAAAACATAAAAAGATCATTGCTAGCCTAACGGGGGCAGCTATCATCTCGGGAGGGTTTGCACCAATACTTTTTCCGCAGGCCTTCGCTGCAGTAAAATGGGCAAACAACAAACCAGCCCAAATACAGCAAGATAACGAAAAGATCGATGTACAGCCGGTTGTGGCAGATGAAAACAGCGAAATAACAGATGAGCGACTCACTGCCACCGAGGCGGAAATCACAGAGGAAAATGGCAATATACGACGTGTTATTATAGACAACCCCGGTGAACAATCGGTGGCTGTACTTATTGAAACTGCAATTGTCGAAAAGCTTCAGCAAGAAGTAAATAGCGGTAGCAAGCTATGGTTGCTAGACCCTGTGGCAGTAGTAAAAAACAATGCTGAAAAATATGGGTTTGACAGCAACAAAGATAGCTTTACCCTACTATCACAAGTATATAATAGTACGGCTAAGGGCAGTGGAAAAGCCTACGTGCTTGTTGGGCATGATGCAACATACTATGTAGTCCAATTAGTGCAGCCAGCCCGCTCTGGCACAAATAAGATCTGGCAGATAACATCAATCCAGAAAGCAAAAGTATCTACGCCACTAAAACCTGCTAAGCCTGATGTCGGCCCTGGTGTAGAAGGGCTTGATTATGATCGTATAATCAAATGGCAGCAAACTGTAGATGCCGGCCACGAGTTATGGCGCCTTGATCCTCTTCAGGTTGCCAAAAACCAAGGCAAAAACTATGGCTTCTCGGAAAATGACCAATTTACTATTATCCGAAAATTAAGCAGTAGTTCATTGTCACGGCATGGACAAGTCGATATCGCAGTAACGCACAATGGCAAAAAATATACTATGATCCTTGTCAAACCTTTTGGTGGTTCCGGTGCCATCTGGACAACCTATAAGGTGACAGGCACTGTAATCCAACCAGGAACCCCTGTTGGAGAAAAAGTACTATTCGCAACAGATAAGTACAAGAACTGGCAGTGGCATTTGCCGCAATACCCGCAGGGAACCGGCGTAGCTGCCATATACAGTTATGAATTACAGACAAAACGTCTAATTCAGCAACAAGTACCACAGCCGGTTGTTGACAAACTACAGCATGTTGATTTGGGCGATAAAATAGCGTTAGTTGCCTACCTTGGCGGGACTTCGTCCAGCAATGCTATTGGTATTGAGAAGGTTACTTTGAAGGATAATAACCTGACTGTCAAAGTACGAACTAGAAGCCCGCAAGTAGGTGCTCCAATGACAAAGGATTATGTGCACCCGAGCGATTATGTGCTTATTGACCGCACTGTATTTAAAGCTGTTGGCGAAACCAATGTAACCTTTATTGACCAAAATGGAAAAGTAATAGGGAAAATCAAAATCAGCCTATAACTTGAGAAAATTTTCTTTCAAAAGATATTCTAAAGTTTTATCCTTATAATATATATAAATAGATCACCTATTTTATAATATGAATAGGGAGGAATACCATTATGATCAGCGCAATGACTTTGGTGTATGCCCTTTTGATTGTGGGCTACCTTTTCTTCTTATATCGTGTTAATAAAATTCTCACTTTAGATTAGTGAAAAGATAGGTTTCTGACAAAAGAAACTGCAACCGCCTCTTACGCGAGGTCGTTTGCAGTTTCTTTTAGTATTTAGCTTTGTTTTGGCTTTGGTTTTCTTGGGTTTTATCCAGCTCATCCTGTTCCCTTACAGAAG
>JAEZVB010000125.1 GCA_023443285.1 Bacillota bacterium
GCAGGTCAGCATACTGCGGTGAATACGTTCCCGGGCCTTGTACACACCGCCCGTCACACCACGAAAGTTGACAACACCCGAAGCCGGTGGGGTAACCAGCAATGGAACTAGCCGTCTAAGGTGGGGTTGATGATTGGGGTGAAGTCGTAACAAGGTAGCCGTATCGGAAGGTGCGGCTGGATCACCTCCTTTCTAGGGAGAACCGTTTGAGCTACCGCTCAAACTACTTCCAGGTCGACGATACATCGAGGGAGCCTGCAAGCTGCAGATTTCCGACAGCCGTCGTAAACAAGTCTGTCTTAATTCGATGTGCGGACATTTGGCAGATACATGATCTTACATTGTTTAGTTTTGAGGGAATGCAGTTGCGTGAAATTGCATTAATATAATTAAAGAATAATGAGCGCTTGGTTCGCATTCAAGAGGCCAGCGGTTCGATTCCGCTTATCTCCACCAATTACTTCAAACTGCAAGGTTAGTTAGTCTTGCGGTTTTTTTGTTATTTTGGACACTACTTATATATATTAGTTAATATTTTGCTTAATCTTACGTAAAAATTAGATATTGTTAAATGTATTATAAAATTGTACTTTGCCAATTACTTGCTATTATGTTACAATATTGGCGATTCACATAGCTGAGAGGAGTATTTTACATGTCAGGACATTCAAAATGGGCAAATATCAAGCACAAAAAAGGTAAGGTAGACGCCATACGTGGCAAGATTACTACTAAAATTAGCCGGGAGATTACCATTGCAGTAAAACTTGGCGGCTCAGATCCAACCGGTAATATGCGTTTAAAATTGGCTTTGCAAAAAGCCAGAGAAAATAATGTTCCTAAAGAAAATATTCAACGTGCTATTCAAAAAGGTGCCGGGGCGCTTGAAGGCAGTAACTATGAAGAAATAAAATATGAAGGCTATGGCCCTGGCGGAGTTGCCATTATGGTTGACGCCATGACAGACAACCGCAATCGGACCGCTGCTGATGTAAGGCACTTGTTTTCAAAATATGGCGGTAATCTTGGCGAAACCGGCTGTGTTTCCTGGATGTTTAAACAAAAAGGCTTATTTGTCGTTGAACGCGGCGAGATTGACGAAGAAGAATTGATGCTTATGACACTTGATGCCGGAGCTGATGATTTTGAAGCAACTGACGACGAGTTTGAAATAACTACTGATCCTGACGATTTTGAGCAAGTCCAAGAAGCGTTGGAAAAAAACAATATACCAACAGTAGTTGCCCGCATTACCATGGTTCCGGAGACTATCTCCGCCCTGGCTGGTGATGAATCAGTAAAAATGCTGAGACTCTTAGAAGCCCTTGAGGATCATGATGATATTCAAGAAGTCTACACCAATTTCGATATTCCAGAAGATATGGATGAAGATTAGCATTCTAAAGAATATCTGTATAACCATGCATAAAATTTGAATTATTTGGCAATCATATTGACAACACTAGAGAAAGGCGTGTTGCCAGTATGTTATCTAAATTTATGGCTAAATTGTTGTTGCTGCTTCAGGAAAAATTGCTGGGCAAATCCATTTATCGTAAGCCTGTACTCATTACGGTTCTAGTTCTATTACTGTCTGTTATTGGCTATTATTCTTTGATAAACCCGGAAGCAAAACTTCCTATTCCGCAGCAAGGCAGTGAGTTTGTCAAACAAGATGGAAAAATCAAAATTTCTCCTGAAACCACATTAGTGCAAAGAATTATATATACCAAATGCAAAGATATTGAGGTATTCAAGACTACGCCACCGGATAATTTAATTGGGCTTAATTTTAATCAAGTACAGAAAATTTATTCGGGCTGGACTATTGAAAAATTCGATACAAAAGAAGTAGAAATGACATTATCGGTAGATAGCCTCTGCAGGGAACACTCCAATAATATGTTTATTGGCATTAAAGATGGATATGTTACCGTTTTCAATGGGTTACCTGGCCCAAAGGCTATTGTCAAGGAAGCAACAAAAATACCGGTGAATAGCTTAATGCCCCAAGATGTACAAGAGTTACGTCAAGGTTTGGTTATCCAGTCTAAAGAAGAATTATTACGAACACTAGAGGGAATGCAGGCACGTTAAGGAGAGGGCAACCTCTCTTTTACTTTTGTTTTAACAGGAATATGTAATAAAGCTGTCGAATGTAGTAGTAGAAAAAGGGGGTAACAGATGCTTGCATTAGGAATTGACCCCGGAACAGCAATATGCGGTTATGGTTTGGTTGAAGCGCAAGGAAGTAAACTTAAACCCATTATGTATGGGGTAATTGAGACCACACCTGATATGGAGCCCGCAATGCGCCTGAAAAAGGTTCATCAAGAAATTGATGTCTTAATTAAGCAGTATCAGCCCAAGATTATGGGTGTTGAACTGTTGTTCATGAATAAAAATGTGCGTACCGTCATGGCTGTAGGACAAGCCAGAGGAGTAATACTGTTGGCAGCAGCTCAAAATGAACTTCCCCTTGCAGAATTTACGCCGTTGCAAGTGAAGCAAGCGGTAACCGGATACGGTAAAGCAACCAAAGAGCAAGTTATTTATATGACGCAAAGATTATTAAACCTGCCAAATAAGCCGCATCCTGATGATGCCGCAGATGCTCTGGCAATCGCAATCGCGACCATACATTGTGGAAATATAAATAAGATGAGGATAACCAATGATAGGCTATGTTAAAGGGGTAGTTACACATCTATTTACTGATTATTGTTTTGTTGATGTACAAGGAGTTGGCTACCGGGTATTTGTACCTAACTCTACCAGACAAAAGCTGGCTCTCGGTCAATCAGCCACCTTATTCACCTATCTGAATGTGCGTGAAGATGCACTAACTCTCCACGGCTTTTATACACAAGAAGAGTATGATCTATTTCTAAGTCTTATTTCAGTATCAGGTATTGGCCCCAAGGTAGCTGCCGGAGTTTTATCTACTATTACACCTCAAAACTTTCGCTCAGCAATTAGTGCAAATAATGCAGCCATCTTGACAAAACTCCCTGGTATTGGTAAAAAAACGGCGGAAAGAATGATTCTTGAATTAAAGGATAAGATAGAAATGGGCGTAATCGCTGATATCAACACACCTGGTCAGGCGTCAATAGATGACAACCTACCGGGAAGTGTTCTGCAAGAAGCCATTCAGGCTCTATTAGCATTGGGTTATAACCATGCCGAAATCACACCTGTTATTAAGAAAATTTACCAAAGTGCAGGCAAGGATCATCCAGATATATCATTAGAGCAGCTAATTAGACTCACGTTAAAGGAGTTTGGCCGGAGGTAATTGGGAGGTAACTTACTGGTGGAAGAACGTATTATAGAGCCGGGCGAACAGGATGTTGATTCCTGGCAGTATAGTCTGCGACCTCGCCGGCTTGTTGAATATATTGGTCAAGACCAAGTAAAAAATAATCTTTCGATATTTGTGCAAGCAGCGCTTGCCCGTGCGGAGGCACTGGATCATGTATTATTATATGGTCCACCTGGACTAGGAAAGACTACACTTGCCGGCATTGTTGCCAATGAGCTTGGTGCCAATTTTCGGATTACTTCAGGACCCGCCATTGAGCGGCCAGGTGACCTGGCGTCACTTTTAACTAATCTTGGTGAAAAAGATGTGCTGTTTATTGACGAAATTCATCGTTTGTCTCGGGCAGTAGAGGAAGTCTTGTACTCGGCAATGGAAGACTATGCACTTGATATTATTATCGGCAAAGGTCCATCTGCCCGTTCTATTCGTCTTGATTTGCCCAAGTTCACGTTAATTGGAGCAACTACCAAAGCGGGTGCACTAGCCGCACCGCTTAGAGACCGCTTCGGAGTCATTTGTCGCCTGGAGTATTACGAAACTGAACATTTGGAGTGTATTGTTAATCGGGCTGCTGAAATTTTAAGAGTAGATATTGAACCACGCGGTGCGCGAGAGATTGCCAAACGCTCACGCGGTACGCCGCGTATTGCCAACAGGTTACTAAAACGCGTACGAGATTTTGCCCAGGTGACGGCCGATGGTATAATTACAGATGACATTGCCGATAAAGCACTGAATCTTTTAGAAGTAGATAAACGCGGACTGGATAAAACCGACCGCAGCATGCTTACTGCCATTATTAAAAAGTTCAACGGCGGACCAGTGGGATTGGATACATTGGCCGCAGCTATCAGCGAAGAAACTGAAACCATTGAAGATGTATATGAGCCCTTTTTATTACAGATGGGGTATCTTGCCCGGACACCGCGCGGGCGTGTAGCTACACCGGCCGCCTATGCACATCTTAATATTTCTTATGAAGACAAAAAGAATACGCAAGAAAAATTATGGTAGGTGACTTTAGTTATGCGTATGCTGCTACATGTATGTTGCGGCCCGTGTTCTGTATTTCCCTTGAAACATTTACAAGAAGAATATCCAGAGTATGAGATTACCGGCTTTTTTTATAACCCCAACATTCACCCCTATAAAGAATTTGTTAGGCGCTTAGATACCCTCAGAATGTTTGCTGAAAAAATTGGCCTTACCGACTTAATCATTGACGAAAAGTATACCCTTGAAGAGTTTTTACTGGAAGCATTACATGCCCCTGGCGGACGCTGTACTCATTGCTATGACCTCAGGATGATCCAAACGGCACGTTATGCCAAAGAGCATGGCTTTGACTGTTTTAGTACGACGTTGTTAGTCAGTCCTTATCAGCAACATGATTTGATAAAGATTGCCGCCGAAAAAGCGGCTGCTGCAGAAGGAGTGCCATTTCGTTATATAGACTTTAGACCTGGTTGGCAGGAAGGGGTCAAGATAAGCCGGGAACTTGAAATGTATCGGCAGCCCTATTGCGGCTGTGTCTTTAGCGAAAGAGATCGTTACTACAAACCAAGAAAGGGGCAAAATTAATGCCCGGTGGCTTCGATTCATTAGGAAAAATGCTAATGCTGTTCGGGCTAATCCTTCTACTTGCCGGAGCAATATTCCATTTCGGCGGCAAACTTTGGGGGTTAGGCCGATTGCCCGGTGATATTCATATAGACCAAGGGAATTTCAGCTTTCATTTTCCTATAGTCACTTCAATCATTGTGAGTATTATTCTTACAGTAATTCTAAACCTGATTTTTAAAAAATAATGCTGGAGAAGTAGGCGGGTGCATATACATATGGTACAATGGTTACTGCTAGCTGTTTTTTTCCTTTTTCCCGTAATTGGACATGCCCAACCATTGCATGCAGCGATGTCCGCTTTTGAGCCCAGTCTTCGTGTGGGTATATTGAGCAATCAGCAAAATGTTGAAATTTCCGCAGATTCTTCATTCGCTATTGTCAATACCAGCACTGGCAAAGTATTAGGTAATTTTGGCGCCAAAGATATTGTGATAGTTTCCATAAAAAAAGCTGGGTTTTCTATCAATAATATACCAGTGGAAGCTGCAGGTCTGAATATTTTAATAAAAAATGACCATCTCGTACCCTATAGGGAACAATATGTATCTGTTAACCAACGGCGCTACCGAGGTGACATAGGTATCTATCATACCGTAGGCAAGCCAGGTATAACTGTGATAAATACCCTGCCAATTGAGCAATATTTATATGGGGTCATCAAAAACGAAATCTCTCCGGAATGGCCAAGGGAGGCCGTTAAAGCCCAGGCAGTAGCGGCTCGCACGTATGCTTTAGCTAATAATACTAAGCATCAAGCAGATGGATTTGATATATGTGCAACTACTGACTGCCAAGTATATGGCGGGCGAGATAGCGAAGCCCCCAAAGCAACAGCAGCAGTAGATGCAACTCGCGGTCTGGTACTTACCTATAAAGATAAGTTAATATCTGCCTATTTCCACAGTAGTTCAGGTGGTTACACGGAAAACAGCGAAAATGTGTGGTCCTCATCCCAACCCTATCTTCGTGGTGTAGCTGATTTTGATCAAAACAGCCCCTATTATAAGTGGGAAAAGAAGCTAACACTGGCATCACTAAATCAAATAATTACTGATGCTGGTTATAACATTGGCTCGCTACAAGCTATTGAATTGTCACCGCTTACTATTCCGTCAACTATCAGTGCTGATCGCGGTGTATCTGGACGTGTAAAGTCTGTGTACTTAAAGGGAACGACTGGAACCATACAGCTATCAGGAACAAAACTTAGAAATATGCTAAACTTGAAAAGTACCTTGTTTGATGTCACGCTAGTTAAAAGTTACTCCGAGTTAGCCATGCCAGTTTATGCAGGTACGGATAGAAAAGATCAGTTGCACGGTTTGTCTGTACTAACTGCAAAAAAGAGCCGGCTTGCAGCTCTTGAACCAACAGATTTTGTTGTTATCTCCGGTTTTGGCTGGGGACACGGCTTAGGGCTTTCCCAGTGGGGAGCAAAGGCCATGGCTGAAAGCGGACCAATCGGGAATACAGAATATTTTAAAGATATCTTGAAACACTACTACCAAGGTGTAGAAATAAAAAAAGCCTATCAATAGGCCATAATGAGGGAGTTACATGCTGGTTTCAGATTTTGATTATTTTTTACCGGAAGAACTAATAGCTCAACAGCCGGTAGAGCCACGCGACCAATCGCGCCTTCTCGTGCTTGACCGAAAGACCGGGAGTATTGAGCATACTGAATTTCATAATCTGCTGCACTACTTAAAACCAGGGGACACCCTGGTTTTTAATGATACCCGTGTAATACCGGCTAGACTGTTTGGGTCTAGACAGGGAACAGGTGGCAAAGTTGAAGTCTTTTTGTTAAACCGTACAACCAAGGATAACTGGGAAGTGCTAGTTAAGCCAGGTAAAAAGGCTAAACCAGGGACTATTATTGAGTTTAGTGACACCCTAAGTTGTGAAGTTTTGCAAGGAACTGAATTTGGCGGCAGGATAGTACGCTTTCATTATCAAGGCATTTTTGAAGAAATTCTTGATACTTTAGGTGAAACCCCGTTACCGCCCTATATCAAAGCAAAATTAGCAGATAAAGAACGCTATCAGACGGTTTATGCCCGGGAACGCGGTTCAGCCGCTGCCCCAACTGCGGGACTGCATTTTACACGTGAGCTTATGGAGAGTTGCCAAAGTATGGGTGTGAATTTGGCCTTTGTGACTCTTCATGTCGGTTTAGGGACATTTCGTCCTGTTGCTGTAGATAATATAACTGATCATGTCATGCATCGCGAGTATTATTCAGTCCCCGAGGAAACTGCTTCAATTGTTAATAGAACCCTTGCGGCCGGCAATCGGGTTATTGCGGTAGGAACTACGGCAGTACGCACCTTGGAGACGGCAGGGGCTAGTGGACAGTTGGAAGCAAAAAGCGGTTGGACAGAGATCTTTATCTATCCTGGCTATGAATTTAAAATTGTTAAAGCACTGATTACAAATTTTCATCTACCTAAATCCACTCTATTAATGCTGGTCAGTGCGTTATCCACTCGCGAACATATTTTTACAGCCTACCAAGAAGCGGTAAACAAGCAATACCGATTTTTTAGTTTTGGCGATGCCATGTTTATCCGATGAGTAAGCCGCTCTAAGACTCCCGTTTTCACGCGGGAGATTAAGAGCGGCTAACTCCCTGGATAGGTTCGACTAAACTTCAGATGGGATTAAAACCCCATTTGAAGCTAAGTCTCACTTTATCCGTTAGATAATCTTGTTACAATGGAGGTGTAGCTATTGGCCATTACCTATGAATTAATTAAACGCTGCTCAAAAACCGGAGCGCGGGTGGGGCGTTTATATACGCCTCATGGTGTATTTGACACACCTATCTTTATGCCTGTAGGTACGCAGGCTACCGTTAAAGCCATGTCGCCTGATGAGCTCAAAGCAATGGGCGCCGGTATTATTCTGAGCAATACATATCACTTGTATCTGCGCCCAGGTCATGATTTAGTGGCAGAAGCGGGCGGCCTTCATAAGTTTATGCAGTGGGATCGTGGTATCTTAACAGACAGCGGTGGTTTTCAAGTATTTAGTCTGGGACCACTTCGCAAGATAACTGAAGAAGGAGTCACTTTTCGCTCACATATTGATGGGTCTAAACATTTTTTATCTCCAGAAAAAGCTACTGAAGTACAAATGGCATTAGGTGCCGATATTATTATGGCCTTTGATGAGTGTGTCCCATATCCAGCCGATCATGAATATGCCCGCCAATCAACAGAGCGGACAACTCGCTGGGCAGAACGCTGTAAAATGGCTCATACCCGGAAGGATCAAGCTTTGTTTGGCATTATTCAAGGCGGTATGTATAAAGACTTGCGGACGCTCAGTGCCCGCGATCTTATATCGTTAGATTTTCCGGGCTATGCGATTGGCGGCCTCAGTGTTGGTGAACCCAAACCGCTGATGTATGAAATGCTTGAGCATACAGTACCGTTGCTGCCGACAAATAAACCCCGCTATTTAATGGGGGTAGGCACACCTGATTGTTTGGTTGAAGGTGTTATGTACGGCATTGATATGTTTGACTGCGTTTTCCCCACAAGGGTTGCACGCAATGGTACGGTAATGACCAGCCGTGGACGGCTGGTTGTTAAAAATGCTGAATATGCCCGTGATTTCCGTCCAATTGATCCAGACTGCAACTGCTATACCTGTAGGAATTTCTCTCGCGCCTATATTAGGCATTTGCTGAAAACCGAAGAGATCTTCGGGCTACGTCTGACCACAACACATAACCTGCATTTCCTCTTAAACTTTATGAAAGAAATGCGCAAAGCCATTCTGGAAGACCGCTTTTTGGCTTTCAGAGAAGAGTTTTGGGCTCATTATCGCAAATAATAAGAGGAATTACGCTAAATGTGTGGAATATACTGCTAACAGACAACAGGAGGTGATAAATATATGCCAGAGCTTTCACCTGAAGTAATGCAAGCCATTCAGGCTTCGTGGCCGATAGTATTAATGGGTGTTATTTTCTATTTTTTACTATATCGTCCTCAAAAAAAAGAACAGCAACGCCGGCAAGAACTTTTGAATAACCTCAAAAAAGGGGAAAAAATTGTTACTATTGGCGGCTTGTACGGAACCATTACGGCATTAAGTGAAAAAACTGTTACCATTAAAATTGCCGAAAAAGTTGAAGTAGACATTTCCCGCAGCGCTGTAAGCCACAACCAAAATCAGCCAAAGCCATAATAACCTGTCTAAGAAAATTATAACTATTAGATAAACCGCCTATACCCTGTGAGGTACAGGCGGCTTCTACCGTCATTGATAAATTCTATAATAGCGTGTATATTGTT
>JAEZVB010000136.1 GCA_023443285.1 Bacillota bacterium
TATCAAGCGAAATTTGCCCTTGTTTCATGATTTCAACCATTTTTACCACGGTATAAAGTGAAGGCGCTTCCTCCAGTGATTGTTTTAAATAGCCAACAGCCTCCAACCAAAATCCCTGCCGGAAAAACAGTTCGCCAATGATTGCGTTAATGAGATGAGCAGGCAAAAGAACCGTATTGCATCCGCCTTTGAGAAATAGTTCCTTAGCGCAATGATAATCCCCCAACAATGTTTGCCGCAGTCCTGCCAAGAATACTATATCACTGTCCTCAGGCATCATGGCCAGTGCCTTTACAAATAAGTCTTCTACTTCCCCATAATTGCCCTTTTTGATACTTGCCATAAGCGCAAGCAACAACACTTCTCTGAAGTACCCTTCTTCTCCAGTCATTTGCCGAAGCGCTTTCATAGCTAACTCACCAGCTTCTCCGTATTGCGCCTGCTGAACAAGCTCAATTCCAAGACTATATAACATAAAAGTATCCTCTTGCCGCTTTGCCAACTGTCCTTTGATGATTCGGCTATTTCGCATACCCTTTTTCTTACGTGAGATTTCTTCCGGCGTATATCCCCTATGTCTCACAATAATACTCGAAAAACCAATTGCCTCCTGGCCATTATGGTCTTTTATACAAGACGCAATCTGCTCGTGAATGGCTCCGCGAAATATATATCCCCGGCCATTGCGGAATAAACGTACAACATGATCCTCAGCCTCAAGCTCACCAATTCCTAATGGACTCTTTATAGTGAGATAGTAGCCTTCGTAATCTTTCGTAACAAGATCTGATAACATTTCTAAGTTTCCGTCGATATACTCGTCGGCATCCAGCACCAAAATCCAGTCACCTACGGCAAATTGCAAACCATAATTCCGCGCTGCGGCAAAATCATCTTCCCATGAAAAATATTCCACTTGAGCACCGTAGCAGGCGGCAACCTCCACCGTATTGTCGGTTGAACCCGTATCAACAACTACAATTTGATCTGCCCAAGCTTTAATACTACTAAGACACTCACCTAAACAGTGACCTTCATTTTTTACAATAAGACAAACTGTCAGCGACCATCCTTTTTCCATACATATAAACCCCGCACACTTTTATACCTTACATCAAGCAGCATCTCTACACCCTTGCTCTCACCCTGCCAAAAATTGAGCAAAGCCCGGCTTCCCAGTTCTGAATCACTCAAGATTTCTGCACAACACTTGGCTACCTGTGTAAATACGCCTGAAATTCCACCGCACGCGTGTGCGCAGTCAGCAATTATCGCAAGCAAGCTATCTATCAAAACAGGCTGGTATTGTTCACTGAAATTCAGTCTGTGTCCTTCTAATCTTTTAACAAGCGTCAACAAAGCCAGCGCATCAGCCCGCATAGTCTGGTAGTGCCACATAGCCAGGCACTTAGCCTTAGCAGTATCAAAATCTCGCAGAAAAATATAACAAAGTATCTCCAGCTTCCTTACTACCAGATCCTTCAGTTCTTGTCCGGTTCGAAGCTCCTCGATCATTGCTAATGCCTGAATAATATCACAACTATACAGGTGATACTTAACCATTTCACCGGAATACAATTTGGGACTTACTTGTTGACTGCATATTTTTACCGCTAAATCAGGTCGGCTGCTGGTAAACAGCAGCGCCCCCAGCGCCTGCTGCCCTTCTTCACTTGCTAAATATCCCTTTTGGGTGAAGTCGTTGATTATTTCTTCACAACTCTTCTTTGTTACCAACACCATATAAAGCCCATACAACGAAAAAATAAATTTGGAGTTAGCCTCAAGTGCCTTTTCATACCACTGTACTGCTTCTTCAGATCTCCCAAGTATTTGACAACAATGTCCCAAGTGATATTGCGATAAAAAGCTTTCAGTACCGTTGCTGTGCCAGTACACAATAGGCGGCGTTTTTAAGGCGACGGCTGCCTCAAACCATCGCCGCGCAACCTCGTACTCGCCCATTTGCTCCAGAACAACTCCGCCATCAAAAAACAAATCGGTATATTCCGGATATACCGCTGTTTCTCGCATACAGATAGCTAACGCTTCCTCAAAATTCCCCATAAACCGTAAGCAGGCAACCAGACTGCGGACAGCACTTGACCGGAAAAATATATGATTCTTATCAAGTTGTTCATAGGCATCGCGAAAACACTCGTAAGCTTGTTGATACCGACACAATCCCAGCCATTCACAGCCCAGATAGTATTTTAAAAATGCCTCATTCTTGGGCTCATCCTTTAGCTGTACCGTAAGCATCTGCAAATTACGCCAGCGTTTTTCCTGACGACGTGGCGGCTCTATATTACCATGACTGATAACCGGATAATCGCTAACGCCAACTGCTTCTTGATTTGCAATCCTAATCTGTTCATGTATTTTACCTATATAGCGGTACTGCGACAGATTGCGAAATAACCTTAACACACCGATTACAGTGTAATCACTGTCGCCGTTGCCGCTAAAGTTTTTAAGCGGCAACATAAAAACCTCTTTAGTTGTGTTTGTGATTAGTTCCCGCAAGTAGTCCTGCCTGACCTCTATACGTTCATCGGCATCAATAGACAGAATCCATTCACAACTGCACCGTTCAATAGCAAAATTACGGGCAGCACTAAAATCCCCTTGCCATACATAGCTATAGACCTTATCTGTGTAGCTTTTTGCTATCTCTATCGTTTTATCAACAGAGCCCGTATCCACAATAACAAGCTCATCAGCGATCTCTTTAACACTATCTAAGCAGGCTCTCAGCATAGCTTCTTCATCTTTAACAATCATAGCAATACTGATTAGCCCAGTCATTGTCTAGCCGCCTCCTGCTCCAGCATAGTTTTAAATAATTCTACATCAGGGTGCTTTTCTACAGCAGTTTTTAAACTCTCCAAATATAGTTTGTCATACACCTTTAATAGGTTGACATATGCCTTGGGTCTATTAGGAGCTAAGCTACAAGCAGCTCGGTAATATTCTGCCGCTTCCCAATACTCTGTTTTTTTAGTCTTTATCTCGCCCAGACATACACGTACGTCAAAGCTATCCTGAGTATTATCTAAGCAAATACGCCCGTACCGCTCCGCTTCATCAAGTTGTTTATATCTTAGATAAATCTGCATAAACCTATAGGCATATGTTTTTATCCAATCCTGATGCATCCTAGCTAAAATATCATCCACTTTTTTAAAATCTCCATGATCCATGGCTCTCAGTAATATATCAAAAAGCAGTTCCGCTGAATCCGGCCTTACGTTTACAAAACCTATGTCCTCTGATCTTAGCAGCTTAACTATTGTCAGAAAATCCTCATCTAGGCCTAACAGTATCAGACTATCGGTAATACATCTAACATTGAAAGCATTATCCTGAAACCAAAAGATAATGGCTTTGTTAAGCATTACTCTTACATGATGTTCTCGGTCATCTATATATTGGTCAAGCAATTGTAATGCCTGCGTATACCTATCCTGCTGCGCAAAGCAAATAGCCCGGCAAATATCAAGCTCGGCTGTCCTTAATCCACCTGCTGCTGCTGCCTCAAAATACTCCCCCGCTATTTTATAGGAGCGTTCGCTAAATAACAGACTCCCTACCAGCTCTTCAGCTTCTGCCGTACAACAATCGCAGATATTGGTAAGGGCAATCCTGACATCGTCACTTTCTTCCCCTTTTACCAATATCCTGATGATTTGCGTTAACGCCATATGGAAAGAAGGGTTCTCCCGGAAGGCTGCTAAATAGTACCCCAAAGCATCTTCTTCCTTGTCAAATTCCTCACAAATTTTCCCCAAATAAAAATAACTCCTAAACCCTCTTACGCCAGGATATGATCCGTATATATAAGCCTGTTCACCAAGTGTTGTCGCCTTCTTAAAATATTCAAAACTTGTTCCATAACTACCTAGTTCATAAGAACATATCCCCCCATAATGATACAAATCAGCGTAATCCGGATATAGCGATAAACCATATTTTACATATTTGTCGGCCTCTTCATATCTATGAGCCTGATAATGAGCCATAATTAGCAGCCGGATTAATTTGGGATAATACATACCCGCCGCTCCATCGGGCTTAATGCCTGCCAGTGATTTTTTCAGCATCTCGATAGATTCGCCATAACGCCCAGCCCGGTAAAGATCTAATCCATATTGATATTGCACATATTGATCTTCAGGGAACTTTTTATTCTGTTGTTCCAGAATTGCCAGATTACGATTCACTTTATCCTTTTCATGAATATGAGTGTCTAAGTATCCATAGTGATAAATGATAACATCATGGGCGATATCAATCTTGGCATTACGATCTTTATCCAAAATTGAATCTAGCATTTGTTCATGAATAATACCCCGGAACCTGTATTCTTTTCGCCTACGAAACAAACGGAACAGTAATTCTTTACACTGCTCCGGCTGTTGTTCATTGCCGAAAAAATTAACAATAGGTACATAATAGCCTTCTACGTCAACATGCTCCACTGCATTCCGCAACGCCTCATGCGTAGAAACATCCAGATATTCATCTGCATCAAGAAACAATACCCAATCGCCATTTGCAGCTTCAATTGATGCATTGCGGGCATCTGCAAAACTTCCGTTCCAAACAAAATCCATAACCTTGGCACCAAAACCGGCGGCAATTTTTTTTGTGTTATCTTTAGACCCTGTATCTACAACAATAATTTCATCCGCTATCCCGTTGACGCTGGCAAGGCATTTGGCAATATATTTTTCTTCATCACGAACAATCATACATAAGCTAATTGCAGACATCTCTCCCCCCCCCCGAATATATGTCCCCTTTACTATATGATCGACATGACAATATGGTGCCTATAAGCATATGCCCAGTTATCCGGAAAATATCACTTTTTTATGTCTATGATACTAACCTTTAGCTGCTAAGGTTCATAAACTGTACCATGAGATAGACACTGGCATGTTATGTCAATATCTCTTTCTGAGCCGACTTTTCTGAATCCGGACTCAATTAGGGGGGAAATAATAAGTGGCCAACTTTAAAATCTTTCAAGACCAAGCCCAACAATTGAAGGTGCAAATTTACGGCAGTGATACTAATAGCCCATTACAAACCGATTCTTCCGGCAACCTAAACATTACGACTGATTCTTCTACAGCTCTGGCAGTCTGCACCACTGCTACTGTTCCAATTTCCGTAGCTGATACTCTGGCAGTCTGCACCACTGC
>JAEZVB010000148.1 GCA_023443285.1 Bacillota bacterium
AGTTCAATGAGGAAAGCCAAGCCAACCACATTACCACCCAGCTGTTCGACCATTTGGACTGTGGCTTTAGTAGTTCCACCTGTTGCCAATAAATCGTCAACGATCAGAACCCGGCTTCCAGGTTCAACTGCATCTTTATGAATCTCCAAAGCATCTTTACCATATTCCAAAGAATACTCGTAGCTAATTGTTTCAGCAGGCAACTTTCCTGGTTTGCGGATAGGTACAAAACCAGATCCCAGAACGTAAGCAACAGGAGCACCTACTGCAAAGCCGCGTGCTTCCGGGCCAATAACTATATCAATATTTTGATCCTTATATGGCAATGCCAACATATCGATAGAAAGCCGAAAGGCCTCTCCGTCCTTTAACAGTGTTGTAATATCTTTAAACTGAATGCCCTCTTGTGGGAAATTGGGCACATTTCTGATCTTTTCCCGTAAATCCATAATGAACCTCCTCTGATTAACTACTGATTCAAGTATTCTTCACGCATTACAATACTTTCCCGAAAAGTAGGTGAGTCTGTTAGATCAAGCTTAGTACGGGGGGCGGGATTAAGCTGAACCGTAATGCCGCCGCCGGGCTCGGTTGTCTCTTTGGTTATTAGCTGTAATTCGCCTAAAATGGTTAATGCCATATCAAGAACTTTGTTTGGTAAAACAGTATTATAGTTACTCAAAATTTTATCTTTGATAGTTTGTACGGATATATGGTTTTGCCCCAATTTATTGTATTCTTTTAGGGTTAAATACACTTGAGCAATACAATTGCGGTCTGGTGCAATTGTATTCAGAGCTATTTGGGTCTGGATATCAGGTGATTGTCGTACATCGTGAGCTGTCAATTGTAAGTTCTTTTGTCCCTGCCACTCATTATATTTTGGAACAAATACTAAATCTATGGTTTTTTCACAGGTAAGGCTTGAAGACAACTCTGCCATGTTCCAAGCAATTACATCCTTAACTGTGGCATTTTTCAATTTGAGTTTCAAATGACGACTTTGCTGTCCTATAAGCCGCTTTTCTCTCAGCTCAACATTATGACAGGCGAACACGGGGCTGGGATTTCCAAACCCGTAGGGTTCAAGACAAGACAATTGTTCAATAAATGAAGCATTAATTTCTTCTAACGGCAATATAGCGTCAATGTTAAGGACAGGCACATAATCAGTTGCTGATAGTGTTTCGGCAGCAAGAGAATGTAAGCGCTCACGTAGTAGCTGTATATTTTTCTGCTCCAATGACAGGCCGGCCGCTTGGCGATGACCCCCAAATTGCATTAATAGATCAGAACAACGAGTTAAAGCAGCATACATATCAAATGCAGGTATGCTGCGACAAGAACCTTTGCCTACCCCATCGCGTATGCTAATCATGATTACCGGCTTATAGTATTTTTCTACTAACCGAGAAGCTACGATACCAATTACACCAGAATGCCAGTCTTCTCCAGCTAGTACCAATACATTAGCTGTATTTAGATCTATCGATTCCAATTGTTCTTCAGCCTTAGCTAATATTATCTTTTCAATATTTTGACGGGCTACGTTTTCTTTATCTAGCAGTTGGGCTAGTTCATATGCATGATCATAATTGTTTGTAATCAAAAGGTCTACTCCGGCAGTCGCCTGACTGACACGTCCAACTGCATTGAGACGCGGGGCAATGACAAACCCAATAGTGCCGCTATCTATATCTTTATCAGCTAAACCACATACTTCAAGCAATGCTCTTATCCCTAGGTTATCCGTAGTACGCAACTGCTTTAGTCCAAGCTTTACTAATACCCTGTTTTCTCCGGTAAGTGGTACGATATCAGCAACTGTGCCGATAGCTACAATATCAAGATAATCAAAAAAATTATTTTCTACCCCATTATAATATTGCCATAACGCTTGACATAACTTAAAGGCAACACCAACCCCGGCCAAATTTTTTTCTGGGTATAAACAACCTGGTTGTTTGGGATTGATTATAGCCAAAGCCAAGGGTAGTTCAGGGGGGGGTTGATGGTGATCAGTTATAATAATATCAACCTGTCCACCGACAGCGGCGATTTCCGTTACAGCACTAATGCCACAGTCAACGGTAATAATCAGCTTTGTTTTAGAATTAATTAGGTTATGTAACGCTGCAGGATTTAGTCCATACCCTTCGTTTTGTCTGTCAGGGATATAAAAATCAACAGTAGCGCCAAGACGAGTTAAAGTCTTATAAAGAGTGGCACAGGCAGTAATTCCATCAACGTCATAATCACCATAGATGGTGATTTTTTCTTGGGAAGAAATTGCTTGGGTAATTCGCTTAACAGCAGCTTCCATTCCTTTTAGGACATACGGATCTGTAAAATTTTCAGCACCGGCATATAAAAATTCAGATGCGGTTTGCTCGTCAATAACACCGCGATTTATCAGTGTTTGTGTAATATACTCTGATATGTTAAGCTTCTGGCTGAGCTCTTTTGCCAATTGATGTCTGGTTGGAAACAGGTTCCACTTTTTTTTTGGCCTAGCCATAATAACGTTTATAGACCTCCACAACATGTATAGCATGTACCGTGTAATATAAAGTTTACATACTGGATGAAAACTTTATATTGCACATGATAATTGTAGTATACAGTGTAATATTTTGCAACTTACGGGTTTATCGTAGGTTTTGGTGTCACGATATTCCAAGGTATATATATGCATTACTATTCTCGTAAAAAGCCCAATATTCCTTTAATATTGCAGTATGTAAAATAAAACTTGCAATTAAAAACAAAAACAGGCATAAGGCCTGCTAATATTTAAACACTCACATAAATATGTACAGATGTATAATGACAATCATTGCACAGCCACAAACGAATCTAATGCCAGCTACTCCAGCTAGGCGAAGCAGAACCTGGGAAATAGTATCACTACGTGGTATAAGTGTTTTGCCAGCAACTAATTGCCATAATATAAAGCCCATAATCGATCCTAACAGTGCAGTAAATGCCAACATACCAGCAAAATGACACACAACACTATTTACGCTAAACTCACGGGAAATTGAACAATTGTCAGTCAAAGATATTCGTAATCTTCTCCCGCCTAGTTCGCATATAACGGAAATCAATAATAGTGAGTAAATTGTTCCAGGAAGGAAGGTCACGAAATTAGTAGATATACCATATATAGCGGCGCCGATTAGTATAAGCAGTGTTCCAGGTAGTTTTACCGAGAGTGTACCCAAGAGTCCTACCATCATAATGAAGGTTGCTATAAATTCGACCCACAAAAGGAATTACCCCCATTACCCTAAGATTACCGTTACTATCGTTAGTGTAACTTTTTTCCTCCTTGTTTATGTAGGGAGTAAGCTACCAATGTGATGAAAGCAATCATGAGCAAACCGGTTGCACTCATGATCAACAGAATTAAATCCAGACTGATAAGACTACCACCCCATACTATTAATCCTGCCAAGGGTAAAGCTATTTTAAAATGTAAATTTGTAATTGTACTGAGTTGTTTAGCGTTCACTAGCATAGCTGGTACCATTGTATTGAGTAATATGCATACCAATATACTGTTAAAACTAACAGCCAGCCAGGAACTAAAAATCTGATTAGCGACCGTCGACAAAGGCATAAATCCATAGCCACCACCTAATAAGGCTATATGGGCCAATAGGAGCGTAAAAAGACCTTCAAAAATTTTTGCCAGTACCGCTAAATAAACTCCCGTATAATTTTTGTGAGAAAAATATGTTCCTGTCTCTACTATCAGTATCGAACGCATACCTCCTGCGTTATAGCCAATAAGTGCTATTACTAATGGCCAACTGATATAATCAATTGTTAGTAAATGGCTAAAAGATACAGAGGTATTAGTGTCAATTAACAGAGTCAGCATAATACCGATTGTTGGAATAAGCAAAAGTGCTACATAGTTCGAAATTCGTAGTAGTTCCTGCCCAAAATCGGCAGCTAATAAACAGCATACAGCAATGTAAATTGGAATAGCCCATATGGATGGTATGCCTGTTAGATTTTGTATCAATTGGCCGGCAAAATAACCTCCGGTTAATGCACTAGCTGGTAATGATACGGCTAATACTGCTAGCGCCAGCAATATTTTTCCACGTAAGCCAAATAGCTGCTTGACTACTGCCGTCAGTTCATGTCTGCTTTTTACGCCTATCCAGGCTGACATGCCGGCAACTATAGAGCCGAATACCATATAAGCAAAGAACACTGTAGAATAAATACCATTCCCTAATAATAAAGCCATGGCTGGAACAACAGCTATATTATCGCCTGCGATATGTACAATGGCCAGCGATAACGCCGGCAGTATAACTCCCATATGCATCGCCCCCTGCCTGCTTATATGATATTGCAGGAGAGTCTTACCTGTGCGTAAAAAAGCCTGAAGCAAATTGCTTCAGGCTAAAAAGTTAATTTGTTCCTTTTATGCGTTGTTCTGTACGGCGTTTTTCATCATATTCCCGCCAAGTTACCCAGATTTGACTGGCATTGAATATGGAAGAATAAGCACCACTAGCAAAACCAATTAATAACGCCAGCGAGAAGTTTTTAGTTGTCTCGCCGCCAAAAACATAAAGGGCAGCGGTTGCAAAGACTACAGTTAGAACCGTGTAAATCGAACGAGTCATGGTTTGCCATATACTGCGGTTAACAAGTTCGGCCAGACCATCGCTTTTCCTATATGTTTTGAGGTTTTCTCTGATCCGGTCAAAAATAACAATAGTATCGTTAATCGAATAACCGACAATTGTCAATAGAGCAGCAACAAAAGTAGCATCAATTTCTTTTTGCAAAATAGAAAACACACCGAGAACGATAAAGATATCATGTACAAGAGCCGCAATAGCGGCAAATGCAAATCTATATTCGAATCGGTAGCTGATATAGACAATCATCAGTACCCAGGATACTATAAGCGCCAGAATAGCATTTAATGTTAATTCTGAGCCAATTACGGCACCGACTTTTTCAATTCTCAGAACTTCAAAAGTGCCCAGTTTTGTTTGCAAACCACTAAGTACTGTGCGACGTTCGTCTTCATTAAGTACGTGTGTCCGAATAAATACATTATTTGCCTTAGTTTCCTGACCAGTTAAAGATAATTGGATGGTACTGCCTTCTAATTGATATTCTTTAAGTACATCCCGTATCTCGCCCACCGCTACCGGCTGAGCAAACTTGAGATCAAGCAAAGTACCGCCGGTAAAATCAATACCTAAGTTAAAACCTTGTGTGGCCATTGATATTAATCCGGGGAGCAGGATAAGAGTAGAGAGTAGAAACCACCAATAACGTTTACCAACAATATCAAATTTCATGTTTTTCTCCCCCCTATGCCCCGTACAACTTGCTATTTTTGATAACATTGGAATGAATCAGCATTCTAAGCACATAGCGCGTAATTGTTATGGCGGTAACCATACTTATAATTATTCCCAATGCTAATGTAATAGCGAAGCCTTTAACAGTACCTGTTCCCAGGAAAAACAGCACAGCTGCGGCAATCAAGGTGGTTATATTGGAATCCCAGATAGTAGCAAAAGCCCGGCTAAATCCGGCATCCATCGCAGCGCGCAGTGTTTTGCCGTTGCGGTATTCTTCTTTAAAGCGTTCAAAGATAAGCACATTGGCATCAACCGCCATGCCCATTGACAGAATAATACCGGCAATACCCGGCAAGGTTAAGGTAGCGTTAAGCATTTTTAAGCTAAGTAATAACAGTAATACAAATAAAATCAAAGTGACATTTGCGACTATACCGGAAACCCGGTAAAAAAGCAGCATAAAGATAACAATGGCAGCAATGCCAATCACAAATGCCTGCATACTTTTGGCTTTAGAATCTTCTCCCAATGACGGTCCAACAGTTCTGGTTTCCAAAATATCGACTTTGACAGGCAAAGCACCTGACCTTAGGAGGATTGCCAGTCGCTCGGCTTCTTCAATAGAACGGTTGCCTGAGATGACTGCTTTACCGCTAGGAATAGGTTCGTTGACTACCGGATTTGTTAATATTTGTTTATCTAAGAGAATGGCAATATGTTTGCCAACACTCCTAGCAGTTAAATCGGCAAACTTTTTGGTACCTTCAGATGTGAATTCGATGGCTACCAGTTTTTGACCACCCTGGTCAATTTGTGCTCTGGCGTCTTTTAAATCCTTACCGGTCAAAACTATGTTGCCGCTTTCATCCTGGAACTCCATTAATGCTGTTCTACCAAGCATCTCAATGGCTTTTTCCGGGTCTTTTACACCAGGAAGTTCAACAATAATCCGGCGTTCTCCTTGGCGTTGGACTATTGGTTCGGTAAGCCCCAGTTCATTAATGCGGCGTTCAAGGATACTAACTACTCGCAGCATGGCATCGTCATCTACTTTAGTATCAGAAGTATCGGAAGCCTCTAAAACAACATGGGTTCCACCCTGTAAATCAAGTCCCTGTTTAATTGATAAAGCCAGTGGCTTCATATAAAAGCCAGCGACTGCAAGAATTGCAAAAACAACCACCAAAAATTTGGTGAAATTTCCCCACCTCAAGAATTTGTCCCCCAATCTTGAATAATATAAAATTTATCGATTATGACTACAATAAGTCATAATCATTAATTACCAACTTAAATTGACAATCTAAGAACTCGGCAGCACGCCGGCACATGACCATACGGAGTAAAAATATTTCAAAGTACTCCATCACAGGACAAATTGTTGTGTCAATTTTAACAGCAAGCGTAACTTTACGAGACGATTTGTCAATCAATAGTTTACTGCTTTCGGCAGCATAGTTTACCCTGTCATGGATTTCAAATTTGGCAAAGTCACGATTCGTAACTCTTGCCCGGTGCACATCTGATTTATCAGCCAGTATGAGAGCGGCCGCCACATGATTAACCGCGTTGCCCCGTTCTTCCTCATGATTGCCAATAGCTGAAATTACCAGCGCGACTTCCTCGGGTGGCATCCCCATTCGTGTTAGCATGTTAAATACCATAATTGCGCCCGAACCGCCATGATTGTATCTGTTAATCATATTAGCAATATCATGCAGATAGCCGGCTATAGCCGCAATCTCACAATCACGCGCCGAATAGTCTAATTCCTGTAAAACCTTATAGGCTAAAGCCGAGACAATTCCGGCATGTCTGAGACCATGCTCGGTAAAACCAAGGTTGCCAAGATACTGGGTACTACGCGTTAAATAAACGTTTACTTCATGATCTGCCTTAATTTGTGCAAAGGTAAGCGGGCGTTCAATAGTAGCTACTTCTGACATTGGCTAATCCTCCGTTTAGCAAAAATAGCCTTTACCTGTCATACCTGTAGCCATATCTGCAAGTGACAGCGCAAAGGAAAATGCAACTACTTACATTTTCCCTTACCTGCGCTTAAATATGCCTTCTTCAGTAACTAAATAATTAACCGGGCGATCATGGTCATCTGTTGGTACTTTCTCAAGTATTTGAGCCGCCCAAGCCGCACCAATAAGTTCAGTTTTATTTGCTTTAAGTAAAAAACGGTCATAATAGCCGGCACCCATTCCCAGGCGTCGTCCCTCTTTATCAAAAGCGACTCCAGGAACAATAATGAGATCAAGCTCACTGGGATCTAAGAGTTTTAAGGTTGCCGGATTGGGAGTGAGCAGATTGAACTGTCCTACCACCAAATCATCAAGATTAGTAATAATAGCAGCGTCCATTAATCCTCGCGTCTCCCTCATATGCGGGACACAGAGGGTTTTACCTGCAGCCAGAGCGTGAGAAATAACTTTATCCATATGAGGTTCATCAGGCATGGCCAGATAGAGCATAATATTTTTAGCGGCTTGATAAACCGGCCAGGAGCATAGATGTTCAGCAAGTTTTGCGCTGCCGGCGGCAACCTCTTCTGGGCTCATTCCCCTTCTAACAGCTAAAATGTTTTTACGCAGTTCTTGTTTGGCACTTT
>JAEZVB010000022.1 GCA_023443285.1 Bacillota bacterium
CTACAATATAAGTCGGGTTTTATTTATTTTTTTCTACACGAATGGCACAATCCGGGCAAACCATCTGACAAATTCCGCAAACTATGCATTTTTCCATATCCGCTTCAACCCTCGGTGTACCATATACGCCAAGATTTTCTGACCAGTCTATGCACTTTACCGGACATTTTTCTATGCACAAGCCACAGCCTTTGCATAAGCCGGAGAATACTGCCCATAAACCCTTTTCACTATCATACTTTGAGGATTCCCAATTTACTTTAGCCATTTGATCCCCTCCTTACATTGCACTTTTAATAAGTTGGTAGCCGCGGTCAAGCGCTTTGAAGTTCATGTCGCGAAGTGCCGGATCCTTTTTAAACTTGTCGCCAAGTTTGCTTTCAAGCGCCTTCTTAATAGCATCTATCGGCAATACCTCGGTTGCGGCAATTACCGCGCCGAGAATAATAATATTAAATACCCGTGGATGCAGTTCATTTTTGGCAATATCATTTGCCGGGATTGCCAAAACTCTTTTAACCTCGGGAATATCTTTGGGATCAACGCCGGGACCCTCTTTGGTAAATGAGCACGTCTTAGGTTCGCCGGCAATCATTTCCTGAGACTGATCATTATTAGGATGTTCGGCAGTTGGGCAAGGCGGCGTTACGTCAAAATATTGTAACCCAACAATGTTGTCATTTACCTCACCCTCTTGGATAAGTGAATTGTCATAAATATATATAGTATCTTTGCCTGCATACATAGCAGTTCGCTGTACAGCCCGTGGACTCACCGGAATGAGGATATCGGCCTTTTGGAATTTAGGCGCACCAATTTGACCGTCACTTATCTGGACAAACGCGATGGAAACTCCGCCACGTTGTTCTACACCGAAGTTAGGAATGTATAGTGCATTTTTACCTTCTTCATTTGCTGCCTCGGCCAAAATTTCTGCAATGGACTGAACACCTTGTCCGCCTTCGCCGGCAATGGCTATTTTTATAACTTTCTCCACCAGTTTAGCCCTCCTTTGCTTGCGGCGTCCTAAGCTCGCCGACTTTAAAGTACCCTGCCATATCTTTTTCTACAAACTCCCACGTCTGTTTGGCATTAGTACGCCAGTTTGTGGGACAGGAAGACAAGCATTCTACAAAGGAGATGCCGTTGCCTTCCATCTGGTTCTGTAAGGCCTTTTTGATATACCCTTTGAGTTGACGTGGATTCGCAATAGTACCCCGTGCGACATACGCTCCTTCAGGCGCGACAGTTGCAACCATTTCCGGCCCTTTTGTAGGGTAACCGGTTTGTTCTACATCTCGACCATAAGGCGTTGTCTCCGTTTTCATTCCCGGTAGGGTGGTTGGTGCCATCTGACCGCCAGTCATACCATAGTTACAGTTATTACATAAGATGATAGTAATCTTTTCACCGCGAACAGCCGCATTAAAAAGATGCTGTGAACCGATGGCGTAACCACCACCATCCCCCATATATGCCACACCAATAATATCTGTATTTGCCCGTTTCATGCCGGTAATTACCGGAGTTGTCCGTCCATGATGGGTTTGTACAGAATCAACATCAAAGAAGTCCCAGGCTAGTAATGAACAGCCAATATCACAACCGAAAACCATTTTATCTTTGATACCTAACTCGTCAATAACCTCACCAAGACATTTTAGAATTATGCCATGGCCACAACCTGGACAAAACTTATGTGGTTTTGTAACTTCATTCCAGCTAGTAGGTATTGCCGGCTGAAGTACATTGTTTTCAGTAAGTTCTTGCATGGTAGTCCTCCCTCCTGTTTCTACAGCTTGTTATACTCTTCAATAAGTTCTTCCGTAGTAATGCCTACGCCAGGACGCAGCATTGGCACAATTTCTATCGTACTTCCAAAGATTTCGTGTTGTACCAGTTTCATCAACTGACCATACGCAGATTCCGCAACTAGTAATTTCTTCGCTCCTTTGATAGCTTTGTTAAGCTGTTCTCCCGGGAAAGGCCGAACTGTGATTGGGCGGAAATAACCAACCTTCTTGCCCTGGGCTCGCAGTTGGTTATATGCGGTTAAGGCTGCCCGCGCTACAATGCCATGAGTAAGCAAGATAACGTCTGCGTCCTCGCAGCCCTTTTCATCCCATTCCACGACTTCTTTGGCCATCTTATCCCAGTCACGCTGATTTTTCATAACTACTTCGTAAAGCTCGTCTTCTGTATTATATGTGTTGCGCAGATACTTACTTTCCCGCTTAGGGTTATCAATATCGCCAAGTAGCGGCTGAGGTTTAACCAGCTTCTCACCTCGTTCTTCAGGATCATATAACGTCAAGGGTTCACGCATTTTAGCCTGATAGCCGTCACCCAGTACAAAGGCAGGGAAACGATATGTCCACGCAGCATTAAAGGCTTTGATGGTGTAATCGAATAACTCCTGATGGTTGGCTGTTGAATATACAATTCGATGACCTTCGCCATTACCGCCAAAGGTGGTCAACGTAGTCTCTTGTTGAGCATAAATAACAGTGGCTGTTGACGGGCCGCCCCGCTGCTGAATGATATAGACAATAGGAATTCGCATCATTTCTGCCATACCAGCCGATTCCTGCATGAGCACATTGCCTGGACCAGCAGTAGCAGTAAATGCTTTTCTACCAGTCATTACACCGCCAACGGTCGTAAAACCGGCAGATATTTCATCTTCCGTCTGCAAAAAGCGCTTGCCATGCTTAGGAGCAAGTCTTGTCCAATAATGCATTATCTCGTTTTGCGGTGTGATTGGGTAACCATACATAATATCGGCTTTAGCCGCTACCGCCGCCCAGGCACACACTTCATTACCTGTCATAAATACTCGTTGTTCACCTTTCAGTGAAACTTCGGCCATGGGAACACCTCCTGAAATATGTATATCCTATTTTTAAAACGGAATATATATAGTTTTTAATAAATGTAAGCAACTTATACACCAAAAGAAAGGTGGGGTAAATTCCCCACCTTTCTAACATATCCAGAACTTTATAATTCTCCATATTGATTCAACCGGCATTTTTACACTAGCCAAGCAACGCACCTAATGCAATTGACATGATTTTTGCTTCATAACTGTCTGCCCGTGAGGTTACTACAATAGGCTTGGCAGCACCTAAAACCAGGCCAGCAAACTTTACCTTGGCAATATATACTAATGATTTCCCTAGTATATTACCTGCTTCAATATCAGGGGTAACTAAAATATCAGCTGCTCCCGCAACCTGACTTGTGATACCTTTATGTCTGGCCGCCTCCAGACTAATGGCATTATCAAAGGCAAGCGGCCCATCAACAATGGCTCCGCGAATTTGGCCACGATTCGCCATTTGCGTCAATGCCGCCGCCTCAAGAGTTGCCGGCATATCCGGATTAATCACTTCAACCGCAGCCAGCACCGCAACCTTAGCTGGATTAATTCCCAGTACATTGGCTAACAGTACACTATTTTGAATAATATCTGCTTTTTGCTGCAATGTTGGTGCAATATTCATACCGCCATCTGTCACTATTAAGAGTCGTTCAAAATCGGGTAATTCATACACAGCAGCGTGGCTTAATACCCGGCCGGTTCGCAGCCCCACCTCTTTATTAAGTACAGCTCGCAGCAAATCTGCCGTATTAATTAACCCTTTCATCAGCACATCGGCCTGGCCGCTAGACACTAAAGTTACCGCCCGATACGCCGC
>JAEZVB010000057.1 GCA_023443285.1 Bacillota bacterium
CTGCTATAATACGTCCATTAACTACATGCTCGGCAATAATTTTGGGGACATCTGCCGGCGTAACTCTACCATATGTTATCCGAGGTTCCCCTGGACGTACAACATCAAGAAGTACCTCTTTTTCGCACATGCCGATACAGCCTGTTTGGCAGACTTTAACCTCTTCCAGTTTCCGTTTGGCAACCTCTTCTAAAACTGCGGTCATAACCTGCCTTGCGCCAGCGGCAATACCACAAGTACCCATGCCAACAATTATCTGTGTGCCACCTTCATGGCGCAAGTTGTTTTTCGTTTTGAGCTGTTCGCGAAGACGTTTCAAATCTTCAATTGTTTTCATCTTTAGCACCTCCGTACAAATTGGCTATGTTATCAGACAAGTACCCGTGCAGCCAGATCAATACATCCGGCTGTGTTAATGGTACACCTTCCAAAATATCGGCAATTTCCTGGGAAGAAACTGTAAGACTCTTGTCATTAACGGTATGATGATAGAAAAATTGCAATGCCGAATTAGCAACAAGTATACTCTTAATTGTTTCTACCAAATTCCCCATTGGTGGCCTATCAAAGTGGCTGTGTTGGTACATTGCCTCAATAGCTGTACCCTCTCCTGGCGTTGAATCAATATTCAAATACCCGCCACAACGTTTCGTAGACATATCCATTAGTGGTAACCCCAGACCTATCCGCCGAGTAGTTCGAGTGGTTATGAAAGGGTCTATCACTAATTGCCGCATTTTTTTATTCATACCCCGACCATTATCAGAAACTCTAATAACCATACTATCTTTAGCTATATCCTCAATAATTTCTAATTTAACTGCCGTCGCCCCAGCTTCAATTGAGTTCTGAACCAAGTCAAGTATATGAAGTGATATTTCCCTCATAAGCTAATACTAGGCGTATTGAGCCAACAAATCAGGGATTGCGTCAGGCGTTAGGCGACCGTGAGTATCGTCATTAATCATCATTACCGGAGCCAAACCACAAGCACCGATACAGGCCACTGTTTCCAAGGTAAAGTTAAGATCCGGAGTGGTGCCACCAGCTTTAACCTTCAAATTCTCTTCCAATGCCGCAAGAATGGCCTTGGCGCCGCGGACATGGCAAGCAGTTCCTTGGCAAACACGAATAATATTTTTGCCACGAGGATTGAGATGGAATTGAGCATAGAACGTTACCACACCATAAATCTGGCTAACCGGAATTCCCATTTTTTCAGCAATAGCCTGAATAATTTCTCTAGGCAAATAGCCATAAGCATGTTGCGCTTCCTGCAGAACCGGGATAAGAGCCCCTTTTACACCTTGGTACTTGGCAAGAACTGCATCCAATTGATCCAGAGACAGCTTGCCTGCTTCACCGCCACCACAGCAGCAGCATTTAGTTTCTTTGTCGCTGTTCATGTTAACTCCTCCTTATGAAAAAAATCACATACATTATTGTGAAACTCCTAAACAGTGGCTATACCACCACCTTTCGTAAATTTTGAGCTAATAATGCCTGTCGGATTTCCCCTAAAGTCGGTTGCTCCATATAAAATACTGTTTTCGGACCATTAATAAAATCATCCATCATATGGGCATCCGAGGCTGTTATTATCGGCAAACCTCCAATAGCGGGAATACGCCGTGGTGCCTGCTCTACACTCATATTTCTTGAAACTTCCACTGCTGCCAATTCGACATCAGATGGAATAAACCCCAGCTGTGAAATAATACTATATGTTGGCCTATCAACATGGCTGGCAATACAAATACCGCCAAGGTTCTTAACTTGTTCCGTAATTTCAGCAATTCCTACAGTCAGTGACGCTAGTAGCATTTCGGTTTTCTCGGCGACAAAATTATCATCTGCATCAACAATAAACTGAGCGCCAAACCGTTCAGCGTCATTAAGGCGGCCTGACATGTGCTGCCTGGTAAATTGTTCCCAGGCCTTAAGCTGTCGCATCTTCTCAAATAGAACGATAACGTGAACTTCTTCTTTACTTTCCACTTCCATCCCTGGCACTATGGTAACACTAGTACCTTTTGCTGCCTCCAGGGCGGCAACAACATTATCACAGGCATTATGATCGGTGATGGCCACGATATCAACGTTGTGCTGTACTGCGTGCCAGACAATATTACTTGGCGTCATTTCAATTTCGGCACAAGGCGACAACAATGAGTGCACATGCAGATCGGCCACATACCGCCGCATCATTCTCCGGTAATACCTAATTGATATAAACGGCCAACTACCTCATAAGCCGAAAGATTCGTAGTCAGTAAAACTATTTCTTCTGAGGCCGCTTTACGAACAGCCTCGGGGTCTGGTTCTACGCCGCCTGCAATAATAATACCAGTCAGTCCGGCCAGTAGCGCTACCGCCACAATGTTTTGATGGCCTTGCATGGTAACCCATAGATTGCCAACATGCGCCTGCCCCATTACATTACTCAGCAGATCTGACACATACCCGCCGTTAACTTCTTTTTCAAGGTTTGACTGGCCTGATATCACCTTTAGGGGTAACACTTTTGCTATCTCCTGAATAGTCACAGATACTCCTCCCTATTTCATGCTGAAATATACGTATTCACTATTCTTCTTTTTCTTTATCAAGTGGCGGCGGCAACTTGGCAGCCAGATTAACCATTTCATAAGCCAAATCCCTTACTTTGTTGCGCAAAATAAATACGCAGTCAGTTAGGCTAGCGCGTCCCTGAGCAATGTCTTCCGCAAGAGCCTTGCAATTAGGAGAGCCACAAGAACCACAATCAAGACCTGGCAAGCTTTTCAAGGTTGCATCCATTATCTCAATCTTTGACATTGCTTTAGAAATATCGGCATCAAGTCTGAGCGCCGGTTTTGGTTCTATAGCCCGTCGTCCGGCTACCCCAAGTTCAAATTCTGAGTAATCAGAGCGTGGCAATATACCATGCTTAGGATCTTGCATTTTTTTCTTTGCAATTCGCTGTTTCATTCGGTGTCCAGCTACGTAATGGTTTTCAACGGTTAATGCGCCACCCATACAACCACCGTCACAAGCCAAAACCTCAATGTAGTCAATATCCTTAAGCTTTCCTAAAGCCACTTGCTCTAGCACATTAGCGACATGATTAATATCATGTACGATCAATATATTATCAACACCAATGGCTGACGTCTCTCCACCGGGTATCGCCCAGCCAACACCTACCCAAGAAGCTTGCCTGCGGGCATCTTGAACCTCTGCTGTAACTACTTTAAACAAATCATGATATATCTTGCTAATTGCAATTGCACCACTAATACTTGATTTTTCCGTGCCTAGAGGTTGGTATACTGCCGTCATCTTTGCCGGACAAGGTGTAATAAACCATATGCCAATATCTTCCTGGGAAAAACCATGCAAGCTTTCAGCTTCTGCTCTCGCTAACCGGGCAGCCACCTCAACCGGAGCATCAAACGGTACAATGTGGTTAATAATCTCGGGGAATTTGACCTGAATAAGCCTAACAGCCGCCGGACAAGCTGAGGAAATGGCTGGCCTTGGAATATCAGGCCGTTTAAGATAATCTCTGATTGCCAAAGAAATAATTTCCGCTCCGTGAGCGACTTCAAATACTTCATCGAAACCTAGCTTTAACAATCCGGACAAAATAGCGCGTACCGGAATATCAGCATTAAATTGTCCGTAAAGCGACGGCGCCGGCAGTGCAATATTATGTTTATATTTTTTCAAGTCGGAAATTTCATCAGTAACAGCCGTTTTAGCATGACCGGGACATTGCCTGATACATTCGCCGCAATCAATGCAACGGGACGATGTTATGCAAGCTTTGCCTCCACGTATGCGAATAGCTTCTGTTGGACATCGTTTTGTGCAATTCACGCAGCCCTGGCATCGTTCCGACATTAACCTTACTGAGTGAAAACGTTCTTCCACCAATTTCACCACTCAATCTCTACAAATATCTTATATTTATGGCTAGTGGTAAATGATCATACTGAGTTTTGTTCCAACACCTTTAACACTTTTGATGTCAAATTTATCTGTACAACGAACCATGTTTGGCAGCCCCATTCCGGCGCCAAAACCCATTTCGCGGATATGATCTGGAGCCGTAGAATACCCTTCCTGCATGGCTAAACTAACATCAGGAATTCCCGGACCTTCATCGTCCACGACTAATTCAGTACGATCAGAAAAAATTCCCGCTCTGATCACCCCGCGGTATGCATGTATAATTACATTCATTTCAGCTTCATAGGCACTGATAGCAATTCGCCTAATAATATCAGGCCTTACTCCAAGTTGCTGTAATGTTCGCTTAATTTTACTTGAGGCTTCCCCTGCACCGTTAAAATCTGATGACTCTAGTGTAAATTCCAGTTCTATTCCTTGTTCTGGCAACAATTAGGTTCCTCCTTTAGCGAGCAACCCGCCAGACCATCTTTGTATAGCACGCCGCAAGCTTCATACATTTGCTTGCTGGTCGTCAGCAACGGAATTTGCATTTTCCGTGCCATTTCAATAACTTCTGGCCCTGGCCGTTTACCGCGTACAAATAGAATAGCAACTAGATCACTCATTTCAGCGGTACGAATCACTTGAATATTTGTCAGACCAGTTAACAAAAGCGCCTGTTCTTTAGTAAAGGCTAAAACGTCACTCATTAGGTCTGAGCCGCATGCACTCTTAACATCTCTGTCAAGCCATTCCAATCCGCAGAGTACCTCGGCATTCAACATAATTCTTATTTGTGCCAGTTTCACTACGGTACCTCCATGAGCCAAAATTAACGCTTGTTCGAAATTTCACAAAATTTCGCATAAAAAATTAAAGGGGTAATCCCCTCCCGATATGCTAAATAACTCTAATATTTAGTATATTCGCGTTATGTGCTCTAAATCCTGCTTGCACTTGTAAAATAATTATGAATTTTTCCAAAAAAATACATGGTTTATTTCCTGTAATCACATCCAATGAAGCCCACCACATTCATGCTAACCTTAGCAAGCCTCTAAACTACTTCAAATTATATCGGTAACTATCTTGCCATATGGTAATAATAATTGCGTTGAAGAGCCAAAACAGCATCGACATCTGCACATTAAACATAATATAATCAGTGAAACCATTGACTGCTAAACCTAAAATAGCAGCCACGATACCAAGCATAAGCCCCGCTACCCGACGATTGTTGGTTTGGCTTAAGACATCTACAGCTTTCTTAGCATGACCATAAATAATAGCCAAAAAAGCAATTAATCCCGGTATCCCAATTTCAGCTGCAATATGTAAATACATATTATGAGCATGGACAATTCGAGCGGCAGGGTTATTTAGGAAAAAATCATATTCAGGATATACCAGCCAATAGGCACCCCAACCAATCCCCAATAATGGTTTATCAGCAATCATAGCAATCGTGCTTTCCCATAAGGCTATCCTCAGTGTAGAAG
>JAEZVB010000137.1 GCA_023443285.1 Bacillota bacterium
CCTTCATAGGCGCCTTTAAAAAGCTCCATAGACATATTGTTTTTCGTCCTCCTTCATAGAGTCAATCTTATTATCTATTGAGTTACTAATAACATGATCCGAAAATGCTAATTAGTTAGCCTCTTTGGCATCACGGGCTTTTTTATGCATAGCGTTTTTCCAGTTGCGTTCTTCCAAAATTTCAAGCAATCTGTCAGCAGCTTTGTGAGCATCCGGCTCCCAGAAGAAGAACCCACCAAATACGTCTTCCGCAATCTTGGTAACAACATCATTTACAAGCTGGCTGCCAACAGTTGGGGCAATAACACCAACATGAGTAGGATTACCCCACGCCACATTCCAGGAGCCGATGGCAACAGCTTTTTCGGACATAGCTTCCGGAGCACTGACCACATAAGGAAGTTCGGAGTTTTCTAAGCCCATTTCCTCGGCTAACATGTTGGCTAAATCCTGCATACGGCTATAGTCAACACAGGAACCCATATGGAACATTAACGGCAGATCAGTTGTTAAACCAGCGGCTGCATTCAAGCGGGCATAGAATTTTTTCAAGCCTTCGCCAGCAAATTTTTGAACTGCGTCACCATTCATCAGACCGGCCATCGCATGAGCCTGGGCCGAACAGCCACCAGCAAGTAATAATACGTCATTTTTAGCCAGTTCCTGGGCAATAACAGTGTGGTTTTCGTTATGAATACCTTTAAGGTTATTACAACCGATAAGCGCTGCAACTCCTTTAATCTCACCCGCGGCAATGGCATCGGCAATAACCTTGATAGGCTTGTCAGGATTAATTTTTCTAAATATGTTGAGCATTGCTTCCAGACTAAAACCGGCAACAACCGTATTTTTGATATTGGGAATAGTCACTTTTGAAGTGTCCCGTGTTTTGTACGCATCGATTGCCAAACGTATAATTTCTTTGGCACTATCCATTGCCCGATGTTCATCAAAGGCAAAATGGTATGAGCCGGGGATTTTCATAATCGATGAAGTGGTAACGATTTTAGTATGGAAACACTCGGCAGCAGAACGCAAGCTCGGCATAATGCATTGAACGTCAACGACCATAGCATCCATAGCACCTGTCATAACGGCTAATTCTTGGGTTGCAAAGTTGGTGGCAATGGCAACTCCTTCGCGCATCAATACTTCGTTACCGGTACAACAGATACCGACAAGATTAATGCCGGCAGCGCCAGCCGCTTTCGCTTCATCCTGCATTTCTTTGGCCGCTTTAACTACCATTTGGGAAAGCAGCGGGTTGTGACCATGAACAGCAATATTAACTTTGTCTGCTTTAATTGCACCTAAGTTGGCTTCTGTTACTACCGGTACGCCAGTACCAAACAGAATATCGGATAAGTCGGTAGCAAGATGTTGTCCATCAATATCACATAACGCAGCTTTCAAACCTGTAAAGATAAGATTAACGGGATCAGCGTCATTACCAACATGAGTAGAGTGAAGTAACCTTGCCAAACTAAGATTGATACCACTTGGCATAATCGTAGTTTTACGCCAAATATCAAGAGTACTTTTACTAGCGTACGACTTCAGCCAGGTAAGTTCTTCCGACTCGTCTACTCGGCCAAACTCTGCCAGTGCAGCGTAGGCGACGTCTTTGGTAATCGCCATTACGTCACGGTCTTTAGTTGCAATGCCGATTTTTTCAGCTACGCGCATAAGTTTGTCAGTATCCGTAATTTGATAATCTTTCACTTTACCTTCAGCAACATGTACAAGTGTTTGGGCAATTTCTCTGCCATGATCAGAGTGAGCCGCTGAGCCACCGGCAATATAACGAATAGTATTACGAGCTACAATGGTATAATCAGCGGCACCGCAAATACCTTTATTGCCGCCTGGTTTTTTCGGCAGAATACGGCAAGGACCTTGCAGACAGATACGACAGCAAATACCTGTATTACCGAAAGTACAACGGGGCTCTTGTGCTTTAGCACGGTCAAAGGTTGTTAAAAATCCGATTTCCTTGGCTTTATCCAACATGGGATGAGCAGCTATATCAATCGTGCGGCTTTTAAATTCTGACATTTTATTTACCCCCATATATTCATTTTTGGCTTTCAAATAATCATGTAGCTTTATTCACAATAAACCTTATCTAACTCCATAACTACGTTAAAAAAACAAACTTATTTGAAATGATGTACCACATATGTTGAGGTACTGCCTCCAACTGGCCAGTACCTCAACATGTGCTGCAATTGCTATTGTATATAGTGGAACTATAGGCAATGTACTCTCGGCCTAACGACAGTACATTGCCAAAAATTATACTGTTACCAAAACTTCAATGGTAAAACCTATATGCTAATTTACTGTCGGCCTCTATCGGCAGTAAATCAGCATACTTATTACCCGAGCAGGGAAACGGTAGCTAAAGGTTTCCTCATTCTGGGCGACTTTGTTTCCTCACAAATCTTAATTCTGCTGCGGTTAATAGCCGACTGAAACTATTAACACACTCGTAAGTAACGGCTCGGCAACTTATAAGCTTCGATTGAGCCCCAATGAACATAGGAAGATGAATTATCAACGCAGTGCGTAAAAATATTTAGATTTATTCCTCCTTTATCCATACCCCCCAATACCTTTTCCCGGGATAATAAGCATACTGAAGTTAGTTAAATTATACACAAACTATATTACATTACACTTTCCGAAGTCATAACAAAGGCAAAACACAGTATAATAGTTCGCTACTATTTTTCTTAACTATACATTATGCAATCTTGCATTTTACTAAATAAAATCTTAATAAAATATTACAAGACTAAAAAATAGCTGTTTTATGCAAAACAGCCCGTGAATGCTTGCAATCATTGACTATTTGCTCTGCCACATGCTAAGATATGGACAGCAAAAAAATAGATCAAAGGTGGCATAAAATTGCTAAACCGAACGCGCCTTAACACACAAATCATGATATTTCTGACTACAGCAATTACTTTATTAATGCTACTCTATCTGGCTTGGGACAGCTACGTTCAACGTCGGCAGGCGTTAGAAGATTTACACAAAAGCACCGCTGTTCTGGCTGACGCCTTACTCTCAACCCGGACTTTCATTGCTCAGAAACAAGAATTAATTAATAAAGATCAAAACGGTGAACTTCATTTTAAGAACCTCAACCCGTCTGTGGCTATTCGCGGTATCTCCGAATTGTTTAACGGAACAATGGGATATACTTTCAAACAAACTAATTTAATTGTAAGAAATCCCCAAAACTCACCTGATCATTTCGAGAATGAAATGCTAAGGAAGTTGTCCGCAGATAAAAATATCACAGAGGAATGGGCTGTCGATACTCTAAATGAAAAAAAAGTATTCCGTTATCTGCGCCCCCTATACTATGATAATAGTTGTTTGACTTGCCATGGTGGGCCGACAGGCCAGCTAGACATTGCCGGCTATCCAAAAGAAGGTCATAAGCTGGGGGATTTCGCTGGAGCAATCAGCATCATAGCACCAATGGATCAAATGGAAATCAATTATCAAAAAATGCTGACAGGCCGCCTGCTGGCTATATTTACCCTCTGGCTCACGCTAACGTCAATACTCTACCTTATTATCAGGAAAAATTTTGTTAAGCCACTTGAATACATAACAGCTTTAACACAAAAAATTGGCCGTGGTAATCTCGAAATTCATGAACCTCGTTCAATGGATAATTATGAAATCCAAATATTATACAATAACTTTCAAACTATGGCCATGAATCTTAAAGAGCTACACGATAATTTGGAGAGCAAAGTAAGTGAGCGAACCAATGAATTAACGCTAGCCTACCAAGCACTGCAGACCCATCAACAGCAATTAAAAGAAATTAACGCCCGCTTAATTGAGGCGGGCGAAGTTAAATCCGAGTTTATTGCTACCATGAGTCATGAGCTGCAAACGCCGCTAACATCAATGATTGCCTATGCTGAGATTATCCTGGAATATGGAACGGAAAAACCAGAAGTAACTGAATATGTATACGACATTTATCAAAGCGCCCATCACCTTCTGGATCTAATTACTGATATATTAGATCTGGCTAAAGTAGCTAAAGGGAAATTACTGCTTCATCCTGTCGTCTTCGATATCACTGAAATAACTGCAGTATTGGAACGAATTTTTCAGCCTTTGACCAGCCGCTCCGGCCTAGTATTTACTACTGAAATATCTGATGAAATCCCCGTAATCCAGGCCGATAAAAATAAAGTAAAACAAGTGTTAATGAATTTGTTATCCAACGCTGTGAAGTTTACACCGGTTGGTGGAACAATTCATTTAAAAGTTAGCTATCTGCCAGATGAGGAACAGCTATTACTATCCGTAAGTGATACGGGCAAAGGAATGTCCAAAGAAGATCTCGCATTTATTTTTGATAAGTTTTTCCAGGTCGATTCTGGAACAACTAAAGAGTATCGCGGCACAGGCTTGGGCTTAGCAATTACTAAGCACCTGATTGAACTTCACGGTGGAAGCATTTGGGTAGAAAGTACGATTGGAAAAGGAAGCACTTTCTTCTTTACCTTGCCTATACAACAAATTCCCGTCTAAGCATTGTAATTTTTTATCTATGTAATCCTGTTCAAAAAGGAGCGATTCCGGTGCCTACTATTTTGGTCGTAGATGACGAGCCAAAGATCTTGAGAGTTATTGAACATTGTCTCTTGCGGGAAGGCTATGAAATTAACACAGCCCTTGATGGTCAGCAAGCCATTGAACAATTCCAGCGCCAAAACTATGACTTAATTATCCTTGATCTTGCCTTGCCTAAAGTGGATGGTTTTCAGGTATGTCGAACCATTCGCGAAACCTCTTCTATCCCTATCATCATTCTCTCTGTCAGAAACCAAGAAGTAGATAAAATTATAGGATTCAATTTGGGCGTTGACGACTACTTAACAAAACCATTCAGTCCAATCGAACTATGTCTAAGAGTAAAAGCTATCCTTCGTCGTACTAAAGAGGAAAACCATTTGTCAGGTAGTGACGGTTCGAGTTATAGTCAAAATGGGCTAACTATTAATCCTACGTCCCGTGAAGTATTCTTGGATGACCAGCCTGTTGAACTAACTGCTAAGGAATTCGATATTCTATGGTTTATGGTAAAGCACCCTAATAAGGTATTTACTCGCAAACAACTGCTCTATCAAATATGGCAGAACGATTACGTAGGAAATGAAGATACCATTACAGTTCTAATAAGCCGATTACGGGAAAAAATTAAACGAACAGATTCTCAGTTTTCTTTTATACAAACACTTCGAGGGGTAGGCTATAAGTTCGTAGTTTAGAATCAAAGCTTTCCCTCAATAATATAAGCTAATAATGGCTGTATGATTGATTGGAAGTGAATACTAATACGCGAAATGGGCGTTTTGTGGTAAAGATTCGATCTCCTTTGCAGAGGAGGTTGGAATATTATAGCTAAATTAGCCTGCAATAAAAACTTCCGTATTAGCCCACTTCTTCTGGCAACTGTTCAAGAGTTAACTCAACAAGCAATCACACTCTGAGTTTTTCAAACATATACTCTTATCAAATACATATCCTCACAAGGGGAGTAACCTTAACAACAAAGTCGTCATTACGGTTCGATGACCCGGCTTTGTTGGCAACTGTCCATGTTGTTGGTAAGACCTTGCCTTTCATATAGAGGCAAGGTCTTTTTATATACAAAATCATCAAAAAAGCATAGATCTAGGGGTGATGCACGTGGATTGGCGAAAAGTGACGGGGTATCTTGGTCTGACTTGCCTTATAATTTCATCTTTAGCTCAAATCATCGCAGGAATACTACCAGATTATCATAATATCGGCCCAATTGCAGAATTCATACGATGATCTCTATTTCTGTGGGCATACGCCTCCATCGTCATGGGATTATATCTCATGCGGCTAAATGGTCAACTTGTTGAATCTGTTTGGGGCGTCGTCGCGGCTGCATTTTGTCTTACCTCACTTTTCGGCATGTTCGCAGGACTAGTGTATTTCTTTCGCTCCTACACAAAACTTAGCAAAGTAAAAGATGGTCTGCCTTTTTAGAGTTACCTAGTCCTATTAAAGGAGGAACACGAAGTGAAACACTAGCACCAACTAACATCCGAGACAACGGCAGCCCTGCTGAGATCGGAGCTTACCAAACACGTCTGCAAGAGATACCGTTTGACTCTACTCGCAAGATGATGACTACATTTCACAGCAATAAGGATGCGTTTGTCGCCTTTGTAAAAGGTGCCCCAGACATATTACTTAGTCGCTTTTCCCCATTATTCAGAAAGTCTCGTTTGGTGTACCAACCGAGACTTTCCGAATATGCTATGCACAGTAAGCTAAGTCTAGCTTACACTAATACGTTGTAGGGAATTTCGCACTAGTCTTCTTCCTCTGGCAATGGTTCATGGGTCAGCTCAAATAAGGCGGCGGTAAATTCGGCTACATGCTCCTTTTCCTCGTTCATCAATTCGCAAAAATGCTCCTTTACCGGTGGCTCCTCAGCTTCATTCATGTATCTTTGGTATTTATTAGTAGCATGTAGTTCATCTTGAATCGCCTTAGTTAAGCATCGAATTGCAGCTAGGTCTTTTTTATGAGATGGGATTACTTGGACATCCTCATCTTCTTGAGCCTGCATTTTCTTAACCGACTTAGCCTTACTTATCGGCCTTTTCATAGTTAGATAATCTAAGTCCTGCTCCTCAAGCATTTCTGCCTGAACTGGATCAAGCATAGAAATCAGTCGCATAGTCTCGACATAGTGCTGCATCTCATCTTCCGCGGCATCCAGGAATACTTCTGCTACACAGGGATTATTAGCCGCGCACTCTAGATAATCAGCAATAGCTCCCCGCTCATCAGCGGCTGCATCGCGTAATAGATAAAGATCAGGGTGATTCGGGCATTCCTCCATTTCATTTGAGCAAAAATCTACCATATTGGTTGGTTTACAATATTTAGGCTTTGCCATATAGTGCCTCCTTTAGGAAATTAACCTAGTACATTATATGGCATTACAAAATAATTGGTGCTACTTCTTATGGTAATACTTGCTTCTTACTATCTTACTGTTTGTAATTGCTATACTTAGTACTACTACAAGGTCAGTTGCGCAGGCTGCTGGTAGGGCTCTTTTCCTATTTTTAAATAAAAAAATACCTAGCCAATCGTCACAATTAGCTAGGAACTGCAAAACCCTTGTTATACAGTAAGTGAGGGGATCGATGCTTCAAAGAATGTGAAAGGTTATTAAATCTTATTAATATCTATATTACCGCCCAGCCGCCACAGGCTGATATTATTAACTCCTTGATTTTTAGCAATTGTTATCCAATGTTTTAAAGTTTCTATATCTGCATACCACACTTGATAGGTGATGCCTTTATCTTTATAACTAAAAACTAAACATTGGCTTTCTTTATCTCTTTTGGCTGCAGCATCATAAGTTACGGCAAGGGATTTCGCTTCAACTTCGGTTAAAAATCTTTTTTCACCGTTATTGCCCCAGATGCAACCGCCAGTTGCAAATGCTGCTGATTTGCTTCCGGGTAAAGCAGACATACGTGCTAACGTGTTTTGTATAAAGTCTTTATTGGCCTTGGGACCTGGGCCGCTATGCAAGCCGTAAAGGTTATACATCATAACCACATATTCCGGCCCTTGAGGAAAAGCAGCAGAAGAAAATGGTGTCCTGGGTTCTAAGACAATCCTAACTTTTAAATTATTCGCCTGGGCTTTTCCATATAGCTTATCGGCAAACTTCAAAAAATAGTGTCCAATTTTTTCGTCAACCCATATTCTCTCGTAATCAAGCTCAATACCACTGTATCCGCCTTGCATAGTTAGGGCGATAATTTCGTCAATATGCTTTTCCATTGCCGCATCACTGGAAAAAAGTCTGCGAAGAACTTCAATATCTTTTAGGTCAGCCAAACCATCCGAATTTTGCCTATCATTAACAAATGTTAAATATGTCTCATAGGTTCCTTTTTTCGATTTAGTTTTTTTTTGTTTATCGCTAAGTTCCTGGGGAATAAATAACCGGTCATGTTGATCAAAATAGGCGCAAAAATAAGAAAGTTTATCAAGTTTTGTTTCGATTCTTTGTAAATCTTTGTCGCCTGCCTCCAAATCCCAGTATGCTATCCAGGAGGAAATTCTAACTGTTTCTTTGGCATCGGCTTTGACCGGGCTATTAAAAGCACAGCCTGTCAAGACGGACAACATAACTGCCAGCAACATCATTTTAAGTACTTTATGAACCACGCCTGCACCACCCCGTGTAGCTTATATTAATGATAACTATTCAACAAAAAAATCCAGAATTGTTTCCCATACTTTTTTCAGTTTTAGTTTAAGTGCATCAAAACCTTGCAAACTGCTGTCAAACAAAATTCTTTCTTTTTCTACGCCTGCGTTTTCCGTAATCTTTAGGTTATCAAATACAGCATCATACACATCATCTGCCAAGTTTCGTTGACTTTGTCCGTAACCACCCCATGAACTTTCAAGGAATATAGCGCCTGCTTTCGTATTTAATACTTGCAAATCTTTGACAGCTTCCTTGTCATCAATGGCAATGCTTAGTTTATCACCTTGGAGAGATAAATCCAATTTTCGGTTCCCTTTCTCATGAACACTAATCGCGGGAATATACTGCTGTGCACCTTCTATTACAGTTGGCACCTCTTCCTGCACCTTTTTCTCCAGGCGTGCTTCATACGCCTTTGCTGTTTCCGGCAAATCTGTATGTTGCATAAATACTTTTAATTCAGAAACTTCAGCAGCCTTTTTATCCTCTGGCACAGATAAAATTTCTTTTCCATCATGCTGATCTAAATGTAACTTGAACACTTGTTGTTCTGCAGCATTAGTTTTTTCCGAAACATACAATACATTATTAAGAATGTATACGGATAAAAATCTATTTACGTTTTCATCTGACCGCAAGTATATTCTTTGCAGCCCAAGTTTGTTGCCTTTTAGTCTTACGGAGAGTTTTATATCATCATAATCACTACTGTTTTTTAACCGTATTAAGCCTTTATCCTGGGGCAATGCAGTTAAAACCATGGTTTCATCTTTAATTTCTAAGGCGCCTTTAAGAGTTTCCCACAGCTTGTGCTTGTTTACATTACCTTTTACAAATTCTAAATCTTGATTAATATCATATTTAATCCGCATCAGCAGGTGGTTTGTATACCAGTAGGGTTGAGGCTGCATGCGGGTTAAATCATAAATACTGCTATTTCGCTGGTTTAAGGCAAAACCTTCCCGGTTAAAGTTCATCTTAAATAAGGTTTTAATCCAGTATTCATTTACCGCACTTACCTTATCATTATTACCAAATTTACCGGTATTCGAATGCATAAGTATATAGGTTCCAGGTACATAACCAAATGACTGAGTATACATATCGCGTAACATTTCATAATCACGAGAGATACGTTCCTTCATCCGGTTATGGCTCTCTTTAGGAATACCATATTCGTCACGGATATAATCCATCAAATAGTGATTATACTTTCGGCCTATGTATGGTGCAATTCCGTTAAACTTAAGCGCGTCCATTTCCCCCAAATAGTTATCATAGCGATCAAATACATTAATAAAGTATAATCGGTAGCCATTTGTCCCCATTTCCCAAAAAGTTGTTTTTTCCAACGCTTTGAGTTCATCAAGCGTTAAAAACTTAAGATCATGTCCATCAAATTTTTCCGGATAGGTCAGGAGGGTTGCTTTATAATTCAAACCTTCGAGAATTTTTTGTGCAAAAACAGCAGTATCTCTCCTGCCGTCTTCAAACATTAAAAATAATGATTTTTCCGGCAGGTCTTTTCCCTCTTGATAGTATTCTATAATATCTTGCTGGGTAACAGTTACATACCCCTGCTCTTTTAACGCCTGCAGATGTTCCTGCAACCGTTCTGCGCCAATAATGTTTTGCTTACCCACTCTTGTTACACCAAAATAGGCAAGAGCAACAAATCCCTTTCCTGAAACCGCAGTAGTTTCTTCGGTATAAGGTTTATATGCCTTAAACGTATAAAAAGCAGCTATCATGCTAAATACAAATATGAATATGATCGTCAATTGGACAATTACCCGTGCTATCTTTTTTCGATCTTTGAGTTCTGTAAATCTGGCATAAAGAGCACTTTTTCTTTTTTTGCGAGGAATAAATTCTTCAGTCGGAGTTATCATATATTTTGTCCCCTATTTTTTTACGTTTCTTTTTAGCCGCTTCCAGAAGATCCGCCGGGGTCATCCGTGTTCCCCAGGTACTTTTCCAAAAGGTTACCCAAGCTATGGGCATTTGCCATAAAAGCACAGCTTCATAATATATGCAAAACCAAATCCCATAAATCCAGGTAGAGCTTCTTCTAAGGAATAATTGTGCCAAACTCATAAGTACAGCCATTAAAAGGAGGCCAAGGATAAAGGTAAACGGAAATACTCTATGCATAAACGGAATATAAATCAGGTTATACATAACAATCATAGGTGCCAATAATGGTACGATCATCCCCATATAAAAAGACAAGGCCATAAAAGGTTCTTTTTTCCACATAAAACGGGCAGCAATCAATGATTCCCTCAGCCATGAACGCTTCCAACGCATTTGTTGTTTTAGAAAGACTTTATACTTATTGGGCACAATGGTACTGCAAACTGCCGTATCCTGATAGGTGGTACGGTTTTCCCGCAAAATAAAATTAGTCATACTCCGGTCATCACCGAATGTAGCCCGTTCTCCCAAGAATTTCTGGTTCAGCCACGCATCCATATATTTGATGACTAACGCTTTCCGATAACAAGAAATTGGTCCGGACAAACAGGTAACAGCATCAAAATAACCTTCTGCTGCTTTCATAATCCGAAAAGCAATATAATAGCGAACAGCCTGCATTTTTGTCAGGGCGTTGGTATACGTATTGGCGACATCGGTTCTGCCGGAAACGCCCCCCATTTTTGTGTCTTTAAAAGGCTGAACAATATTGCGAACGGCAAAGGGGTCTAGAAAGCTGTCAGAGTCAACAAATACTACCAATTCGTGCTGTGCCATCAACGCTCCCTTGGCCATGGCTTCCCGCTTGCCTGCATTTTGCGGTTGACGGAAATAATGAAGTCTTGTATCAACCTCATAGCGTTTTTCTTTACTCTTAATTTCTTCAACGATTTCTTGAATTCTTTCAAAAGAGCGGTCATTGGAGCAATCATCAATTACAATGACTTCCAGTTTGTCAATCGGATAATCCTGATTAATGCAACTAATAATTGTTCTTTGTATCCATTCTTCCTCATTAAAACAAGGAATAATTATGCTGACACCCGGTGTAAATTCACTGTCAATCGCATCAGGTCGGTAAAACATAGCAAACAAATAACGGCTTAATAAAAAGACGGCAGTAATGATACTATACGTATACAGAACTTTATTAAACTCGAAATATAGCATACCTTCTGCCCGTGAAAAGATAATACAGAAACTAACTACAAATAAGAATAGCGAAGCTAGCGACATTAGATACCAATTTTTTTTCTTATTGGCATGTTGCGCTAATGATTCGGAAAACATAATACCGCAGCTTACTTTTCCATCAGCGTTTTTCATCCAGACTAACTTAGCGCCAATATTGACCTTCATCTCATAGCCTTCAGGCATAGAACCGGGCGTAATGGTAAACTTCAGTCGAATATTCTGAGTTTGTTCCATTTCCGCAGCTACTTCAGGGGAAACTTCTAAAAGCATTCCGGTTGTTGAGATATCTACCCCTCTGCCGGTTTGTTTTATTTTTTTTCTTCCCAAAGTATATTGAATAGAAACTTGATAATTAACTAAATAGCGCCTGCCTAAATTTTTCGATTCTATCTGGCTGTCAAAATCATAAAATCCGTCAGTCTTTCCTTTTGCTCGCCGTCGATCCAGATTGCTGCGCACGCCTTCCTTATCTGGCACGTTCGAAAGGAGCCTGCGATCCGGCTTAGCAACAAGCAGGATATCTTCCGTTTCCATTTTATTTTTCTGCGCTAATTTATCCATAATCATATCCTTACAACATTCTGCTAAGCTAATTTCTGTAAAATTATCAGCGCTGTATCATACGCTCAATGTTGTTTCTGATTTATCTGCGAGTAACCATTTACTAAATAATCTGATAGCCTGCCGACCTTAAACTTCGAGGGATCAGAATCTGCCTTCGCTTCGTTGGCTGTCAACAAAATATCCACTGCAGTTGCCGTATACTTAGCGGCATCACTCATGTGCATGACCAAAATAGCCCCTTTTTGCACTTCACCGTCTGCAGTAAAAATACCCTCTGTAATCTTGGCGATAAGGGTTCCAACATTATCAGCCATATAATCCTCAGTACTGGTAGAGCCGGATACAATGTACTCATAACCGGCTCCAAGCACCGATTCCATCCCCACCTTGCTAATTGCAAGTGTGGGCGGACGAAAATATTTAGTTAAAACCGGTTTGCCCTTAAACGTTACATCGCCTGTAACTTCCAGCAATTTATCGTAGGATGTGGCTAATTCTTGGGTATACTCTTCTTTAGTTTGTGGTGAAACAAACTTGCCAGTTTGGGGATCTGTGATTACCATCGGTTTATGTTTATCTGAGTGATCGCCAATTTCATGACCTTCCTGTGCAATTGCCCTGAGCAAATTAGGATTATTTGCTAGGTTGTTGGTAATAATGAAAAAAGTTCCCGTCACATTATGTTTACGTAAAACATATAGAAGTTTATTAATTGCTGAATCTGACCCCCAGTCATCAAAGGTTAAAAAGATAACATTATCTTTGGTATGAATACAACCATTTCTATCCAAACGCCGGGCTTCCATTTTTGAAAACCCAAGCATCCGATCTTCTATATTAACAGTTGATTGACCGATATAGCGCTTAGTCAATTCTGATAAGAATTTGTGATGATCAATAGTAGCAAATTCCAGCGATTCGGCTTGTAAATAAGCGGGAACCTGTTCCCTATCTCCCGGATATTTGTAAATCATTTTGTGGTTATTAAGAATTTCACCAACCGGCTTAATCATGTACTGCGAATCATTTGCCCGGTTATTGTCAGGATTATCATAAAAGGTTGCATAAGCAATATTGTCTATTTTGTTATGCTTAATTGTCTCCATCAAACCACCGATGATTTGGTTATCTGTATAAAAATCCATTTTAAAATAAAGAATTTGCCCCCGGGCAAGGGAAGCCTTACTTTTTGGAAAAACTTCTGTCATAATTGCGTCTACAGAAGTATAGTCCTTATGCTTACTTTGCACAACATTCATGGATTGTCCAATCAAATAATAGTCCAGACTGCCAACAGCTTCTTTTGTGGTATCTGTAATAACACCTGATACTTGTTTAACTAAATTGGTAGTTACACCAAAATTCTCCTTCAGTATTCGGGATGAACGGACAAGACTATTACTGGTTTCTTCAAACGTGGCTCCGTCCTTCGGTCTTATCGCAATACCAATTTCATGTCCGCTTGAAATAATTTTTTTTATGGTTTGCGGATATTTTTTCATTTCTGTTTCCGCAACAAAGAAAGTCGCTTTAATACCAAGTTTATTCAATTTTTCCAGAACATCATCGACAACTGTTTCCTTCGCTAAGCCGCCAAAGGTATAGGAAAGCGCCTGTTCTGTTGTGAAAATCATCTTCATTTCAGTTGCAGGCTGACGACCATTTTCAGCTGCATAGGCTGTCTGGCAAAAGAACAAAGGCATAATTTGTTCTTTCAAAAAGGATACTGTTTTATTAACAAGCTCATCCACATATACCGAACTATATTTTGCCTTTTGCAATGCAATTAAGAGTTGTTCGACAGCCAAGACAGTTTCTTTTTCCTCCTGGTTAAGCGGCGCAGGCATTTCTTTTATGCTTGGCTGTTTGTCGATGGCCGGTTTCTCATCATTTTTTCCCTGTCCAAGTATAAATGGATCGATATTTGTTATTAGCTTAACAGAAACAATGCTTCCCGGTTGCAAAGCCGCAACAAAAGCGTCTGCAGCAGCCGGAGAGTTGACCTGTTTTACATTTAAAAAGACATCACTCTGGACAACGCTTTTAAAACCGCAGGCTTTGGCAACTTGTAATATTTTATCCGTATATTTAGTATCATTACATTTTAATAGGTTTGGCTCTTGAGCCGTTTCCTGTTTGATAATTTTTTTTGCCCGGCAAAAATCCTGTACTAGCCTATCAACAGGCAGCTCTTCCATTTTTGCCATGCCCACAAGCGTAAAGTTTTCAACTTTTTGTCCTGCTTTAGTAATATCTGCTACAAGCTGTGGTTCTTCCACAACTTGTATTCCGTTAGCAAAAAAGGTTGCTTTAACATTATATTTTTGTAATAACCCCAATATTTGTTGCAAGGTCGTTCGATCAGTCAGGCCATCAAAAGTCAGCGCAATCGTCCGCGAACCGCCTTTATTGCCACGAATAACCGTTGCTCTTTCCTGACTCTTTTTTAGTTGCTCAAGAGCTAACGTAATTTCCGAATCCGCATTATAAGGATTTTCCACAATTATATCTGTATTGTTTTGGTGGTCTTGCATCCGATTTTTTAAGGACAACAGCGAATCTTTGTAAAAAAATGCAGCAGTCAGAAAGATTCCTATTATAATACCGAATATAATTATAAGCTTCTTGTTTTTCACGGGTATCACTCCTATGACTAAAAGCTCCAATAAGAATAGGTATCTTTTATGTGTCTCGCTTGAATCACATTTTTGATATCAATTATTACATGCTGTGAATCGCTTTGTTCCTGTTCAAACATTTTTTCGATAGTTGATGCTTTTAAATCCTTAAATTGTTTATGTCCCACTAAAAATATTAAACAGTCCGCATTACAAACATCGTTTATTTCGAGAAGTTCATTATGCAATTCACTTATGAATTCGTTTTTATCAGCCACCGGATCTACTACTTTTACATTTATGCCATATTCAGCAAGCTGGTTGCAAACATCGACTGCTTTAGAATTGCGCATATCAGGACAATCTTCTTTGAAGGTTATCCCGAATACATATATGTTGGATTTTTTAATGTTTTTTCCTGCTTGAATCAATTTTTTGACAACATTGTTGACAATAAAAGTTGCCATACTGTCATTTACTTTTCTGCCAGCGGCTATGATTTGCGAATAATATCCCAGCAGTTGAGCTTGATAGATAAAATAATAAGGGTCAATACCAATGCAGTGTCCGCCTACTAACCCGGGATAAAATCCCAACGCATTCCATTTGGTGTTCATAGCATTAATTACTTCATTTGTGTTAATCCCCATACGGGCAAAAATCATCGCCAATTCATTCATAAAGGCAATATTAATATCCCTTTGGGCATTTTCTGCTACTTTTGCCGCTTCCGCGACTTTAATGGTCGAGGCTCGATATACACCTGCAGATATTATCATCTCATAGGCGGCCGCGATATTTTCCAGTGCTTCTGCATCTATGCCCGAGACAATTTTTTGAATATTTTCCAACCTATGTATTTTGTCGCCTGGATTTATTCTTTCCGGCGAATACCCGACTTTGAAATCCCGGCCACATACCAGACCTGATTCTTTCTCTAAAATAGGTATGCAAATATCTTCGGTCACGCCCGGATAGACGGTAGATTCAAAAACAACAATACTGCCTCTTGAGAAATTTCGACCTACCGTCTGGCTGGCATTAACAACAGGAGACAAATCCGGTGTTTTATCCCCATTGATAGGTGTTGGGACGGCAACGATAATCATTTTCGCCTCTTGCAATCTTGTTGCATCAGTAGTAAATTCTAGGGTTGTGTTCTGAATTTTCTCATTGCCAATTTCGTGGGTAGGATCAATTCCTTGTTTATAGGTATTAACCTTTTCTTCGTTAATATCATATCCCAGTGTCTTGACTTTTTCGGCAAAAGCAACCGCTAGAGGTAATCCCACATATCCTAATCCTACAACTGCCACATAATTCTTCATAGTCCGTATTGCATCAACTACTTCTAACTGCATCTTTCAAAACCTGCCTATCTATTAAAAATAATGTGTCAGTTGCGTCCAGAAGGTCTTCCCTCTTTCTCCCGAAATTTTGTCTTTTAAATCATAATATTCGATGCCTAGTACAGAGTCTTTGGCGAACGCATAGTTTATCCCTAATCCATAGCCTTTAAAGCCTTGCATCGAGTTAGCTTTGCCGTCCATTCCATGAGAAATATAAGTATATTGGGGTTGATCATAATATTTTACATACAGATTATAAGTGTTTGGCCGGTATGTGTGTAACTGACCATAACTAAGAGTTAACACATAGCCATTTGTATTTCCTTTACTGTCTTTACGGCTAGAGCCTAAAAACATGGCACCTACACTCAAATCGTTAAAGTTGTAATTCCCACCAATATTCACAATTGTGTTTCGATCATGCGTACCCTCGTCCAGTTGATAGTAATATAATCCGGTTTCCAGATTATAATCAAAATCAGTATATCGTGCTGTTACTATGTATGTTTCCTTGGTATTTTGGGTTTTCCCATAACCGACCGAATATTTTACCGGTTCACCAGCATCAAGTTTGACCCCGGTCAAGCTGCTGTCATAAATATTTCCCTCGGCCATAAGGTAACCAAATTTACCTGCTTTGACAGTAGCATCCCCTAGTTTCCCTCTTATGTACAAGCTGGAAAGCTCGAACTTATTATTATAATTTTTAATACTCTGTTGCCCTTCGAGCGTACTATATACATGCCAATCTTTATTAATCTTGCTGTTGGCACTAAGATAGAGACGGAATCCCGCTGCAGTTTTATTCCATTTTTCCGAACCGGAATTCACCGCGTAGTGATAACGAATTTCACCATCAAGCTTGACCTTATTGTCAGGATGCTTACTGCGATTACCAACATCCATTAATTCATCAATAAGTCCTGAATAGGTCTCCCGATTAAGCACTTGAAAGGTAGGTTTATCACTTTTCTGCAATCCTGTTGACTTTCCATCAGCAATAATTTTATCTATTTGATTAATGATTTTTGTTGTAAGCTGCGCAAATTGAGTTTGGGCCTTTTTCATGTCTAAATTATTATCATTAATTATAGTAGTTGTAATTTGCGCCATTTCATAGGTAAATTGATTTCGCTGTTCACTTGGTATGATTGGTATTACTTTGGCCGTAATATTAGAAATCGCGTAAGTAAAATCAATTTTAAAATTCTCAGCATTTGTGGTTGGTGACGATAAGAATTTTGTTGCAATTTGCGCCATTTCATAAGCAAACTCTTCTTTGATCTTTTGAGGAGCTTCTTTATCTACACTCAGGACGTGCTTATTCGACTCAACGAGATTGCTTACGTTTAAAGCAGAATCCTGACTTTTTTGTACCGTTGTACTTAACAGCCTGGGCTTCATTTTTTGATAGTCGTTAGAAGCGGCATAGTTTGTTTGCAAAGTAGCGGATTTTTGTCCTTGCCGGTTTGGCTCCAGAGCCGCTACGGCTTTACTACGACCATATTTATTGGTTATTGTGTCAAGTGCCTGACGGGATTTTGTGTAATCGCCCATAGCAATGGCTGTCCGCGCCATACCTGACAGGCCAGCTAATTCTCCATCCGGTTGCTCTGACAATAATTGATATTGTTTATAGGCTGCTTGATTAAAGTTCTTCTTAACTAAAGCTTCAGCGTACTGTTCACGATAAGCTTGCTTGGGATACTTGCTTAGCACTAATTCAAACAGCATCTTTCCGGCCAAATATTTATCTGTATTAATAAACGTTATTGCGTCAGTCACCACGGCGTCCACATTAGCCGGTCTGCCAAGTACTTTGTCATAGTGGCTGAGTCCCTCTGCCGTGCGTCCGGCTAATAGTAATTGAAAACCTACCTTCTGCCAGTTTGCAGCATCACCGGGTTGTGGTCTGGCAAGGTGTTGATGTATCGCCAAAGCTTGTTCCTTTTTGCCAAGCCGGATATAGCTTTCGGCCAGAGCCCTAAGCCCCAGAGTAGTCCCCCCTGCATAAGCAGGCCATAACCTTTCTCCTTCTTGTACCGCTAATTCATACTGTGAACTATTGGCAAGGGCGATTATATAGTAACTGGCAGCCGAACTGTCAACAGGTGAGGTTTTCACGTAGCTTTTTAAAAGCGAAACAGCCTTTTGATTTTGCCCACTATTCATATAGGCAAGAGCTAAACTATGTTCTAACTTGGGTAGTTGGGATTTAGATACCTCACTGTTAGTCATTGTCCGCCGCGCACGTTCTAAATCCCCTGCGGCTTGCCGGTAATCCTTTATTTCAATACTCAGCATACCACGGCTAAAGTATACTTCAAAGTCATTGGGGTTTTGGGCCAGTAATCGTTCATAATAAAGCTGTGCACCGGCCTGGTTGCCACGAAGCAAATTCATTTCTCCAGCCCATAATAGTGCGTCATGCTCACCGCGGAAGATTGCCGGCTCTAATACCGCCATGGCTTTATCATACTTTTTCAATTGAAAATAAGCTTTACTAACACTTTTGCTGACTGAAAACGGCATTGCAAAATTTGAATGCCGTTCATATAAATTGACAGCCTGGTCATTCTGACCTGCCTGTTGCGAAATAATAATATAATCAAAAACTAGCGACTGATCATTGTTATTTGACTTAGAAAAACTAGCCATAATGTCCAGTGCTTGTTGAGCCTGGCCGTTCTTTGCCAGTTCCAAAGCTTGTGAATGTAATACATTCTGTTCATTTTCACTAGGAACGGCAGGCTTTGCAGCAGTAACCCGGTTTATATCCTGTACTGCAGGAATATCATCTGCCAATCTGTACATGCGCAAACTTTTTTCATACCATTGAAGATAATATTGCTTGTCCGGACTAATAGCAATAACCAATCTAAACAATGATTTTCCGCCGGCATAATTACCCTGCGCCAAAAGTGCCACAGCATCTTCTGCTGCCCCTTTAAGCATTCCATGATTTTCGTTCAATACTTGACGATATATCGTTAGACCTTTGTCTACCTCGCCGGCATAAATTAATGTATAAGCCAAGCCTGCGCGATAACTATGGTTTTGCGGACTATGTGAGACAAGTAATTCAAAGCTAGTTTTAGCTAACCGCACTTGGCCTGTTCGAATATAGCATTCAGCTACACAATATAACACTCTATCAGGCATAGCTTCTAACCGTGGCCATATCGCAGTGGCCGTCTCGATCACTTTTTCATATCGACAATCATCAAACAGAGCAACAATTGCTTCTTGCTCTGCCATTGAAGAAGCCTGTGTGTGCACAGAATATTCTCGGTTTGCATCAGGTGCTACGGTTGCCGCAGCTTCACCCGTATTATGTTGTGCAGCCATTAGTGCCGAAACTACAGCAAGCAAAAATCGCCTATCTTTCATATGTCATGCCTCATCTTTCAAGAAAGAGATATAAATTATCGTGTCAATTGCAGCGTTAGCATTTGCCGGACAGTAATACTTACAGACTTTACGCCTATATAAAATAAAAACTGCCGGTAACACTCACAAAACTTGTAAGAGCAACCTGGCAGTCATAGGTAAAAACTCCGTTAGACCCAAGGCTTTGCGTCCTCGCTTTTCAACGAGTATGCCACACTATTCATACTGATTATTATTTTATCTTGAAATCTAATATATTGTCAATTAAAAATCGACTACCATTGTTCTGGAGCTTGTATATACTCAGTTTTTATTTAACATTTTCCCACCAGTGAGAGAATCGTTGTTGCTGACTTTCAAGGTCAACCGGCTCTCCAATCAAGGGAGTAAGTAGTCTATACTCCTTATTTCGACTGGCATCAGTTATACGTTTAAATGGCTCATTCCAAGAATGGTTGGCAATTGCGAACTTGCCTGCATGTCCCGGCAATAACGCCTTGGCATTCAGTTCTTCAGCAGCTTGTGCTACTTCTTCCGGCATCATGTGTATATATGGCCATCGTTGATCATACTGTCCGTTTTCCATAATTACAAGGTCAAAACCATGTAACATTTCTCCGATTTGTTTAAAATGCGGCCCATAACCACCGTCACCACTGAAAAATATCCGGCGCTTTGGAGTCACTAGCGCATACCCGCCCCACAAAGTTTTGTTAGGAGTCAGCATACGTCCAGAAAAATGACGTGATGGCAATACATGGATAATAAAGTCAGTTTCTAGTTCTAATTTGGTAAACCAATCTGCTTCATGTATGCGTTCTTTTTCAAATCCCCACTCCTCAAAGTATGAACCTACTCCTAACGTGCAGATTACACTTTTGATTTTTGGTTGCAGAGCAGTAACAGTAGGATAATCTAAGTGATCCCAATGATCGTGAGAAATAAGCAAATAATCAATTTCCGGCATATCGTCTGCTGTGTATTGATTTGTTCCTGCAAAAACTTTGTTTACAAAAGAAACAGGTGCCGCATAAGAACTAAACACTGGATCGATCAAAATTCTTTTGCCGCCAAGTTGCACAAAGTAGGAAGAATGACCAAGCCAAATAACTATATCTTTATTTTTATCCAAGGTCATCAAATCTGTCTTTATTGTAGGAATGGGCTCTGTCGGTGTTAACCGTTCTTTTTTGGTAAAAAGATATTTCCACATGACAGAAGCCGAACTACTTCCTTCAACAATTTTAGGAGTAACAACCAAATTCTGAAATTGTCCGTCCACATAATTAGGTGAAGTTTGGATTCTTGCAAGGCGGGCACCTTTAGGCAATTCTCCAAACTTAGGCTGCTGCAGATAAAGCCCTATACCAAGAGCTACTATACCAAGGCATAACAAAATAACAAATAGCATTTTTCTTTTCCTTCTTTTCATGTACTTCTCCATCTTTAGGATGTCCGTCTTTCATTGGCCTTTACTCTTTGCAGCAGGTTTTTTATATCCGCCTTATTCATCATTTTCTCCTGAAATATTTCACGCTACAGACTATACTTCTATTTGTTGCCTAATGTCTCATTAAAGCTTCCGACCCGATACCCTTCTAAATCCAAGGTTACAAACGTAAACCCAAATTCTTTAAGTCTATCTGCTATTTCCGCCAGAAGTTCCTCATTAAATAATTTATTTTTATCCTTTTTATCTACTTCAATTCTTGCCAGATTGCCGTGGCATCGTACTCGAACCGCCCGGAACCCTCTGTCCATCATATACTTTTCCGCTTTTTCTATTTTTATGAAATCTTCTTCTTTTAGTTCATTGCCATAAGGTATTCTTGTCAGCAAGCAGGCATAGGGTGGTTTATCCCAGGTAGGAAGACCCAGTTCTTTCGATAAATTCCTTATTTCCTGCTTACCCAATTGACACTCTAATAACGGGCTTTTTATATTAAGCTCCTTTAGCGCGGCAAGCCCTGGTCTATAGTCACCAATATCATCAAAATTGGTGCCATCAATCACATAAAGATAGCCTTCTCTTTCAGCGATGGCTTTGATTTGACTAAATACCGCCTTTTTGCAAAGGTAACATCTGTTTTCCGGATTGTTTCTAATTTCATCAATGATTGGCGCCTCTACAATTTCAAAGGCTATTTCCAGTTTTGCTATTAATTGTTTGGCCTCCTCGATTTCCCATTTAGGAATATAAGGTGACTGTATAGTTACAGCTTTAAGCTCATCGCCTAACGCTTCTTTTGCCGCTTTAAGCAAAAAAGTACTGTCTACCCCTCCGGAGAAAGCTAAAACAACCTTTTCCAGCTTTTTTAAATAGGTAAGCAAGTTTACATATTTTTCATTATTTATCATTATCGTCAGCCTCTATCATTTTATCGTTTTTATAATTACTGTTTATGATTTATATTTTCAATATCTTTTAAATTTATTATCCTTTTTTAGCTGCAGCTCATATTCCGCATCTAGATTAAGCTTGGATAACTCTTTCCTTACATAATCCTCCTCCACTCCTAAATCCAGCAATGCGCCTAAATTCATATCACCGCTGATACCGCAAAAACAATCATATTATAATACTTTCATCATCAAGCTCTCCATTACCTATTTTTTTCACATCATTTTTTTATCTTTGTTATTTAGTCTAACACTTGGAGTTAACTCAAAGTCAAGTATTTTCTCTAAAAATTAAATTCTTACCACCCGATACCAGTGAAATATGCAAAGGCATGCCTCAGCATCGCAAGATATCCGAGCACCGACAAGACGTTTCTAAGACATTTGAGGCTGCAACGCCATTACCTACAAAAAATGGAGACTAAGCTGCTCTTTTCTTGCCGCTTGTAAAAGCGGAAGTAGTAGAGCGGCTTAGTCTCCAGACTCCATATAAGCATTAGAAATTAACATGCTGAAGTGTTCAATATGCAATTCCCATTCTGTCCGCTAGGAAAATAAGAATTCCGGACAGTCATTTCCTGTTCATCGGCCGCTCCTTCTATTCAAGCCAATCAATGACTCATGCTTTGCAGGTAAGTGGAAGTCTGCTTCATAAGATCCTGCATAGCCTTAACTTTACCTTCTATAGCACTGGGATCTGATTTACCTGAATTTACGCTATCCTTAATCTCAACAGCCGCTTTGCGTAATTTGTCTTTTAAACCGGCATCCATCATATGAGGCATAACCTTATCAGTGGTACTTACCAGTTGGGCGGCACTCTTCTGCGCATCCATGGTTTGACCGGCCTTCACTTGCTTGACCATATCTTGCAGGATTTTATCCATGTCTTTCATCATAGGTATCGGGTCTTCCTTCGGCATTGCTGCGCTATGCCCTTGGTGACCAGTTGCTGCTTGTTCTTGAGTGGCCGGTGCCTGCACTGCCGGTTTTTCACTAGAACCGCAACCTGCTATTAGTGACATAACTACAGTAATAGCGAAAATCCCCATTACTACTTTTCTTTTATTCAATTAAATAACCTCCAAATGATTTTTTAACAAAAGACTTATCATGTGGTGGGGAGTATTCCTCCCAAACCACAGATTAGTTGTATTTAGTTAACTAAACTCAGTCGGCAGTATGTGAATTAGTGGACACTGGCTGCTTTTTGGTGTCAAGCCACTTGTTCCAGACCAGATAAATGCAAGGAAGCACAATCAGTGTTAAAATCGTTGAGGTAACCAGACCGCCTACAACTACCGTAGCCATCGGTCGCTGTACTTCGGCCCCCGTCCCAGTGGCATACAGTAACGGAAACAAGCCCAAACTGGCAACTAAGGCGGTAATCATAACTGGCCTTAAGCGGGTAAATGCACCTTCAATAATAGCTTCCTCTAATGATCGGTGGTCGCGCAAGTGTTTGATATAAGTGACCATTATGACCCCATTTTGCACCGCAATCCCGAAGAGAGCAATGAAGCCGACCGCTGCAGCTACCGTGAAATATGTGCCTGTAATATACATGGCAACAATACCACCTACAAGGGAAAACGGTATATTCATTAAGATGAGGAAGGCATCACTACCACTCTTAAAGCTCATATAGAGCAAGAAAAAGGTAATCACGATGACTGCAGGCACTACAAGTGACAGCCGCTCTTTCGCTCGTTGCTGATTTTCATACTGTCCGGTCCATTTTAAAGAATAGCCAGCAGGTAAATCAACCTTTTCCTTGATGACTTTGTTCGCTTCATCAACAAAGCTTACCACATCTCGTCCGCGGGTGTTCATCTGTATAATCATTCTATAGACACCGTTTTCACTGCTAATCATCGATGGGCCATCCACTATACGAAACTGAGCAACTTCACCCAGTGGCACATAGGCACCGGTGGCGGCTCCGACTGCTGGTGCGGTTGCACCGCCACCACCCATTCCACCCATTCCGCCCATTCCTCCGCCGCCGCTTTTCGCGGCAGTACCGCCACCAGTTACAGGAATGAGGATATTTTGCATAGCGTCAATTGTTTCGCGGTTCTCTCGATTATATCGAACTAAAACGTTAAAACGTTTACGCCCTTCGATGGTAGTTGTGGCAATTTTGCCTCCTACCGCCAGTTCAGTCGCATCTTCAACATCGGCGATGTTCAGCCCATAACGAGCTGCCTTTTCCCGATTGACCTCAATCTCCAGATAAGAAGCACCAAAGACTCGTTCAGCTAGCAAATCGCTGACTCCTGGTACGGTTGCCAGCGCTTTTTCAATATCAAAAGCCTTTTGCTGCAGCACCTTAAGGTCTTCTCCATAAAGTTTGATACCAAGTTCGGTACGTACGCCGGTGGTCAGCATGGATAATCGGCCAGCAATTGGCTGGGTAAAGGCTAAATTAAGCCCTGGTATATTGGCTAATTTCACCATCATTTCCTGTTCAATTGCCTCTTGCGTTACACCTGGACGCCACTCTTCTTTCGGTTTTAATGTGACAATGGTTTCAATCATGCTAATTGGTGCTGGGTCCATGGCCGACTCGGCTCGTCCCACTTTACCCACCGACATATCGATTTCTGGTATTTCCAGGATAACCTTATCCATGGTTTTAGCTGCTTCTACTGCTTCTGTTAGTGACACACTTGGCAACATGGTAGGCATTACTAGGAAGGTTCCTTCATTTAGAGCCGGCATAAAGGTTGTACCAATAAACGGTACTAGTGAGAACCCTGCAATCATCACGATAACAGCAATCACGATAGTGGTTTTATTATACTTCATCACCGTTTTGAGAAGTGGTACATATCCTTGATGCATTTTGGCAACAATCCAAGTGTCTTTTTCTTGAATTTTACCTTTGAGCATCAAGGTGCAAAGCACCGGTACTAAAGTGAAAGCCAGCAGCAGTGACCCGCTCATGGCAAAGGATTTTGCCCACGCCATAGGTGTATAGAGCTTGCCTTCCGTACCAGTCATGGTAAATACGGGTAGGAAGGTGACAATGATGATGGTGATGGAAAAGAAGATGGGTGCGGCTACTTCCTTAGCCGCTTCTAGCGTCACGTCGACAATGTTGCGTCGCCCTTGGTCTTCCGCCAAATGCCGGAAGATGTTTTCAACCATTACAATGGCCGCATCAGTCATGACGCCGATGCCAATGGCAATGCCGCCGAGGGACATCAAGTTTGCCGAGAGGTGTATTTGTTTCATTGCGATGAGCGCAATCAAAATACCTATAGGGATGGCACTAGTCACAATCAAACTGGATCGGACATTTCCTAAGAATAGGATAACAATGAGCGAAACTAAAATGAATTCTTCAACCAATGCCCGGGTCAATGTATTGACCGCTTTTTTCACCAGGTCGGTCTGATCGTAAAAAGGCACAATCCTCATGCCCTCCGGTAACGTTGGCTGAATTTCGCTGATCTTGGCTTTTACTTGGTCGATGACGTTGAGTGTGTTTTCGCCCATGCGCTGAATAACTATACCACCGGCCGCTTCATAACCGGATTTGGTTAGCACGCCCCGGCGAAAGTCCGGGCCAGCGGTTACGTTGGCTACATCTTTGATATATATCGGTACATTGTTGTTTTGAGTAATTACAATGTTTTTAATATCCTCAATAGATTGAATTAGACCTAATCCACGAATAATAAATTCCTGACCGTTTTGTTCGACAACTTTTGCCCCGATGTTGGCGTTGTTGGCACCAAGCGCTCCAAATACCTGGTTGAAGGTAACCCGGTAGCTTTGTAGCAGATGTGGATCAAGATTGATCTGGTACTGCATTACATAGCCGCCAATACTGGCGACCTCTGCTACGCCAGGCACTGCGCTCAATTGCTGCTTGATTGCGAAATCCTCGATAGTGCGCAGATCTGCAAGGTTGTGGCGGTCGCTTTCCACGGTGTACATGAAAACCTGTCCCATAGGTGTGCTGACAGGTCCCAATGCCGGCTGCACACCGCGCGGCAATTGGGGAATGGCTTGCTTCACTTTTTCGTTCACAACTTGACGAGCAAAATAGGGCTCTACACCATCTTCAAAGATTACTGTAATAAGTGACATCCCAAAAGACGAAGCGGAACGTACTTCCTTCACGTTTGGCAATCCTCTTAATGCTGTTTCCAACGGATAAGTGACCTGATCTTGAATCTCCTGCGGCCCGCGGCCCATCCAATCAGCCGAGACAAGTACTTGGTTTTCACTGAGGTCAGGAAAGGCATCAATGGGGGTGTCGCGCACAACAAAAACTCCCCAAACAATGACTAAAGCAGTGAGTACCAAAATAATCACACGATTTTTCAAGGAAAACTCGATTAATTTATTTAACATACCACTCCCCCTAATGGCCGCCGTGGCCGCTATGTTCGTTTCCAGCAGTCGGTGGCACAGCTGGAGCAACCGGTGCCTGTACTGGTGCGCTGGTTTGACCGCCAGCAGCAGGTGCTCCAGCGGCTCCTCCTCCACCATGACCGGCATGGCTGCCAAAGCCTCCTAATTTGGTCTGGGAATCAATAAGGAAGGTAGCGGCTGTTACCACAGTTTCACCGGGCTGAAGTCCAGACAGTATCTGAGCATAACCAGCAGCATATTGTCCTGTGACTATATCTCTTTTAACAAAAGTATCTTCACTTTGTGCGACAAAGACAATTTTACGACTTCCGGTATCTAAGATACTGGACTCAGGGATGACCAGGTTTTCTCCAAGAGGTATTTGGACATTGGCATTTACAAACATGTTGGGTTTTAATTTGCCGCTAGGATTAGCCATCTCCACTCGTACTTTGACCGTCCGGGTAGCATCATCAAGAACCGGGCTAATAAAGGTTACATTTCCAGTAAAGGTTTGACCGGGATAGGCACCACTAGTCACTACTACCCCTTGACCGAGAATAATGCCAGCTAAGTCTTTTTCATAAATATCGGCATACAACCAGACGGTAGATAAGTCTGACAGACTAAACATTTTGTCGCCAGGCATAATATAGGCTCCTGGCAGCACTTGTTTTTCCAGCACAGTGCCACCAAACTGCGCATAGATGGTCATATGATCCCTAGGTTGTCTGGTGTGTTCCAGATGAGCGATATCATTGTCAGAAACATTTAATAGTTGCAATTTACGTAAGGCAGCATCCCGCAGGCGGCTGTTAATTTGAACAATATCTCTACTAGCATTTCTCAGTTTCTGCACATTTTCTATAGCGAGCAGATATTCTTCCTGAGCCGCGATATAAGTCGGGCTGTATACAGAAGCAATTGCCTGTCCGGGGACAATATATTCGCCGTCGGCTGTAATGTAGAGCTCATCAACTCGGCCCTCGACCCGGGAAGTAATATACGTTCGGCCACTTTCGTTCATGGCAATTTTACCAGTAGTTTTGATTTCTTTTGCCAGCGGCTTAACCATGGCTTGAGCAGTTTGCACACCGGCTAATTGCCGGGCCTTAGCGTCAAGGGTGACAGTATCGCCTATAGCCATAACTGGAGCATTTGTCTGATGCCCAGTATGATCTACAGCCACTGTTTTATTGTGCTGCGTTGTATAGTAGTAGCCTGCACCACCGATAACTAGTATACCAGCGGATACACCAATAATAAGTTTCTTTTTGGTCTGTATTTTTTCAATCATGCTGCCCTCTCCTTTTCCCGGCTACTCATTATAGCTGCACTCCACTCGCAAATAATGGCTTTCCTACTGCCTTCTCCAGATTGGCAGCTGCTTTTTCATAATCTGTTTTGGCTTTGTACAAGCCTAATTTTGCATTGCGGAGGGTATTAACTCCTTCCAGGACAGTCATAAGGTCTACTTTGCCATGGGTATAACCAATAAGCGCAGCCTGATAGGTCTGCTCAGCCTGAGGAATGATGGTGTTTTTATACAATTCAATCTGCCGCCAGGTAGCTTGGGCTTCGGTAAGCGCCATTTGAACATCAAGCTCAGTCATATTCTTCATATTTTGCAGAGCTGCTTGCGAAGCTTCAAAACTTGCCTGCGCTGCTTTTATTTCAGCTTTGTTTTTACCTTCCCAGATAGGGAACATTGCCATAACTTCAATCTTCCAGGTCGGTTTCCGTTCACCAAGCATTATTTGCCCCATGTCGTCCATTTCCACCATGGGTTCTCTATTCTTTTTATATCCAAAATTTACTTCAAAATCAGGCAGTTGTTGTTTTTTTGCTAAATCGATTCCATTTTGCGCCATTGCTACTTGATAGTGCATACCGGCAACTGACGGCTTAGTTGCAACTGCATTTTTAACAAGTTCGTTTAAATCAAAATTAGGCGGTGGAGCTGTAAATTCTTCTTTAACCTCGAAGGCGGCATTAGCACTGCCTCCCATTAGGTTGTTAATCTTTGCCTTGGCTACAGCCTCCATAGATTCCATATTTAAAAGATCAATTGTCATTTGTGAAAATTCGGTCTGAGCTTTTAACGTATCTTGAAGCGGTACCATACCGGTAGAGTAATTTACTTGAGCTAGCTTGGCGAGCTGACCCATAAGCTGTTGGCTCTCCTTACCAATTGCCAGTGCTTGTTTGGAATAGAGATAATCATAATAGGCCTGTTTTGCTTGTACATAGATTTCGAGCTTTTTTTCACCCCAGCTAGTTTTGGTCATGTTTGCTTCGCTTTCTGCCATCTTACCCATAGCTTTTAATTTGGCCGGATTCATGAATTCCTGACTAATGCTGAATTCGGTCATCATGCCGTTACCAGGATTTAAACTTGAGGTTGGAATATCATCCTGCATAAATCCGACCTTGAGGTTGGGTTGTGCTGTAACTGCGGGAATGCGGCTTGATTTTACTTCCCACTTTTTTTTGGTTTCTATAACCGCGGGGTTGCTTTTGATAGCGATATTTACGATATCCTGCAGTGTTAACGGCTGCTCTTCTGCAAGCACTGGCTGTAAATTTACTGCAAGCATAATACTGCATACTATGAGTGCTCTTAACGTTCCATTTTTAGAGCTACTGCTCATTATTCAGCCTCCTTAAATTCTTCCTCCGGTTCTTGCCATCCACGACATTATGTAGCGTGCAAGTACCACCTCAGAGAGTTCTTCTTCCATAAATTTTTAAATACTTCGCTAAAATGCCGTCCCTATGGAGGGCATCTAGATTTGTCATTATTGTAGCAAGCCATTGTGAATATCTTATGAATATGTTTTGAAGAAATTATGTGTTTTTACGAGTGATCAATTTTATTGGTGGGCTTGGGTACTATCTATCCGAATAATAATCTCGCTCCTTGAAATAATAGAATGGAGACTAAATTGGGAGGAGAATACCATGCCTACAGTATTAAACGCTCCCAACAAAATGCAGACTTGCATTGATGCTTGCACTGGTTGTATGCAAGCTTGCGAAGAATGTTTGTCTTTGTGCCTACAAGAAGCTGATGTCCAGGCAAGATCTCACTGTATCAATATGCTCCGTGATTGTATTGACATCTGCGCTATGTCTGCACAATATATGGCTCGCGGAAGCCAGCACAGCAAACAGTTATGCTCTCTCTGCGCAACGATTTGTGATGTGTGCGCCAGTGACTGCGCACAATTCAAAGACCCGCATTGCCAACAATGCGCTGACGCCTGCAAATCATGTGCAGCAGAATGCAGGAAAATGGCTCAATAGCAATAAAAAAACCGCCTGCGGCAATGTCATTAAGTTAAGGCCAAATGAATGAGTTCCGCAAAATAACCGGGTATGAAAAAACGTGCCCGGTTATTTTTTTGTACAAAAAGTTTGACAATCCTAGATTATATCAATTCCATTAGGAAAAAATATTTATAAATGAGACTTGACTTCGAGTTAACTCAAGGCTGTAAGATGAAGTGGCTACTTTAAGATGCTTAAATTAGAAAGGAGAATACATACATGTCCAGTAAAGTATATTTTGTAAACCTTAGAGCGCGGCAGTGACGGCTTTATTAACCCGGTTTTTGTGCGACAAGTGGTAGATAAAATAAAAGAAAATGGCTCAAAACCTTTCTTAACCGATACGAACACGCTGTATTCGGGAAGCCGGCATAACTCGGTTGATCATTTACTGACCGCACTAGAGCATGGTTTTGACTATACGGTTACAGGAGCCCCCATTATCATAGCTGATGGATTGCGCAGCGAAAGCATGACGGAAGTACAGATTGATAAAAAACACTTTAGTAAGGTAAAACTGGCTACAGACATTGTCAGTGCGAGCAGCATGATTGTATTGTCTCACTTTAAGGGTCATGAGATGGCTGGCTTTGGCGGTGCTATCAAAAATCTAGCTATGGGCGGAGCACCGGCACTTGGAAAAAAAGAACAGCATGCCCTTAAGATTGTAGTCGATCAAGAGAAATGCGTTGGCTGTTCAAAATGCAGTGCCGTTTGTCCGGAAACGGCTATTAGCATGAGTGAAAAGAAAGCAAACATATCCCCAGATGCCTGTATTGGCTGCGGCAGTGTTTAACTGTTTGTCCTGTTAAGGCCAATGGAATGGACTGGGCAACAGATCTGGCGGCTTTCCTTGAACGCATGACAGAATACGGTTATGGTGTTCATAAGACCCATGAGACACGCATTGGTTATATGAACTTTTTACTCAATATCACCCCTGACTGTGATTGTGCGTCATGGAGAAGAAATTGGCATGGGCAGCCGCGATTATGAATTAATTACCCTGTAGTAATTGAAAAAACCACGTCTTACATTTATATGAATTGTAAGACGTGGTTATTGTATTGTTTTAACCGAAATATTTTTCTTTGGCACATTTCCAAATTGCTTTGCCTGTTAGTGCAATAATACCTTCTTTTGTTTTGACGGAATTTATCATAGCTTGAGCCAATACTTTTGTCGGCAGTGGTTTTTGAGAGCGAAAAAATCCCATCTTATTAAAAAACTGTATGGCTTTCAATCCGATAACTTCAAGTGTTCTATCACTATTTTTCCGTATCAATACAGGCGGGTTAAAGATTGACAGCTTGGTAAATCCTAAAGTCTTTACAGCTTCTTCTAACTGCCCTTTCATCCTTGAATAATAAAAAATAGAATTTGGCGATGAATAACCGGAAGATACCAGTACATAATTATTCACATTGTTTTCTCTGGCTATTTTTGCAAACTGGAATTGATAATCGTAATCAATTTTCCATTGAGCTTTTTTACTTCCCGCCGCTTTAAGAGTAGTTCCTAAACACGAAAATAAAACATCGCCCTTCACTAACTGTTTCCATTGTTCTGGCTTGTCAAAGTCAATAACATGTATCTTTAATTTTTCATGTTGAACTCCCAGATCACGCCTAACAAAAATATCTACCTGATAAAAAGAATCGTCTTTTAATAACAAATTCAGTAAGTCTTTACCTGTGGCTCCCGTTGCTCCTACTAATAACGCGTACATTTTCTCCTCCTCATCACAACGGTGACGTTATAATTCGTTAACTTGCCTATTACAAATGTTATTTAACACTTTCCCAACAATGGGAATAGTATACCAGTTATTATCGGCAAAATATTGTATATTTTACTTAAGAGAGTAGGTAAGTTACTATATATGATAGAACGCGTAAGTAAAGGGGATGTTGGTTTTACATCCCTTTAGATAACGATAATTGTTTTCTTAGAACCCTAATTTATGTTTCATTTCTCCAGGATCAGAGACTTGAAATGCTACTGGTTGTGGATTCTGCAAATCAAAATACTCACCTGGTTTGGACAAGCCAAAGTAGGTGGGCGTCTTCATTGGTTCTCCATCTTGGCTTAAAAGGAGTTATTTGTCATCCTTGTCTGCAGAATCATTTGGTAATGGTTTAGAGGCTGCTGGCTGTAAGAGCACTGAAGCGTCCGTTTTCTCCGAATAGTCGCAGGCGCCTTCCTGCCACATATGGAAACGGTACACAAGCAAATTTATTATTGTTGAGAAGGTACAAGCTATTATCCCGGCATAGGCTGGCCAACTCATAATTCCTCTGTCGGCAAACCAAGGGAGAAGCAAAAAGAAAAAAGCTATATTTCCAGCGATTTCAATTAAAATATAATACCCAAATCGTCCATAAGTATATTTTAAAACCCACATCGGTATTATTACGTCAACCGACTCAGTGAAGGGTGTGAAAACACCTAATAAAGGATAGATGGTTTCCTGAAAATACCACCAATCATTTGCAACCCCTGCTTCTTGTAAAATCATAAGCAAGAATGAACTAAATAATCCGGCAGGAATATATCGTCTAATGTCGTCTTTTTTCATAAGGAAAAGACTTAGCCAAGGGACAATAAACATAGTCCATAATAGTACCTGATTACTCATCAGCAACTCCTTTCGGCATCTGACATATTAGACATATATTATTAGATGGTTGCTTATAAAATATACAAGCCATTTCTATAAAATGAAATACAACATAATCAGCTAAAGATTTCACCAAAAGTTATTTCTCGATAAACCACTTACCTCATCACAAAATAAATATACTTCCTTACCGGCAATGTGACAGGTATACCTTATCCTCTGTAAACCAGCCTTTAGTGAGGCCGCTTGGCAAATATCTAACGCAATCGTTGGAAATTTCCGGCCGTCTTCCACAGCAAGGAAATCGGCCGGATTCTTCCTTCTTTGTCGTGTTGGGCTACTACTTCTACATGTACCTTCCCCACAACTACCTAAAATAAGATATCGGTTGGAATCTATTCCTCTAATATATATTTTGTTACAGCTTCATAGAGGTTAGCCGCTCTTGTAGTGTCTGAAGCAACATACTTTTCTTCATGGCTTCCGTGTCCGGTACGTACAAAGATGGGTTTTACACCAGCAGCGCGACCTGCTTCTACATCACTATTATGATCTCCTACCATATAAGAGTTTTCAATATCAATCCCCCACTCGTCAGCAGCCTTTAGAAGCAAACCGGCCGAAGGCTTTCGACAGTCACAAGACGTCTTATATTGACCAATACCAAGTTTCGGATGATGTGGACAATAATAAAAAGCATCAATACAAGCACCGTATTGGTTTAATTTTGCCATAAGCCAGTTGTGCAGTTCATTTACTTGTTCTTCGCTGAAATGTCCCAGCGCAATACCCGCTTGGTTGGAAATAACAAACACTCGATACCCGGCCTTATTTAGTAATCGAATGGCTTCAATAGAACCCTGCTCAAACTCAAAGTCCTCCGGTCGATAGAAATAGCCTTTATCAACATTAATTGTACCATCACGATCTAAAAATACAGCAACCTGCTTGTTTTTAAAATTACTCATAAATAACTTATTTCTTCCTTCCTATTTTGCTACCTTTAGTATGTTTAAAAAGATTCCAAAAAATCAAGAGCCTCCGTCCTGTACGACCATGTACAGCGGTAAAGGCAAAGAGGCCGTCTTAAAAGGTCAAAAACCTTTAAGACGGCCTCTTTCTGTACATACTTTCCTAACTTCAGCAGCGACGCTCAAGTTCCAGACTAATTTAATTATGACAACCATGCTCATGTTCGTGACATGAATCGCCCGAATCAACAAGTGAGCCTGCAAGCCAGGTAAGAGCGACTGTTTTTACATCGCCGGAACATCCGCGTACCACTTCAATTCCTGCGTTGTTTAACACATTAACCGCCCCTTCTCCCATATTGCCTGCTAGCATAACCTTAACGCCTATTGCAGCGAGTGTTTGTGCAATATTGGATTTGCAGCCACAGCCTACCGGTGACTCAATAGTTTCCTGCGCAATGATTGCCTTAGCATTCTTATCCACAGTGAAAACAGTAAAATACTCACAATGTCCAAAATGATTGTCAATAAGATTCTCACGTGATGGTAATGCAATTTTCATAGTATTATCCGCCTCTTTCTTTTCATTTGCAATATTCTGGAGCAGTCGATTGACAATATGTTGCATTTCTTCTTTGATATTGCTTGTCAAACTGTCTATCGTTTGGCCTGCATCACCAGCAGTTACAACACTGGGATCAACAGGCAGGCTCCCTAGAAAAGGAATATTGTGAGCAACAGCCGTCCTTTCGCCGCCACCGGCTTTGAATATAGCATGCGTGCTCCCGCATGTAGGGCAAACAAAGCCACTAAAATTTTCAATAATCCCCAGGATTGGCAAATTGACTTTATGACAGAACTGAATGGATTTACGAACATCTGCTAAAGAAATTTCTTGTGGTGTTGTTACAATAACCGCCTGACATCCCTTAACTGTTTGCGCTATAGTTAGGGGTTCATCACCAGTTCCGGGAGGGCTGTCAATAATAAGATAATCAAGCGGACCCCAATTCACATCTGATAGGAACTGACGTATGATGCCGATCTTGGCCGGTCCGCGCCAGATAAGTGGTGAATCAGGATTATCCAACAAGCCCTGAATGGATACTATCTCTAAATTTTCAGTAAATAAGTGTGGTTGGATTTGTTCGCCAATAATATTAAGTCTGAGCCCAACAAGCCCAAAGAGTCCCGAAATGCTTGGGCCATGAACATCCACATCAAGTAAGCCAACCTTATAGCCTTGGTTACTCAAAAACACAGCCAAATTTGCTGCCACTGTGCTTTTGCCAACTCCCCCTTTGCCGCTCATCACGACAATTTTGTGATCCACCTGTTGCAAGAATTGATTAATTTTTTGACTTTGCTCATCAAAACTTGGATCCTTTGCTGCTCCACTACAAGACATTGTAAATCCAGCTCCTTCATGTTTCCCATTTTATTATTTTTTAGAAAGAATGGTTCGCTATAACCCAGACTTCCAACGTGTTTTTTAAATTGCGTCATTTCCCGTACTATATTATCATTCACTTTGATTATCATCTTCTAATAGATTTCGTACCCCTCTATGTCTGCGACAGCCACCACAATTACACGTATTTTCATGGCCGTCACACAGATGATAGTCTCCGCCTTCTATTCTCAGTACTTTTCCGTTCACTAACACTTCCGCCAGTTTTTTTCTCGCATCATTGTAAATACGTTGAACTGTAGTACGTGCGATCCTCATTTGTTCTGCGCACTCTTCTTGCGTAAACGCTTCTAAGTCAACCAAACGTATCGTTTCATACTCGTCAACACTCATAGCAACGAAGTGTTCCGGATTATTTGGCCCGTTAAGTGGTCCAAATCGGTTTCGTTCCGGCAAACAGCAAACTTTTCTGCATTTTCGAGGTCTTGGCATAATTCATTCACCTCAATTTTCTGTGTTAGAACTACGAAACAGTCAAGTTGCTTAGTAATTATTTCTTTATTTGTTGTTCTTATTACGCATTATTGACATATGACATTTATTCTTTTATTATATCTCCTTTTGGACATATGTCAATAATGCAAAAAAAAGAGAATCCGAAGATGCAGCATGAATGTTAATTATGCACTTTTTCTCCAACGTATTGTCTTCGCTTAATGCAGTCAACAAATGCCTCAATCCTGGTAAGAATGCCAACATCGCTAGCATGTTCATCTATACTCAAGGATAGCACAGGCAAGTTAAAGTCTGCTGCAATATTTTTAAGTGCATATTGAGCTACCACCTCAGGCATGCAGCCAAAGGGGTATATATGTATAACCCCAGCATAGCCTTTTTGGGCACACCCCAATGTTGTGCCGACAGATTTTAGGCCGTCTCCACCCACATGATGGTTGAGATAAGGTTTTGCCTGCTTTTGATAAGCTTTCTCTTCATTATATAGTCCTAGTCCACTTAGTAAAGTATTAGTATAAACCCAGTCCCCGGTATAAATGAATTTTTTGACTTCAACGCCTTGTTTCACTAATACATCTTCAATGTAATGATTCACATAAGGTTCTAGCAACAGATATAATTCCCCGACTAAGGCAACCTTGGGGGGCTCCAGACCTGTATCAACTCCAAAGGACTGCAGTATATCTAGAATCTTATCCCTTTTGCAATGAATATCGGAGAATGTCCGGCAGTTGGCAAATTCTCCGATAGAATTATTAGCTATATCAATAATGATGTCCGGCGCATGAGACCTCGAGCCATACCTACTTTTAGCCTCGTTTATGGCATCAAGAGCCTGCAGCGACTTCACAGCCACAGCAAGCTGTTTCAAAATAGCCGTATGTCCTGCATTAGGAACCGTTTTGCGTAGGAACTGGTATATCGATCTAAATAAGTTATTGGTATCGATCGCATAGAATTGGATATTCTTTCGCTTTGATAACTGAATCTTTTGTATAGCATTGTAGAAGCCTAAACGACACTTTCCCGCGCCACACACACTAACGAAGGTATCTGCGCCGCGATCCATACTCTCCAAAAAATTCCCCATTGTAATTTTGTAAGGTAGGCAAACACCCTCCGGTGAATACATGGAGCCAAGTTCAACCGTATTCTTCGTAATCGGCGGCGTTTTTACAACTTCTATACCAAGACTTGTCAGCATGTTAGTAACTGGAATACTAAGATATCCCATGTGGGGAAAGGATACTTTCAAGAATTACGCCTCCTTTCGACCATATCCCAAAATGCTTCCACCCGGGTAAGGAGTCCAGCTTTTCCAGTGTGTTCATCTATATTGAGGATCATATAGGCTTTGTCACTTGGCTGAAGAACATGATGCTCCAGATATTCATTTACCATTGAATCGGGACCACAGCCAAAACTAGACACAAGAATGATTCCGGCGATATCGTCTTGACGGCAAAAATATTTTGTTGCTCCTGCAAGCTTGGCTGACAGTTGCCAATAGATATCACTTCGAAATTCTTTGGCTTCTTCATACAGTTGTTTATTTGTTATATTCTTAGGTGTAACAATCGTTACCCCCTCAGCTAGGAAAAAACTCAGGATATCCCGACTGAAGAAAGAGTCTTCCAGGATGTAGCTATGACCGATGACGGCAACTTTCAAAGATTGACGACTCATGGTTTGCTGAGAGCGATTCCTCCACTCGGCTAACGCGTGGTAGTAAGCTTTTTGTCCCGACAGGGAGGATAATCCGAGGGACTTGCAAACATAATGGACAGCTTGCATTGCTGCGGCTGTTGAGCATTCCTCGATATTCGGATTAATTAACCGTTTCGGCGATAGACGGAACGTGTTCTGTACGATATCTGGTAGCCCAGCAAATTTGGGGCAAAGATAATAATTAGGATAATACTGAACAATGCGCGGCACAAAAATGTGACTGCAGGTAGTTAGTAAAGAGTCAACATGACCGAGAAATACTTTCAGTGGTAAACAGGACTCATCAATTGCGAGAGTTGTTCCTCGGTCTAATATTGATTTTGTCGTGTCTCCTGATTCAACAACAGGAACATCCATGTTTTGAAAAAAATCTCGCCAAAGCTGGCCAAATTCATAGTGCAATAGCGCTTGCGGCATCCCAACATTAAAGTTCATCTCGCTCACCTTATTATTCTTCAATGTAAAAGGAGGTAAGCTTACTACCTCCTTTTTCTATACGGCTATTAATTTTGCTGATTTTATATCTGGTTCTTCGCTGTCAGGCCGAAACTTTAAGTAGTGAACAATAATATTATCATTCAATTACCAGTTTTTTATAAATGGAAGTAAAAGGCAATCCGCAATGGTAGCCTTTTACCTTCCGGCAACATAGGTCATCTTCCTTCACACTATTTTTTTATAGACTATGGAAAAATGCTTTTAATTCTTGTTTGATATCAGCAGGCAAAAATTTATCCGGAATGCCAAGGATTGCGCCCTGTATCCCGTACAGCATGTGCAAGCAGGCGCCAGGGTCGCGCTGGAGACGGATGCGTCGAAACGCTTCCTCCACCCCAATTTCCTGAAGCTGCTCAAGCGTTTCAATGCCGACAGCCAGCAGATTTTCTTCCAGTACTTTGCCCACATTTGGCAGTTTTGACAATTCGCTCATAATATATCCCTCTTTTGTATAATACAAATGTCTCCCTCAGAAAGTGGACATCAAATTTTCAAGGTTTTTCATAATATCATCATCAGTAAAGCAGTATTTCAGGTCGGTGAAATTACCCCTAAGTTTTGCAACTTCATCCTTGATGTTTTTATTTTTTAGTACGATGTCTGCTATATATTCTGCCGTCTGTTCAAACTCTTTGTATCCGAAGCCAAATCTCGTCATTTCAGCAACGCCAAGCCTGATGGCGCCAGAAGCCGAGAAACCTTCTTCTTCGGGCGTAGCCTGATAGTTGACGATGATATTGCTCTCTTCAAGCCTGTTTGCTATTTCCGGCCCTGTGCCATATCCCACCCGCACAATTACCTGATGAGTCTCCGTGTAAGATATTAAAGGATCGCCGGCAACATCCAGTCCGGCATTCTTAAGACATTTTGCGAAATACTTGGCGTTTTGGATTATATTCTTCTGGTACTCATCTTTGAAACTGTTCATTTCATAAGTTGCCATCAACAGCCCAAGCATAGTACCCAAGTGGTGATTGCTTACGCTTCCTGGGAAAGCCCTTGTTTCGATGGTTTCCCATAATCCGAATTTATAATCATCCTTGTCGTAATTGCCTGCAATGATTCCTCTTTGGGTGCCAAAGAAGGTCTTGTGAGTTGAACCTGTGACAATTTCAGCACCTTCAGCAAATGGATTCTGGAAGTAATCCCCTACCAGGCCAAGTACGTGAGCCATATCATACATGATAATCGCATTGATTTTCTGTTCATCGATAAACTGCCGGATTTCTCTCACGGGTTCTTTATGCAGTACCATGCTCTTACCGAAAATGATAAGCTCCGGTTTATATTTCTCTATGATTTTTTTCGTTTCCTCAACATCGATTTTGAAACTGTTATCTTTTTCTACCGGGAAATTAACAACTGCGCTTTTTTCGGTGACAGGATTTATGGCTATGTAATCATGCAAAGCGCCCATAGGCTGGGCACTCAGGTGTCCCCCTCTGATAATGTGATTGTTTAATACATAACCCAAACGCGAAGGATCCTTTTTTCTATTTACCCTGTTTTTGAAATCCATAATCGCACTAAAAACGGCCGTGTTTGCCATCTGACCACTGACAACTCTTGTCTCTACCTCAGAACAATTGAGGTATTTTTTCAGTTCTTCTATCAATAAATATTCGATCTCATTAATGAATCCGGTACCTTGATAGTAAAAAACATCGTGGTCATAGAACGATTTCATTTTCTTGTGCTCCGCATACCGGAAAGAAGGATCCATCATCGACAACAGTCTGACAGCGGAAGAAGGAGTCTGTTCAGAAGGGATAAGGTTAATGGTTTCTTTCTGTCTCCATAAGGTGTTCCGACAACTTTTTTCGATAAGCTGCAAAGCTTTTGTCTTATAATCTGCCGAACTGTCGAATTTACATTCTATTAGAACCCCATGAATAATTGGTCTGGCAAACGGAGGAGCATCGCTTTTCAGATGATATGGAGTAATAACAGCCTTTACCTTGTTTCCTCTGATTTCTACCTCCACATTGTCATTTAGCTCTACATCGCCATTAAGCAGAGCCAGACCGATTGCCCTTGTTGCTCTTTCATCAGTAATTTTGCTTTCAAGACCATATCCTTCGCTCTTTAAATAAGGCACCATGGTTGCACTTGTTATGTAACCGATTTCCTTATCACCTTTGAAAACCTTGCAGCCTGCCCTGGCAACCCCTTTATCAATCAAGGTGATTGGTTTTATTATCCTGGTCAACTCCGACAAGCCAGCAAAATCTCTTTCTATTATCTTTTTATAATCTTTATATTGTTTTGCCAAAACTTCTCTACCAATATAGTCGCCTTTGGCCTCAGCAAAGCTTACGGCGAACTTCGCCAAAGGACATGCGAAAATTGGGATTTCCCTACCGTCATGATCTAAGCCCAATTCATGTCCATAAAGAGGTAGTCCGGCTTCAAGTCTCAATGTATCTCTGGCGCCAAGGCCAATAGCCATAGCCCCATATTCAAGCAGCCTTTCCCAAATTACGGCTGCCTCAGAAGCTTTAGTAAACAATTCAAATCCCAAGGGCTCTCCGGTATAACCCGTCCTGGCAACCAGCACTTCTTTGCCGTCAAACGTTACAATATCCAGTGCATTCTTTACCGGCTCCGTAAGATAATCGCTGCCGGTAAGTTTACTAAGGATCTTCTTCGAGTCCGGTCCCTGCAGCGAAATCATAGCAATTTCGCTGGACTTATTGGTAATTTTTGCATCAAACCTCGTTATTTCTCGCTCTAAATGTTCCCAATCCTTCTCGGCGTTAGCAGCATTTACAACAAGCAAATACTCATCTTCATAAAAGCGGTAAAGATAAGCATCATCAACCGCTCCGCCATTTTCGTTCGGAATCATGGTATATTGCGCCTGCTTAAGGTCAAGGGCAAATACATTATTTGATAAAACATATTGTAGAAATTCCGCAGCTTCGCTACCGGATATAACGAATCTTCCCATGTGCGAAACATCAAATATGCCGGCCCTTTTCCTAGTATAAATATGTTCCTCGATGATTCCTGGTTTATAATTGATCGGCATTTCCCACCCGCCGAAATCCACCATCTTTGCGCCTGATTTTACGTGATTGTCATAAAGTATTGTTCTTTTTAACGCTGTCATATTATCATACCTCCATAATTTTCCTCAAGAAAACTGGCGATAAACTCCGCGTTTTTTTATGCCCAAGCCCGATAAATCTGGTAAATATTGGTGTGTCTTCATGATGTAAATATTCTCCTTTTATAAACAAAATCCTCTTTGTCACGATATTCTAAACAAAAAAATCGATTGAATATTCTTCCTTATCCTTAAATGAATTCCTATTTTTTGTTGTATAAAATCATTCTTTTAATCTATTACCGAACTTATATTGTCCCCCTAGCATATTATGTAGTATACACTCATAAAAAGGAGGCTAGCGTCTTTCATGAAATGCCAGTATGAACTACCCGAAATGATTACGCCGGTTGAACCATCTTGGCTTAAAAGATTAACGTCAGTTATTGGAATGGACGTAGTCGTTGAAACAACCCGCAATTCTTTGCACGGGAGATTACTGGAAGTAGAACATGATCACATATCTTTACAAATCGGACATAGTGTCACTTTTGTTCGCTGTCAACAAATAATTAGCCTCATGCCAATCCGCTGGGGTTAGAAAATAGGCAACTATTTCGCCACATTTTAAAATGGACACTTTCTTATATAGCCAAAATTATTTCGAAATTTTCAGCGTTACGCTCTTTAAACCTGCCTTATCGGCAGGCTTTTATTTTATATATTAGTGTTTAGTAATCACTATAAATCTCTTTGCATATCATGTTAAAAACTGAATTGAGGCGTAATATGGACAAAGATGAGTTTCTTCAACTATGTCGGGATAACCTGACAACAGCTAATCATGAGTTATCAGCAAAAATCTTACGTGCCACTCACAAGCATATATTACAACAAAGTAAAAACAAACTACCGGTAATATGGCTTGAAACTAATGATAGCGGAGACAACAATATTGCCTTCATGAATACTACCTATCCTTATTTACAACAAGTATTTACCGATATGATTAACCTCTTATACAGTAATACCTTTATGGCCGCCCAGGGAGCGGACGCTCTTAATCTGTTGTTTAGCTCAGCTAAAAAATACAAGGGCAGCTTTACACTGGTAGTAGAAGGCGCTATTCCAACTAAAGATAATGGTATTTACAACGTAGTGGCCAGGACAAAAAGAAGAGTGATTACGGCTTTGGAAACAGTTACAACTCTAGGAGATATGGCTGGCTACGTTATAGCTCTCGGAACTTGTGCAAGCTTCGGCGGTGCCTCGTCCGCCGCCCCTAACCTGACTGGGTCTGTAGGGGTAAATAAAGTATTAACCCGCGAAGTTATAAATGTTAGCGGCTGCCCTGTTAACCCCGATTGGTTTGTGGGTACGCTGGCTCATTTACTTATGTATGGCATGCCGGAACTTGACCCCCTGGGACGCCCTTCTTTATTTTACGGTAATACGATTCACCAGCATTGCCAACGTCGTTCCTATTTTGACAAAAAAGATTTTGCTGAAAAACTAGGCGATATAGAGTGTATGTTTTCTTTAGGCTGCGTTGGACCAAGAACCGGCGCAGATTGCCCCTATAGACAATGGATCAATCATGTAAGTTGGCCTGTTAAGGTAAATACACCTTGTATCGGCTGTACCAATCAGGATTTCCCAGACGGCTCCACTCCTTTTTTTGTACCGCTGCCACAAAAAAATAAAAGTGTCCAAGCAAATGAGCTAAAATCGGATTCAACAATGAAAGGAGAACCCAATGAATCCAAAAAAAATCCTGTTTAGTCCAGTCACCCGACTGAGTGGACTATTATCAGTGGAATTAACTATCGATAACGAAGTGATTCGGGAAGCTGATGTCAGTTGTACCATGTTCCGGGGATTTGAATATATTATGCGTGAACATCATGTTACTGATGCTGTCTATTTAACACAACGCATTTGTGGCATATGCTCAACTGCTCACGGTGCCGTTGCAAGTTACTTATTAGATGCCCTATATGATAATGAAATTCAAGAAAACGCTCAGTATTTAAGAAATATCATGTTAGCCGCTGATTTCCTTCAAAATCATATCAGGCATTTTTATTTTTTTGGTCTACCAGACTACGTTGTTATGCCAAATTATCCACCATTTTTAGAGCAAAACTGTACCGATTGTCGGTTAACCTACGAAGATAACCATCGTGTAGCCTCTCATTATATTGAAGCTGTACAAATATCCGAAAAATGTCACCAGTTGCTGACTCTCTTCGGCGGAAAAGCACCTCATCAACATAGTTTCGTCCATGGAGGCGTAGCCGTAGCCCCAACTGCCGATAAAATTAATCAAGCACTTACGTTAATCCGGGATATTCGTAAATTTATTAGTCGTTGCCTTATGCCAGATACAGAGCTAATTGCCCACTGCTATAAGGACTATTTCACTATCGGCGAAACGCCAGGCCGTTTTCTATCTTTTGGCCTTTTTAAGTTTGGTAGTAAAAACGAACAGCTTCTATGGAAAGACGGCGTTCTTAGTGATCAATACTCCAAACCGAACCTGGATCTTCTCCAAGAAGACATAACCCATTCATGGTATGAACGTTCTCAATCCCAAGTTAACTCCGAAGTTTGTCCTGCCCCCTACAAGCCAAATGCTTATTCTTGGACAAAGGCAGTGCTTTACAATAGCAAACATTACGAAGGCGGCCCCCTGGCACGCATGATATTTAATAGGTTCTATGCGGGCGGAACATCTACTATGGATCGAATTGTGGCTCGCTCATTAGAAACAGAGCTTATAGCGGAACTGGCAGAGAAGTGGCTTAACGAACTTGAACCTGGTGAACCACCAATTGAACAGAAAAGGGAACTGATTGCGGATCAGGCTATTGCCGTAACAGACGCCATGCGGGGGCCATTGCTCCATAGCGCTCAGATTAAAGATGAAAAAGTCAAATATTATGACATCATCACACCTACCGTTTGGAACTTTTCGCCTAAAGATGCAAAAGGTCGCCGAGGTCCTGTCGAGTCAGCTCTGGTAGGCACAAACATTCCATCCCCCGAATTAAAATACGTTATCCTCGGACGAATAATCCGTTCATTTGATCCCTGTATTTCATGTGCGACTCATTAAGTCGCCACCTTTTTATACTAAGTAATGCGCGTGTTTATTCTTGTCAAACTTTGAAAGTGCCGGTTAGGTCGTAAAGATATCCGCTTTAAAAATATAACACCGCAAAATAGTAACCATATTATCATGGCTATTATTATACGGTGTTTTTGTTTTGCCGTATTATTGCTGAGCATAATTTGTTCAACTGGGGTTATTTAACTACACTACTTTACTATTTAATCGGTTCAAGTGAAGCTTGAAAGTGACGCAAAATCGGTGGTTCCCAGGTAATTTTGTAACCACGCTTAATTTCACACGCTCTTTCTTTGATGGCAATCAAGGCCTCGGCCATCACATCAAAATGAGCCTGAGTATAAACACGCCGCGGAATGGCAAGACGGGTAAATTCAAATTCAGCACGCAACTGCTCTTTGGTATCCGGATCATTGCCTAACATATAAGAACCTATATCACAGGCGCGAATGCCGGCTTCCTTATAAAGCTCAATCGCTAAAACCTGCCCAGGAAACTCATAGTACGGAATCTGCGGAAACATGGCTGCGGCATCCACAAATACTCCATGGCCGCCAACTGGCGACTGATACGAGATACCTGCTTCATCCAGGCGAGATGCCAGATATTCGAGCTGGCCAATACGGTATCTGAGATAATTCTCATCAAGGCCTTCATAAAGCCCAATCGCGAGTGCCTCTAGGTCACGTCCAGAAAGGCCGCCGTAGGTTGTAAAACCTTCATAAGAAATACACCGAGCCTTGATTGGCAAAATCAGCGGCGAGTTTGCATCCTTGACACCAATTAAGCCCCCCATATTTACTATGGTATCCTTCTTGGCAGACATGGTAAACATATCGGCACAGTCAAACATAGCTCTAATGATTTCCTTAATGGATTTGTCCTTAAACTCCTCTTCGCGTTGTTTAATAAAGTACGCATTTTCCGCATAACGAGCAGCATCAATACACAAAGGAATATTATACTTCTTACAAACCGCAGCTACCTCACGCACATTTTGTACCGATACAGGCTGACCGCCGGCTGAATTATTAGTAACCGTCACAACTACCAGCCCAACAGTATCAGCACCATGCTCCAGAACCGTTCTTTCCAATTTTTCAACATCCATATTGCCTTTGAAAGGAGCCCGTTTGGCAGGATCTTTTGCTTCTTCTACAACGCAGTCGATGGCTCTTGCTCCACAAAGCTCTACATGCGCTCTTGTTGTATCAAAGAACATATTGGAAATAGCCACTTTACCCTTATCCAGCAGAGTGCCAAAGAGTACTTTTTCTGCAGCACGTCCCTGGTGAACAGGCTGAATATAACCATAATTAAAAATATCCTTGCCAGCCTCGACAAGCTTATAATAACTGGAAGATCCCGCATAGGCCTCATCGCCCCGCATAATTCCAGCCCACATTTGATCAGACATAGCATTAGTTCCAGAGTCTGTAAGAAGGTCAATGTAAACATCTTCGCCAGCAAGATTAAATACGTTGTAGTTTGCTTCTTGGATTTTACGCTCTCGCTCCTCGCGGGTAAGCATCTTTATCGGTTCTACCATTTTGATGCGAAAAGGTTCTGGAATATATTTTACTGCCATAGAAAAGTCCTCCCGTTAATTTATTCCCCAAAGGCGCTTGCCGAATATGAGTTATTTATTCATAATCGCAAATATCATGCCAACAAAAAGAAACGTTCTAACCACTGAAAAAGAGGCTGCCTTATTCGAACAGCCTCTTCTTGTTCATTTTTCTTGATAAAATTTCTTATCAATCGATAAAAATAGTTATCAATATTTTTACTTTTTTTGAATTTTATATTCATGCATTTTATTTAATATAGTAGTATTCGATACGCCTAAAATCTGTCCGGCTAACCGGGAGGAAGGATATGTTTCTATGACTTTACGAAGAACTTCTGTTTCAACCTTTGCTACAATTTCCTTTAAATGAGGCCAACCCTCAGCCAAAGGAATTTCCACTTGCAGCGTTTGCGAAGGGTCGTGAATAGGTTTGCTGTTTTTCAGAGTATCACTTAACCCCGCCCAAGTCAAAATATGCTCAGTAGTTATTTCTGTTGTATCTATTAAATTAATTAAACGTTCCAATGTGTTTTCCAGTTGACGTACATTTCCTGGCCATTCCTGTGCTAGAAAAAGTTCCATACTTTCCTTTGTCAAATAGACTTCCGGTTTGCCTAATTTGGCACATATTTTTCGAATCAAATGCTGCGCAAGTAGCGGAATATCCTCTTTTCGCTCTCTTAGCGGCGGAATAAACAAGGGGATGACATTTAATCGGTAATATAAATCCTCTCGAAACTCACCGTTTTTTACCATGTATTCCAGATTGCGATGGGTAGCGGCAATAACTCGCACATCCACCTTTATTTCGCTATTTCCACCTAGTCTGCGAATAGTACCCTCTTGCAATACACGCAGTAACTGCACCTGCAGACGCGGAGAGATATCACCAATTTCATCCAGAAACAAAGTACCCCCGTTTGCGTGCTCGAACAACCCTTTTTTACCGCCTTTTACTGCACCGGTAAAAGCCCCTTCTTCATAACCAAACAATTCGCTTTCCAGCAGTGATTCTGCCAAAGCGCTACAGTTTATCGGAATAAACGGAGTTCTATTTCCATTCCCCTCCACATGAATGGCTTGAGCAAACAGTTCTTTGCCCGAACCGCTTTCCCCACGCAGCAAAATAGTGGATGAACTTCTCGCAACCATACGCGCTGAAGCTATAAGGCGCATCATTTGCTGACTTTGATGAACAATATCAGCAAAGGTTGTCATATAGCGCAATTTATCAGCTTTTAATATTGCCTGCTCCACTTGCTGAAAATCCTGGATTGTATAGACTACACCAATAATTCGACCCTGATTATTGCGAATGGAGATACTGCTGGACAAAAAACGTATTGTCCGCCCAAAGCGTTTTATTTCATACTCTTTTAGTCGATAAGCCTGACCTGCATGCAAGGTTTCAAGCATTGCCGAGTTTTCTCCCAGTAGTTCCTCTGCATGTAAGCCTAGCACTTCTTCCCTATTACAAGCTAATATTTTACATGCTACACCATTAATATGAGATATTCGGCTCTTCTTATCAATGGCCAAAACACCTTCGCTTACAGAATTAAGAATAGTACGCAATTCAATTTCTTTTTCTTTATAGGGCATTTGTTCGCGAAAGGATATAGACTTAATATGTTCCATTTTTTCTAATTCTGTCACCAACTTTTGGATTTGCCCATTAGAATCACACTGAATTTGCAAAGCCATGCCATGGCCTGGTATTACTTCCATCGCAATTTTATCAATAGCGTTATCTTCAGTAAGTTTAAAGATTTTATACCCCAATCCCGGAGAATTGATAAACTCTATTTGTAATATATATTCTTGCATAATTGCCTCACCTCTCGCGCAAAAAAGTACTATTAACTATTCATCAATACTGGATCTATTATAGCAAAAATCGCATTATCTTGCCTTACCCATTCTATTTAGTTGGGATACCATTACACATAAAAACTTTCCCAAAAGCACTGATACTCTTAATTACTGTTTTTTTAAGTAAATTTTCTTCTTCTGTGATTCGTATCACATTCATCCTTTTGCATATTCACTATAATAATGTCAAAGGACAATGAATACCGTTTCACATATAAGGAGGAACAAATTATGTCTATGTTTTGCTATCAATGCCAAGAAGCTGCCAAAGGTAAAGGCTGCACCATGCGCGGTGTGTGTGGAAAAACAGCCGATGTTGCCAACCTGCAGGATTTACTCATTTATACGCTAAAAGGAATTTCGATCTATACCTTAGAAGCCCGCAAAGCAGGTATTGCGACCCTAGAAGCTGATAAGTTCATCATGGAAGGCTTATTTGCCACAATTACCAATGCTAATTTTGATAAAAGTCGTTTTGTCACCTTAGTCAACCAGGCCTTCACCATTCGTGAAGCGGTCAAAACCTCACTGGCAAAGAAAGGGATTTCACTTGCTGGTGCTGACGAAAACACCAAGTCCATCTGGCAAAAACTCTCGTCCTGGTTCTCTAGCGAAAGTGAATGCCAGCCGCTGCATGACAGTGCTGTCTGGTTGGCTGACAACACAGCAGCTTTAGAAAGCAAAGCTGCTACTGTCGGTATTTTAGCTACCGTGAATGAAGATGTGCGTTCGTTACGCGAATTACTAGTCTATGGGGTTAAAGGGATGGCCGCCTATGCCGAGCATGCCTTTGCTTTAGGCTATAAAGAGGATGCACTTTTTGCCTATATGCAAAAAGCCTTGGCCGCTACCCTTGATGATACCTTGACTGCCGATGATTTAGTTGCACTAATTATGGAATGCGGCAAATACGGCGTTGACGTCATGGCGCTATTAGATAAAGCCAATACGACCACCTATGGCAATCCGGAAATCAGCAAAGTCAATATTGGCGTCCGCAATAAACCAGGCATCCTCATCAGCGGCCATGACTTGAAAGATCTAGAAGAATTGCTGGAGCAAACAAAAGGTACAGGCGTTGACATCTATACTCACGGCGAAATGCTGCCTGCACACTACTATCCGGCTTTTAAAAAATATGATCACTTTGTCGGCAACTATGGCAACGCTTGGTGGCTGCAGGATAAAGAATTTGAAGCCTTTAACGGGCCTATCCTGATGACGACAAATTGCTTAGTGCCGCCAAAAGGTAGCTATATAGATCGTGTTTACGTAACTGGTGTAGTTGGCTATGAAGGCTTGAAGCAAATTGGCGAACGTAAAAACGGCAAACCCAAAGATTTTTCAACCATCATTGCTCATGCAAAACGTTGCTCACCGCCACAAGAAATTGAAAAAGGCGAAATTGTCGGAGGCTTTGCCCACAACCAAGTTCTGGCTCTGGCAGATAAAGTTGTCGATGCTGTCAAAAGTGGTGCTATCAAACGTTTCTTCGTCATGGCAGGCTGCGATGGCCGCATGAAAGGCCGCGATTATTATGAGGAATTCGCCAAAAAATTACCGCAAGACACTGTCATTTTGACTGCCGGTTGCGCCAAATACCGCTATAACAAACTGGCCTTAGGCGATATTGGCGGCATTCCGCGTGTCTTAGATGCAGGCCAATGCAATGACTCTTACTCACTAGCCATCATTGCCTTGAAGCTCAAAGAAGTCTTTGGTTTAGATGATGTCAATAAACTCCCTATTTCTTATAACATCGCTTGGTATGAACAAAAAGCCGTCATTGTACTCTTAGCCCTCTTATACCTTGGTGTAAAAAACATCCATCTCGGCCCTACCCTGCCAGCCTTCCTCTCACCCAATGTAGCTAAAGTACTGGTAGAAAATTTCGGCATCGGCGGCATTTCCACACCAGATGCAGATATTAAAATGTTTATGGGGGAGTAGTTATCCACCATTCTTGATAATATAAATTGGTCATTTCATATAAATTGTAATAATTGAAACCTCAAACACCCATCAGATCACTTACTTTTTAAGTAATCTGATGGGTGTTTTCTTTTAAGAAAGTGATGAAGTAATAAAAGATTGCCTAAATTTTATAGGCAAATCATTAATCTTTTAGGTTTCTGCATTATCAAACATAAAGTATCATTAAGCTATAAAATAGCATAATTACAAATGGTCGAGTATAGAATTCATAATTTTTCTGTTAAAAGCACAATACATTCAAGCTTAATAAATGAAATTAAATTTGTAATAAGAGAAAGGAGTCTATAGTCATGCACATTCAAGAACCTGCTGTTATGTGTACATTTGATCACAAAAACGATCCTGTCGGTTGTGATGGTGAATGCTGGCACTGTACCCATAATGTCGATTATCTAGATAAGTTTAAAGACATGCCGGCGAGTGTAAAGTAATCTATCTCATTATTTGCCCTGATATTCAAATTCTACACTTCTCGCAAAAAGATAATAGTATTCCATTAACTCTAACGTCCGATTTCGCAAACGCTGTTTTTGCGCTTTCAACTCCTGGATTGAGCCTTGGCTTCCAAGCTTCCGTTCATTGTTCCATACAGCACCTACGAACTTTGTTTCTTGGGTGTGCCACTGCAACCAACCCACCTGAGAATCAATCAGTATGTCTATTTGCTGGTTGTTAAGCTTTTTCATCAATTTTTGATATATGAGATTCAATTCTCGATCCCACAATTTAATATATTTTGCTTCTAGCTCGCCATACGCTATTGTGGTATTGGCAGCGACAAAATCCATTTTGTAGTCTCTATCCAAGGGATTTTGCTCAACCTGCTCCAAAAAATCGCCTGAATAGTCGTATACCCCACTTTCAGCGCGTACACCGCCGCTGCTACATGCTACACAGCATAAGAACATTAAAACCGAGATTATTTTACACCATTTCATACTTTTCCCTCCCCAATATTAATCCTGTAGCTATCCCAAAAACGAAGCAACCGGCTGTTTACTGTCTTTATAATGTTCCAACGACGAAACGGGATAAAAACTGCGTCAACTAAACAATGTTTAGCTGACGCAGTTCTTTAGCAAACTAAGCGATATTCGCCTGAAAGGTAATTGCGAAAAGCCCTAAGAACTTCTTCCCGTACTTCATCTTGCGTAACCAACCAGTCAGCAAATCCTTTAAGTACACCAGCATTATTAGCTGCATCGGCAATACGCCGGACATCGCTTTTGGAAAGTTTTGCGGGGGTTTCTGCAACTAAATTTACTAAACTAAGATAACTGATGTTAAAAATGGCCTTACGATTAATTTTAGTCATTTGTATCAGCCTCCAGTTATGCGAATATTGGTACTTATATAACCATTGTGTGCATATTTTATGCCTTTAGTTCCACACTTTATATGTTCCTAAGTTATAACTATGTGATATATTGGTATAAATAATGGTTGTCAGCTATAGTGTATCTATTGGTCTAAACGTAGTTCGCAACATTTGCTGCAACATAGGTTATATCTTTCGTAAAACTTTTTATATCTAAAGTGTTGACAGATATATGTTTCTCGTGTTAATATAGGTTTAACGAAGGAGTAAAATATTAGGAGGTAATATAGATGGAAACCAATGCTAGAACTATCGGTGGACGCTTGAAAGACTTAAGGGATCAAAAGGGAATGTCTCAGCAGGAAGTAGCGAATCTCCTTGGGATACTTCAGGAAACCTACAGTAAATGGGAGACTGACAAAGTACAGATTACCAAGCGTGGTGCTTTGGCTCAACTCGCGTTACTCTATGGAGTCACTGAAGATTATATCACTAGAAAGAGCGATGGGATCGGACATTACCCTGAAGAGATACAACAGTTCCTCAGAGATAACGGCGAGGAAGCCACTAGGTTGATCGTAAGTGCCTATGGTGAATACAAAAAGATTATGCTACAGAAAGCGATGAAAGAGCTTAGGACTAACTAAGCTCTTTTTCTTTTGTTTATTAAGGAAATCTTGAGTCCACTTAATATCTCTCCATGCGATAATAAAGGCAACTACAGCACAACCAAACATCCATATAATTGTTATTATGATATCCATTAGTTTACCTTCTGTCCCCACTATACTTCCTCCTGAAATCAAAGATTTTCTCTGGAGTCTTAAGCTCCGTGAGTATCCCCTTTGAATCACAAACGAAATCATAGGTCTCCCCTTGTTTCACATGATCCTTAAGTTGTGACCAGCTTTCCCAGAAGACGGTACAACGATGAGTCCCATAAGGCGTATCGAAAGTAATCCAGCCCATCTCATGTTCATTCTTGTCCAACTTAGAGAAGATACGAGAGATTTTACCCGTAAGTACCTTTGGTATCGTCCTGAATGTCATGCCAAGCGACTCGAATTCACCTTTGATAACATCATAGTTTTCCGATTGAACCTGCTTGACTTTAACCTCAGACAACTTCTTCTGCCATTGTTGGAGTTGTCTTCTGTATTTCTTTTGGGACTTTTCATCGGTAGCTTCAGATAACAACTGTTTGTTCTCAGCGATCTTTTGTTGACACTGGAGCTTCCTTTGGTTTAACTCTCGTAATGGCTCAAGTTGTGCCAAGAGATACGCACGATCAGCATTAAGAGAATCAAAGCTACCTGCCTTAATAAGTGACTCAATCATCCTTTTGTTAATATGTTGGTTTATCTGTAGGAATTGCTCAAAGGTATCGAAAGGTTTGTTCACAGTTATCTCACCGACATTCTTAAGAGCATTGAAGCCAAACAGTATTCCTCCATTGTAAACCGTATGCTTCACTTGGCTATTAAAGATATCTGGAGGATGAACTTTGATATTCATTCGTTTGCATTCTGCGATATATTCTACAGTTTTATCAATGTTACCTATTTCGTTATTTAGGACTGCACACATATACTCAAGAGGCCAATAGTGCTTAAGGTAAGCTGTGACGTAACTCAAGTAACTGTAGTTAGCTGCGTGACTCGCATTGAACAAGTAAGAACTACTATCGATAATCCATTTAGTAACTTTATCAGCTACATCTTCAGGAATTCCATTGTCTTTACAACCTTGGATAAACCCAGGAAGTATCTGATTTAATTCTTCAGGTATCTTACGTCCCATAATGCGTCTTGCGTTATCTGCTTCAGCAAGGGACATCTTAGCCATAACCTGAAGTATCTGCATAACCTGTTCCTGAAAGATTAACGCTGAGTGACTTCTGGATAGTATCGGTTCCAACAATGGATGAAGGTACTCGTATTCTCCAGAGTCCTTACATTCGATATACTGATCTGCCATACCAGAAGATATAACAGCAGGTCTACCGATACTCAATAGCGCGACTATATCATCAAAGCAGGATATCTTAAGTCGTTTCGCATAGTTGGACATAAGACTACTTTCAACTTGAAAGATTGACGATGTGTTTCCTTCAGCATACTGTTGATAAACTGCGGAGTCATCTAAAGGTAAGCTCCATACGTCAATTTTATCCGGTATCGTATGTATTGTCTCATGGATTACTCCAAGGTTCGAAAGTGCTAATAAGTCCAACTTAAGGAATCCTAAGTGTTCCAACAGGTGATAATCTTGGTTAACTACATAGTATTCCCCTTGCTTCTCTATACTAACGTAGTCCGTAGGATCATCATTAGTAACAATATACCCACTCGCATGTGATCCCCACTTGTCCGTTAGATTTAGGAAACTTCTTGCGAGTTCTATGAGTTCACCATATTTCTCTTTGTCAGCAATGTCGTCAATCTTCTCGATACCTTTGGAAATCATATCGATTTCTTTGGGATCAAATCCAAGTCCTCTACCAGCGTATTGTAATGCAGATTTATCCTTAACGTAACCTATAGTGCGAATCTGTAGAACATGCTTGTATTTACTCTTGAGATACTCGAGGACTTTCTCACGCTCCATCAAATCGATATCAATATCGGCTTGAGTCACCCTGGATGGATTCAGAAATCGTTCGAACAACAACGAATTTTCTATAGGGTCGAGTGCAACTATCCCTAGTAGATATGCGATAAGCGAACCACCTACAGAACCTCTACCGAATCCATGAAGATAACCATTGTTCCTACACCAACTCAAGATATCGTTTATGATAAGCATATAGTCTACATAGTTACCTTTTACGAGTACGCTTAATTCATAGTTGAGTCTATCTTTATATTCCTGCAGGTTTTCTTTAGGTACTCTTGGTACAACCTTTGTTTTCCAACCGATTCTACAGAGATTCTTAAGTTCTTCCACAGGATTATCACACTCGTACTTAGGCATAAGATTACCTTTAACACAAGCGGTTACATTGACCATCTCTGCAATTACATGAGTATTAGCTATAGCAGAATCTACAGTTTCCTTTGGTAGATACGATACGGCTTCTCTAGCTTCATCTTCAGACATAAGATATAGGTCATCTGTTGGATAATAATCATTGTCCTTCCCCTGTTTTACAAAGTGCCGATGTGCTGCCGCCTGACTTCTAAAGGTATAGTGCGTATCTGAAGTTAACACAAGCTCAATCACAAGTTTATCTGCTAGAGATACTACCTTTCGATTATACTGATGTTGATCTTCAGTTGTCTCTGTGAGTATCTCAAGATAAAACTTGTCACCAAATATTTCCTTAAACTTGATCGCCCAATATTCTCCATTGTCAGTATTAATGATTGAACCCATGCAAGCCGAAAGACACACAAGGCCATCTTTGTACTTCTCAAGTATCTCTGTGTCTATCCTTGGTTTATAGTAGAAATTCTGATGTGCCTCAGTGTTCAACTTAACGAGATTACGGTATCCCTGTTGAGTATACGCAAGGAGAATTAGGTGATAAGTTTGAGCGCGATCCCTAATAGTAACATCAGGAGTGAAGTAAGCTTCAAGACCAAGGATGGCCTTTAGTCCTTGCTTCTGGCATTCCTCATAGAATTCTATAGATGATGTCATAGAGCCATGTCCAGTTACAGCTATAGAGTCCATTCCGAGTTCTTTGGCACGAGAGACTAACTCAGGTATCTTTGAGTAAGCATCACGGAGACTTTCGACTGTCGTATGGTTATGTAGGTGGATCATGCGCTCACCTCTTTTATCCCGTAGTATTCTATTGTTCTACCTATGTCCCAACCTTGTTTTAATCGCGCTCGTAAAGTTTCTCTATGGATACCCATTAGTCTCGACCATTGCATCAAAGTTTTAGATTGGTTTTCATAGGTTATAACATGATTATTTCTACGGTTATTCGCTTGCTCAATATTTGTTGCCCACTTGCAGTTATCTTTGTAATAACCCAAGTCGTTATCAAGTCTTTCTAAAGTAGTTCCTTCAGGTCTTTTTCCCATATCTCTTAAGAAGTTTTCGAAAGAATGCCACTCGTCACACACAGTAATACCTCTATCGTGATACTCATGATACCTTTTGTTTCCAGGATTTTCACAACGCTCTTTCATTGCTCTCCAAGTATTATATGTAGGTGTTTTAGAGTAACCATGAGTTGTATTCTTCTTTGACACTAACTCTCTTTTGATACAACCGCACGATTTCGTGTCTCCTCTGTTTAAACTACTGAAATTCACCATAGTTTTATTGCCACAATCGCATTCACATAACCATTTACCGTCTATCCTTTCGATTGCCAGTAGTCTCCCAAATCTTTCTCCAGCAATATCTGTGTAATGCGGTTCTGGAGCATCTGTAGTCCCTCTTGTTTTCATTTTGTCATAATGTTTTTCACAAAGTATCATGCCGTATTTCTTACTATTGTAAATTTTACCTTCAGTAGTTCCACAGACTTCGCAAGTATCTCCTTTTGCCATCTAACTCCTCCTTATATGTTTTATAGTTCTAACACAGGGCGCACTAAAGCTACTCCTTATGCTCTCTTTCGCATTTCTCGTTCTATCCGTAGTTTCATTTGATACATTAGGTCAGCACTAGGTCTTCTGTCTCTCCATTGGAAAAACAATTGTTTAGACCTATAGTACCCTTTGTCCATCCAAGCGTAATACTTATTGGAATTCCATAGTTCTATGTGTTTTCCGCAGGTTGTCTCAATGGCAATATAGTATATTTGAGCGTCTATAGGTTTCCATTCGGAATCAAGGATCGCTTGGATACATACGTTAACATGAGAATCTTCGCTGTAGTTAAATCCAGATAGGCAACCTAGATTATACCTTGCGATCAAATTATCGAACATCTTAAGTCCTCCTTATATGTTTTAAAGTTCTAACTTTGGGCGCACTAAAACTATCGCTCGTTGTTACTTGCTACCTCCCAATAATGTCCACAGTATTTCGCAAATTGTTCCTCGCTATCAACATCAAGGAACCTAAAATAGCTCTGTTGATATTCTCCAGGTTCCGCGACATGACGATAACATTTGTTTCTCCTTGGACAGCATCTATTGTTACACATGGTTATATCAGGCATCTTTAGTCCTCCTGTTTCTCAATGTTACCATGATAGATATCACTTTCGATTCCGCAATCACACGTATGTTTAATATGGTTATTCATATGAGCGAACACATACATAGGCCACTCATGTACTTTCCCACAGTCACACCTATGACCAATAGGATAATCATTAGCATTCTTTAGTAATAACATTACCTCTCCCTCCGCTTCTTAAGATATGCCCTCACGACTAAACTTATGAGTGACTCGCGCTTTCTCATTTGGATTCCTCCTTAAGTCTCTCAAGAACTGAAGTACCAAACACTCTTGCGCTACCAGTTTTACAATCGGCAATTCTATAGCCAGCGCAAAATTCACAATTGGACTTCATACAGTCACTACTAAGGTTATACTCAAGGTTCTTCAGCAGTACTTCAATAGCATTAATTGCGACTTTAACTTTGTCCATCCCCAATTCCTCCTCTTGAATCAATGATATCTCTCGTACACAGAGAGTAAACTTACGCTGCCCATAGAAACACCTTGGGTACATCACTTCGTTTTCTGTGAGCATGAGATATGACGTTGTTATAACCATTGTATCCTATGTTATATCTTTTGTCAAGGACTTTATATGTTCCAATGTTATATTTCTCTCGTAAATCGGAAGATAACTTTTGTCCCGCTTACGTTTCCCTTCGCGCCGATAGTTTTCCGCTGTGAGCATGAGATATGACCTACAGAAACGACAAAAGGCGGCCTACAGAGCTACTTTCGTAACCCCATAGGCCGTCATGATTCCCTAGAACCACCAAGTGATTCCAGCTTTAGTATTTCCCTTTTGGTCAACTTTTAAATCAACATCGAATTTCTCAGATTGTCTTGAGAGTCTTAGGTTATAGCTTGGAGTAGAGTTCTGTGAGAACTCTGGATTAACCCCAAGTTTGTACACGGGCTTTTTCTTTTGTTCCTCAAAGGCACGTTTGATGCCATTCGCTACCTGCTGTTCAACTTGAGCAGACACATCAACATTCAGTGTGGAACTTTGGTCTACCGTCAGTTTCCCTTTGTCAAACTTTTGAGTTTCCCCTTGGACTAAATCAAAGGAATACTTCTGACCGTTAACCGAAGCTGTAACTTTAGGTTGCCCCTTAGTTATCTCTACGTCTGTGTCTGAAGACGAAGTCTTGGGTACATATTGGATTTCTGTGCGATCCTTGTACTCTACTTTGGTTTCGACCTTAGTTTTCTCTACGGGAACTTCAACGGTTCGAGGGAAGAACTTATAGGTAACGAAAGAACCCAAAGCTATTCCCAAGATAAACACGAGGATGTATATCCAGTATTTCTTAAGCATTCTTGACCTCCCCTATGATCCCCACGGAATCAAAGTATTCCTGTAGTATCTCAGGAGTAACACAAGCAGCAGGAGTATCACCACAGAGAACTCCCTCGCCTTCGCGCACGATGATAACTACAGATTCACTACAGTTTGTTGCTTTGGTGCTTCCCTGAGATATCTCAAGTCCTATAGTATCATGTATGAATCCTTCGACACATGAGATTTTACTATAGCGAGTCCCAAGCATATCTTCTGCTTTCTTTTGTGCCGCAGTGATATCTGGGATATCCACAAGGTATTCCATGAGTTTAATTCCATCGTATACTGAAGGTTCCACCCTACGGAATCCTGTGCCAACTGCTTCGTATACCCAAGGTTTACCTGTGGAGTCTGGAAGAACTATAGCTGCGTGAGATACATCGTCACCTATGCCTTCCATAGCATCTATGAAGTTACCTATGGAGTCGTAAGGATACACAAGCCATACTGGAGTTTTCATATGAGTTCACACGCTTTCATAGTCTGCATAATTTTGTCACCATAGGACGAGTCCGTAGCGTAGATACCTGCGATACCTCTTACGAATGCCTCAATGTCATGATCCTGGTGATACTGTTCGGTATACCGTAGGTAATCTCCCCAATTCATAAGCTCACACCAGTCACCTATAGCTTCCTCAAGTGAACCATAGTCTTGAAACTTGGCTACTATGGTGTACCACTCGCCGCTTTCGTCCTCTTCTTGAGTATTGCACTCGATATAACTACCGTATCCACCATATTTCCTACCAAAGATATTGTACTCGCCAATACGAGAGTTACCCCAAGATGACTCTATAGCACCTTGAGCAACTACGACTTGCCAAGGTAAATCATAAGGTTCACATGCGGTCTTCGCAGGTTCTATAGTCCAATCTAAGTATTCATTCCATTCCATCCTATTTACCTCCTAAGTATTTCAAGAGTTCCAAAATAATAACGGCAGCACCCGTAATGAGGCTACCGTAGACATACTTTTTAAAATCCTTCAGTTCAGCTATAGATTCTGAGATACTCTTATGTTTCTCTGTGCATAATTCTTTGGATGCGTAGGCTTCTGTGATGTGCGATGCGAGTTCTTTAGTATCCTTATTGGCTTCCCTTTGTAGTTCAATAAGCATTTCAAGTTGAGCAGGGAGAACTAAGAGTGCCTTTTGTCCATCCTCAAGTTTCTCTACACGAGATTCTATGTGGTCTATACGATCCGTTGGTATCACCTCTTCTTAAATCCATTGATTCCTAAATGTACACCATAAGCAACTAACATTGGTTTCCACATCTCGAACAACTGTGGATAATACTGCGGATAAAATACTAAAGTCACCCCAAGTAACGGAGGTGACAATAGTATTACGAATATGAATTCTATGGTCATAGCTACGCGATTCCATGAGACATCTACGGGATCGGTAGAGTCCGATAGTGTTAGCGGGAGGTTGCTTAAGATGGAGCATAGGAGGGTTCTAAAGTTGTTCATTAGTATTCTACGGATTCTACTGTGGTTAAGTCTGTAGCCAACTCTATGGCGTTATAGGCGATGCGAAGGGACTTACGGAGTGCTTTAGTTTCTGCGTAGGCGGTTTCAGTTAAATCACCATCGACATACTTAAGACATTTATAGTCTGTTTCTGAGAGTTTAACTTTGATTTCCGCAAGTTTAGTAGCTTTTGTTAACGCAAGTTGCTTAGTTGTATCAATAGTGATTATACTCATTAGTTACCTCCGTATCCTGCGGGATTACTAAAGTCTGCTGTCCAGGAATCTCTATATGTGCGATCTGTTGATATTTCAGCAGTATCTACAATTAAAAAAGGAGTACCCATAGGTACATCCTTAGCTGCAATTTGTTCGATTGTTAAACCGCAAGAAACATTAGACTCTAATATAGTAACCCCTGTTCCATTTGGGTAAATTATTTTTGTCATTTCCAACCTCCTATATAATAATACCAACACATACAGTCGTATAATCTACATTTACTGTATTACCACCAGAAATACCAGTGGTATTTATACGTAAAGAATTTACAGTCTTTGCAGTAGGTGATCTATATATAGAAATACATGAATAACCTGCACCGCCAGCTTGGTCTATTTGTCCTCCAAACAATACACTATAATTTGCACTTGGAAGAGCTTGTGTAAAATTAATAGTGTAATCACCAACGCCATTATCGGCTATACTACTAATGTTTAACCCTTCCCTTATAGTAACAGTTCCAGTACCATTAAAATCGACCCACGCCCTACAAGCTGATATTGGTGCTAAACCAGAGGCATTAAGTCCATTACGAAGTTGTAATGGTGTAATAACTTTTGTGTTATCTGTACCAGCTTGTGCTTCTGCTTGTGTTGCAACATCAACAGTGATATCTGCAGGATTCACTGGAGTATACCCAAGTTTATCCACTATAGCGGTATCGCTAAGTCTGTCTGCGGTAATTGCTTTAGGTTGTATCCCATTGGTTCCTATAGGTTTACCACCATAAGCTTCCTCATGAGAGTGACCTACAGTTGGATCAAAGCGACCATTGATCTCATCGCATCCCTCTTGTTTACCTGTAGTTGTCGTAAGTAATTTAAATGCCAAACTTAATACCCCCTTATGTTTGCCTGGACGAGAACTCCAGAAACTAAAGAACCCTGAGAATCCAATATCTCAAGGTCAAATCCATCGCTCGTAATATTAGATTTTCTATAGATAGCAGTATCGCCGTTCCCGTACTCAACTATAGGTGCAACATTAGGTATCGCGTAGAATTTCCTATTGTATCGAACATAAGTCTTAACTGCGGGAATCGTAATGTTCAACAGTACATCCTCGACATCTGGGACATCTATGGTAATCGTAACGGACTTCAGATGTAGTAAATCTTGAGTAGACTTCGGATACAATAGAATCTTCACGTATCTACCAAAGAATTGTCTGGTGAGATATGAGAACTCTTCAGACCAACTTGTGCCATCTATAGAAGTCTGATACTTGATGCCCACAGATGTACTTGGTGTACTATTGTAAACCGGAGATATACTTAGGAATGTCTCAGCGAGATACTTGATGCTAACTGGAGTACTACCTCCTGAGAATATATCTGAGAAGAACTCAGTTGAACCTATAGTTTCTTGAGTTTTTACCTTGACGTTACCCCACGGATCAATGTAGTAATTCTCTTGTTCAATTATGTTTGCACCTAAGTCAACCACAGGTAACTCTACTTTAGCGTTAGTAACGTAAGTATTCCCTCCGATGAACATATCGGCGAAGAGATCGTAAGTATCCGTGGTCTGTAGCTCAAGGTATCCGTAGGGACTCAAGTACATTCCGGTGGATGTAGCATCCGTGATATCTATAGTTTGCGACAGTATCACGTTTTTCGCTGCGATACCAAAGATATTTATGGAGCGTACTGTAGCTGTAACCGAGTAATTCCCAAAGTTATCTACAGCTTTAATCCAGAAGTTGTACGTTCCGTTACCTGGAGCCAACCATAGGTAAGGTACTGTAGTTGTCTGTGTGATTAACTCTGAGTTATCCCAAGTTGCACCCATACGAATCTCATAGTTCCTAATGTCTGGTTCTATGGATATATCCCAAGCGAAACTAATGTATTCTCCTGCTTGAGATACGGAGAAACCAGTGACATTACCTGGAGGATTATCTTTGCCTACTATGGTTATCTCTTGCACTACTGCGGTTGACAATCGACCAACTGAGTTCTGCACTTGTATCTTCACATAGTATTTCTGAGGTTGAACATTAGATATCGTAAAGTTACTCGTTAGGGTGTTCGCTAAAGTTGTCCATGTAGAGTTGTCAGTTGATAAACTCACGACATAACTACGGAAGAACTGGTACTCTACGTCATCCCAATCGCAGACTATAGTTGATACGTGAGTTCCATCTGTAGCTTGCCAACCGTATTCCGAGAGGGAGAATGTAGTGGGACTTGGGACAACTCCAGAGAACGGATCGGGTATCTGAATGTAATTCTTGACCTGTATCTTAGCACCCAAGGAATCATTATAGATTGACTCGTTATACTGCTCTGCTTTGATACTGTAGATTCCCTTTTGTTCCGATATCTCAAGTATCCTAAAGGGCATATCCTGGAACAACCACTGTTCTACTCCATTAGGATATATCTTCTTGGATATCGTTATGGTATCTCCAGGCTCCAAGTGCATTGCCATACAAGCCGTTTGAAACTCCACCACTATCGAGTTTAACGCAATCTTGTCGCGGTACAGTCGTGCCATACGGAGAGCTTGAGATTGACTTGTGCAACCTATAAGGTCTACATCTTTACTTATGATCTTCTTGCGATACTTCTGGTCAACTGCATTGTCTACTCTGACTTTAACTCCTGTCCACTCATTGGATGGATCATAGAATTTCACAAGGTAGCGATTAGGTGAACTCTCTATAGGATACTCTGTGTGATTCAGTGAGTTTTCTACGATAGTATCATCGGTAAATGCATAGGATACTGGAGTTGCCTTTTCGCAGCGTAGGGACACTCTACCGTTGGCGTACACTAGGAATCCACCGAATACCGCGAACATATCCTGAAGTATCTCTACATGTGACTTTGTTTCCGCAATGATAATGTTCAGTGAATATCTTGGAGTAACTTCCAAAGTGTACTCTACGGGATTACTACCGATAGTACCTACGGCATTCTGCAAAGCTGCAATTTCATCATTGATGTTCTGTTGTTCTTCTGTGGATATATTTGGGGACTGTAGATACCTTTGGAGTTCCAAGATTTTCGCGTTAATAGCATCTGCAGTAGCTAATGTAGTTGGCACTCTAGTGGTAACTAAAGCATCACAGTAATCCGCAGTTTCCTTGAAGGAATCCTCATCAAGCATATCTGCGGTTATAAAGTGTCCTGCGCCATAGCGTTTCGACAGGAGGTAATCACGGACGCACATTGCAGGATTACTTGAGTAAGCTTTAGTTAAACTGCGGGTATCGTACACTTTCATACCTTTAATAATCGCTGTACACGTTGGATTACTTGAGGTTAACTGACTACCAGCGGTTAAACTAAAGCGCGACCATGCGACATTCTTGTATCCACCAACGGTACTGTAGTTTAACGGAGGAGATTGCGAGACTGAACCGTTGGAGAACGTAAAGGAACACCCAGGGAGTCCTTGCTGAATAACTATAGTTTCCGTAGTTGTCTTTGTGAACATATGTAGCCCGTTTGGAGATAAACTTATATAATCGCCTGAAAAACTAAAGATTTCCGTAGATGCTATCGGAGTCGCTTGCCAGTATATTGAGTTTGAGTTAATTATTCCACAGATAGCATCTACGGTATAATAAGGAACAGTTATACTACCTTCGTTAGAATATAGTATAAAATTAACATCATTAAATTTTGTTATAATTCCAGTACCGCTACCAATGTATTTCAATGTAAATAAATCTGTAGTTGTCGTGACAGTTTCTGTTATAGTTTCCACAAGCATATCATCAGCGCGAACATCATATATTCCTTCGATCTCACCTTCACACCATACGATATCCTTGGTTAAACTCTTTCTATCCGAAGATGTCTGATGATATGTCTGCTGTCCACCCCACTTGCGAGTACCGTAGATTATCGGAATTCTACTGTCGGAGTCCACACGGTTCATGTACTGGTCAAAGTCATAGGTTGCACCTGAGTTATTATCGGTATCTTGAGGATGTGTAGAAGTCCACAATGCACCCGCGAGACTACCTCCGTACAACCCCCCAAGCAACCATGAAGTTGTACCAAATTGCACCCCGCCACCAAGCCACCCAGCCCCAAATGCAAATCCTATAACACCTAAAATTGCCTTACCACTGTCTTTACCTATTTTTAATCACCTCCCGTCTAACTACATTGCCTATACCTTCTATCAGGGAACACAATATTTTTCGTAAGATGTTTCCATGTATGTTTTAGCCTTATGTGTTTTATAATGTGCAGTGATGCTTTAGTTTGTTCTATAATTTCGTCATAGGTATTACTGCTTAATAACATTGTGATTATTTTAAGTGCTGTTTCTTCAGTTATTAACGCTTTTGGATTATCTTCACCTTGTAAGTTTGTTTTACCCCACATAGGATGCTTATCTCCACCAAATCTCCCCTTAAGAGATGCGCTAATTTTATCTTTTGTTTCTTGTGGTAACTTTGTTCCATATAGCGGGTTATTTACACCAGCATACTTACCAGTTAAAGTCTTACTCATCTTTGCGATACTTTCTGGAGTTAACCTACCGTCTACGCCGCCACTCTTGTTGTTATATCCAGTGTTAAAATTCAAGGTGTCAAAATGTTCTATATAATACTTTTCTTTTTCATCCAAAGCATCTTTATTGCATATCTCTAGTACACTAAAGCAAAATTTTTGTTCTCCATATTTATCCCAAGCTCTCTGTAGATGTTGATTATAATGATATTTGCTATTTAGTGCATACTTATGTTTCTTCCATCGTCTTTCTATGTTCACAGACTGCCCAATGTACCTCTTGTGATTAACTGTGTTCTCGATACAATAAATACCTACCATTGAATCACCTCTATTAAACAAAATAGAGAGCTAATGATAGCTCTCGTTGTATCTTAGTTACTCCTTATGGTTAACTCGCGAGGCAGTGATGGATATCCGGCGTAATTCTGCTGTTGCCCATGTATTCCACAAGCGTAGAAACTACCGTCACACCCGCGCGATATCTCGAAGGATGTCGGTACAAATGAAAAAGGATAACGTAGGTTAACTACATTACCCTCTGAGGATTCCACCATGCGAGACTCGTAGGAGCTTGTGATAATACCGTTGATCCAATAGTTACTGTCGTAGGACTGTGGGAGAACTATGGTTGAAGCTGTAGTACCAACTTGAGTCGTTCCTGAAGTTGTAGCTTTAGAACCAAAACAGGATTCCCCATCGGCAAACTCTGAGTTACAACTAAGTTGAAACGTACGGGAATGACTCAAGTTGGGTACTTGAGCTTTAACAGTGACCTCAAAAGTTGCTTCCTTTTGTTTAAGTATGGGAGCATCCAGGTAGCCGTAGATAACTGGATTAACCAAAGTTGTATCCGTGAGACACTCAGGGTAAGGCACTTGGAATATACTACAGTCGCATCCACGGAAATCTGTGCCACTATAGAGTGCTGCAGTGAATTCATCAGATACGTTTGATATCCTAAGTGTAGTATCGTCAACCTTAGAATCACTACTGGACTTCACTGCGTCACGCTCAATAGGAACTGCAAGATACTGTTGTCCAGCAAAGGTTATATCTTGGTCTGCCGCACAGAGGTACAAGTTGCCTGTCTTAAGGTAGAGAATGTAGAGTTCAACTAGGAATACTGAGGATGACTCTTTGTAGGACATAAGCGTCACCGGAAGATTAAGTGCCATCTAAGCGACCACCCTCTTTCGGTAGTCAGAAAATTCTACGTTTTCCGTGAGATATTTCCAAGTTCTCTTTCCTTTAATATTGTAGACAACCATCGGAGTAACATTGATTTCTTTAGTTATTTCTTTGGGTGTTTTACCTTCAGTAAGTAACTTAACAATTTCTTTGGCTTGATCTTCAGATATAAATGAACTTCCGAAATCTACATCTTTAGTTAACTCAGTCCAATATATTTTGTACCTTATAGACATAACCGCACTTTTGTTTAATTGAGTTATTCCTGCCACTTCATCTATTGTTTTACCTTCAGTAAGTAACTTAACAATTTCTTTGGCTTGATCTTCAGACAAATGTTTGAATCTAAAGTAAAAATCAATACCTTCAGTTAAGTGATTCCAACACTTCTTGTGTTTAATAGCACTAATAATCCCTGTATTAACTCCTGTTATAGCAGATATTTCATTGTGGCTAATCCTTTGTAGCAATAGATCAATTACGTGCCTTACTTGAGACTCCGTTACAACTGTATCTGTTTTTCTTCCATACTGGCCTCCATATGTCATATTGAAGCCGTATTTACGATCATAAGATTTATATTTGTCAATCCAATAGATTTCACGTTCATTAAGTTGTTCCTTAGTACATTGTTCAACTATAGTAAACGCAAATGATTTTTCTCCATATTTATCCCATGTATTTTGTAGGTATTTATTGCAATGTTGTTGTTTCTTTAGTTCATTAATATGGTCATGCCATCGTTTTTCAATAGAAACACCCTGCCCTATGTACTTCTTGTGATTAACCATATTTTCGATACAATAGATACCACACGCCAAACTTATCAACTCCTTTTGTGTAAAATAAAAGACCAACATAAGTTGGCCTTGTGATAAACTATTGAACTACAATGCTGTTTCAATAACAATTTCTGAAATAAATCCTACAATAGTACCACCAGTTGACCCAGAAGTATATTCTCGGATATCTGTCATAGTTAACTTCGGATCAGCAAAACGACATGTTCTAGTAACACCGTCAGGATCAACAAAATAAAAAACGCTAGAGTTTCCTCCAACGCTATCGTGGAATGACTTAAGTATTAACCTCTGAGATGCATTGCCTTTACATGTTATCTTCCAAGTACGCAAAGGGTCTATAGCCATTCTTTGCACCTGACGTTTTTGTGACTCAAAAGTAACTGATCGGGTTGCATAAGCTGAAGTTTCTTCAATATCTTCTCTAAAGTCATACGGAAGTGGGAACGTTGGAATTGCCATTAGTTATCACCTGTCTTTCTACGGAACCCCGCGATAAACTTTACGCCACCCATGTTGAACCAGAAGCGACATCTGTCGATAAACGAGCATCCGCCGTTGAACTCGCTGACCTTCGGATAGGTACTGAGGAATTTCCCATAGTTCAGGTAGACTCCAATGTGTCCCTCGCCGTTTATCTGGTAGTACAGAATGTCACCGTAGGTTAACTCATCGATATCTCTGGTCATACTGAAGTTCTTCATGAGGTACTTTTGCATATACAGCGGTTCCTTCATGTACCAATCTTTAGTTTTAGGCTTTGGATAGTCATCAGGCCAACCGTGTTCTCTGTAGAATAACGATACGAGTCCGGCGCAATCCGCTGCTTCGAAGGATGACTCATTGAATCCGTAGGGTATCCCGATGTATTTCTTGAGGTCTTCCATTAGATCACCTCTGTATATTTCTGTAAATCTGTGGTATACTAAAGCTACTAAAGTAGCGATGGAGGGATTAACTTGAGAAGAATAGTGGTTATCGCATGTTTACTTATGTTGTGCTTTGGGACAAGCGTAGTGAATGCTGCTGATGTAACTGCGGATTTACTTGAGAAGTATCAAGATATGCAATATAGTACTGAAGCGGGGATAACTAAGGTTGATTACGATAGGAAATACCGTGAGTTGTACATTGCAACACAAAAGGCACAAGGTAAGATACCGCAGGAAACCTACGATAAATTCTCTAGTGCCTTACGTTCGTATGATAACGCGAGCACTATATGGAATACTCCAGGCCAAATGTTTAGATTTAATGAAGTTAAACCTTATGTAGATGAACCTGAGTATTTTAAGGTAAGCATGGTTAACGATGTATTCGGTAGATATTACAAGGATGATATCGTACAGTATCTCTTTAGGGAATCCAATGATAAGACAAGAGCATTAACCAAGGAAATACAAAAGGAGAGCAAATAAGCTCTCCTTAATTTTATCTCCAGCCTGAACTTTTGTTTCTACCCATGATATTCGCTAGTGCTGCTGGGTTCTTCGCAATGATATCCATTACCTGTTCTGACGAAGGAGCCACAGGCATCACTACGACATTCCCATTGTTACCACCATTTTGAACCATTGCCATTAACATTTGATTCTGTTCTCTCATGAGAGCATTGGCTTCTATCAAATGTTTGTTCTGAGATTCAGTCTGCTGGACATTAACGTTGACTATAGGCTGCGTAGCGAGTTCTGGGTTCTTAAAGTATGGAACATAAGTACCTCCCGTAGTTTCTGGAGTAAAGCCTAATTTATTACTAGCGTACTTCAAAAGTTTCTCTGAGTTCTGCGTGTTCCTCTCAGTTGGAATTATGACCTCTTCGCCATCTTCCCCACCGATATCACCTTTAGTATTTAATAATGTTGGAGCGTTAATAATCCCTCCAGTAGCATGTTTTCCACCTTTACCACTATTCTTATAGAAACTTCCGTTAGCCATAGCGGGGCCTGAAATACCACTAGCGTTAGCCTTGGAACCACTTTTGCCCATAGTACCAAAGAAACTAGAGGCCGCTGAAGCTTGCTTTTTGGTATCAAATAGGGCGTTCAGAGCATCATTCTGCATATCTCTTAGAATCTTCTTAAATGCACTTCTGCCACCATCAGCACTATCTAAGAAATCACCAACGATATCTGCCTGGTATTGTCGGATAGATAACGCAGTGGCATTAGCGAGTTCCTTTTGTTTCCTTGCGGATTCTTCCATTGCTCTATAGTTATCTTGTTGACGATCAGAGTTTTCCTGAAGTGCCTTAGTGTCACCTCGTCTAGCTGCCTCAAGTAACCGTATAGCTTCTGCGAGTTCTTTAGTCCTATCTACGCCATCTTTAAGATTTCTAATACGTTCAACTTCAGCTTCTTGAGCTTTGACTTGAATATCCTGCAGGTCAGCGTAGTCTTTCGCAAGTTGTTCAGCATTAGTTTTATACTGTTGATATCTTCTGGCTTCCGCTGATAACGCAATATTGTTCTCTCTAAGAGCATATAGCGGATCACGAGTATTTACTTGAGATTTCTGGATGGCTTCATCAGTATCTATGGACTTTAGCGCACGTTGTCTTTGGATATCCTTATCAAATACTCCAGAGAACATACCTTTAGTTATCTCTGCTTGCATCTTAGCGAATTCTTTAGTTTTCTCATTGGCTTTTTTCTGTAGGTCATCCAATTGAGATAACGTCTGTCCAAGCATCGAGTTATCTTGAGATTCCTCACGGTTATCAAGTTTATACCGAATCTTCTCTTGTTTTGACATCTTGTTCCAGTCTTCTTGACTAATGCCTCTGGATACTTGAGATAACTCAGTTAACCCTTGTAGACTACTTCCGTTTAAATCAAGATGTACTCCAGTTCCATGAGGTACAGTATAAACACTAAAACCTGCCTTCTCAGCCATTCGTACAGCAGCGTTAAACTCATCGCTACCCCACTGCATGTTATCCCAAGCTATATCAAGTTTATCACCGGAGCCATGCCCACCAGGATCACCTTCACGATAACCACTTGTGACTACAGGTGTTACTCCAAGTTGACTTGAGATTTCTTGGATTAACGCAGATGCCGCAGATTTAACCGCAGGATTAACATTGTCAATATCTACGCCTGACTCTGTAGGCAATGAACCACTTATGCTTGCCATTTGCTTCATCTCAGGATATTGATTAATGATATCTCCTGCAACCGACTCAAGTTGAGACTTTTGTGCTTCTATAGCTTTCATCTCTTGTTGAATCTGAAGCATACGCCCCTGTTCTAACTGCTGTCTCCTACGGATGGCTTCAACACTGTTTTCTCCAAAAAGTGACGTATAGGTTCCTAAGTCCTCAAGTGCTTCCTGATATTCAGCTTTGTTATTATCAAGGATGTTAAAGAGGTTCTTAGTATATCGCTTGAGTTCCAACTTATTTTCAGCGAAAGATGGATCGGTAGGAGCAAGGGCATCTTTAGATTTCCCATTGCCACCTAAGTCTTGACCTTCAACTTTATCGTATGCTTCAGAAATATCTAAATCTTTTTTCTTTAGTAATTCTTCAGCTTCCGCAATTTGAGCATTGACTTTACCTAAAGTAGTAACAGCAGCAACCTTTTGGCGAGCATCTTCATTTAATCTATCGAATTCATCTCGCTTGCCTGAATTATATCCAAGGAAATCCCAGAATCCTACAGAGCCATTACCCATTCTTGTGCCGTATTGTTCAGCAAAAGCATCTCTCTTTTTAATAGCGTCGAGTGCCGCTTGTTCTTCTTTGGTTATGCTTCTTTCGCGATTTCTTCCGTCACTCGCAGTAGTAGCATCAAGATCGGCTAGGAATTTCTTCTCTTGTGCATCTGATGCTCTACTGCTCATAGCGTCAGCCAATATTTGGAATGACTTCATAACTACATAAGCTGCACCTATGGATTTCGCAAGTGCGCCAAATCGAGAACCAAGACTCGTTATTGCACCTTTTGCTGAACTAGATGCAGTAACGGTTGACCATAGTGACCCAATGAATTCCTTTAGTTTAGTATTTGCTAACACTTGTGCAACTTTATAACTCATAAGCATTTCAGCGAATAATCCAAGATAATGAATAGTTTTACTTACAGCATCCCTATGATCGTTTAACCATTGGACACCTGTAGTTAATCCTACGACCATATCTTTAAGTCCTGGTAATACTTCGTTTCCTAAAGTAATCCCAAAGACCTGCAATGATGCCTGAAGTTGCAAGAGTTTACTATTGAATGACTCCATACCTGTCTGTAGTAAACTTGCGGTTAACTCTGGAGATGCTTTGGTCTGTATGTCACTTAAGATTTTCTCAAATGTTTCCCAATTACTAAGCATGGCGCGAAGGTCATTTGCTCTAAATTTGCCTCCGCTCATGGCGTTTGCGAATTCATTAGCTTTCTCATCGTTAAGTCCATTAAATACTTTTGATATATCTCGCCATATCTCAACGCCATCTCTCATTTTACCAGTGGAATCATAAACTTCTACAGAGTATGCTTTAAGTGCTTGTGCGGCCTTCTTAAAGTCAACATTAATCATTATTGAATTCAAAGCTGCACCAATGTTAGCCCCGGCCTTTGCGGTAACTGTAGATAATGTAGATATCATAGCGATAGCTTCAGCAGTATTGAAGTTCATATTATGGAAAACTGCGCCTGACCTTTGTATCCCTGAGAGTAACTCGGTTCCGGTGATACGAGCTGTATGTACTGCCACTGAAAACTCATCGATAAACTTTCTTGCCCCTTGGAAGTCTAATCCCATAGATAAGATAACAGCCTCAAGGTCTTCTGCAGCTTTCTTAGGTTCAACAAAGTCTAACTTATGCATAATCATAGCTAAGTTAGTGTAATACGTTAGTTCCTCTGGTGACTTAAAACGTCTGGATAGTACCTGCATCATATCCATAACATCCTTGACGTTTGCACCATAACCTGTAGCGAATACTCCAGCTACCTCAGTTAAATGTTGGACATCATTAGTTAATCCTTGGGCATTATTGTGATACTGACTTGATAACTCAAGGTTCTGTTTGATCTTCAAACTTAACACTTCAGTTTCTCTAGTTATATCACTAATTATCGCAGGGATAGCTATGAGTCCACCAATAGCAATACCTGATCCAACCCAAAGCATATGTCTTCTAACGGTATTCATCGCAGTACCGAATGCAGAACTTGATAATCCTATAGACTTATTGAAGTTCTTTAGGTTCTTTTCAGTCTCTACGTATTTAGCGGATAGTCCATTCATTTCACGCTTGTATTGACCGACAGTTTTCTCGCCAGATATCATTTGTTGATGCAATAGTTCCTGCTGTTTCCGTATGTTACTCAACTGTTGACCGTAGGAAACCATTTGTGTTAACGCAGGTAAAGTTTTTGTATAGTCCCCATAGTTACCAAACTGTGCCAAAGGGTTCTTCTGAGTAGGAGAAACACCAAGAGAACCAAGTTGCCCCTCTAGTTTTCTTAGGTTATTACTAGATTTTTCAAAGGCCAACTCTGAAATCTTAGTGTTAGTCCTAAGTTTAGCGTTGATATCATCAACTATGGTGCTATATCGTTTGCCTAAAGATTCAATTCTAGATTGCTTACGGTTAAACTGTTTTTCCTCTAGTTTGTCTTGAGCAACTAAGGCACTATTTGATTTTGAGACTCTATCGCTTTCTACCTTTGTTATTTTCTTTTGAGATTCAATGGCAGTTCTTTCTTGAGCCTCAAGTATTGCCTGTCGTGCAGCAAATTGCTCCTTAAGGTTCGCTACATTTCCAGGATTTACATATCCAGTTTGCTTTGGTGGATCATCCTTGAAATACACTTGCTTCTCAGCGGGTACTTCTGAGTACTTCTTACGATATCCACCATCAGCTTTAGCTATAGCTTCCCTACGTTTTAACTCAGCAGCATCCATAGCTGCTCTCTCTTGTGATTCTTTCCTGAGTCCAGCTATTCTATCTTGAGTTAAATTCGCTTGGTGTTTCATCTGGAGATCAAAGAGATTGTCAAGATGTTTCTTAAGAGCGTTAATGTCAATTAGAGATTTTCCATGTTCAGCTTTGTATATCTCATCTTTAGTCTTCTTCATTTCGCGCTTAAGATCATCAAGTGAGTTCTTAGCTTGACTTGTGCTAACCTCTATATTGAACTTTATCTGTTTATGTTCATCAGGCACATCATCACCTACCTGTAGTATTCTAAACTAGTCCCATACGTCTTAACTCATGAACCGCTTCAGCACCTTCCAATGGAGCATCATCAGTAGAATCCGTGGAATTTAATTTTTTGAACCCTTCAAATATCCCTTCGATTTCAGGAACAGACAGCATTAGTATCTCTTTCTTAGGTAAACTCGTGTTCTGTAGAAGTCCCGCGACTAAACAATTGTGGTCTGGTTCGCCATCTGTTCCTTCTGTTTTTTTACTTGGCTAATTCCAATCATAATCTCAATTATCTGCTGTGCTAATCCAGTGTCTAACCATTTCTTTATCTCATCTTTTGTCTCTTTAAATCTCAGGCCAATCTCTATAACACTAAGGATTTCATCCTTCATTTCTTCACCATAGGAAATACAACCGTTGTCCAATCGTTTAACAACTGGAACTCCATCTTCTATCTCCATATCTGCATTCATAAAGGAAGTAAATGGCAAATCCATATTTACCTTTGAGAGAACCTGTGCTACCTCTTGTATATATCCCCAAGGTGTAGGGTATACCTTATGTTTATTACCTTCAATATCAACTACGGTTTCACACAATGTATATACGTTCTTAACTTCTGACAATTATTATCACTCCTATAGATAAAGTAAGGGAGAGCTTATGCCCTCCCATTGTTCCTTATGATAACTGTTGAGAAATCTTAACGACATTTCCATCGGTTCTTGTGGTATCATAGAATACCTCAAATTCCAATGCTGGAGCCATAGCTTTTTGTCTCTCGTGGTCAATATCAAGTTTACCTGTAGCTTTAGCGCGGAATATCTGAGTATGCAGAGTAACTTTAGTCCCATCGCCCATATCCACAGGATGACTTGTGTGTCTAATAGTTACAAACCCAGGAAGACTTGCGGTAGTCAATGTAGCAGTCCTAGAGATAGCATCAGTATAAATACCGTTGACACTAATGTACTTGTTAGTTACTGAAGCTCCTAACGTAATAACACCAGCAGCCGTAATACCGAACTGTCCATCTTCAGGAGTCGCAGAAGTCGTAAAGGTCAACGCTGTGATATTTTGTAGTCCGTTAGCGTCATCCGAAAGAGTTACAATTGTTTGCGCTGGAACAATCGTAGTTAGGCTACCTGGAACAGTAAACGCTGTGCCACTTGCGATTAACGTAGGAGCAACATTAAAGATAATCTCGCCGTCATTACTCATGGTTGCTCCATTGGTTACTGCCATCCAATCAAGGTTAAACCGAGCTTCTGTAAAGGAAACCTTAACGTCCTGCTCTTTGTCGATAAGGTAAATCGGCTGGAGAGCGTCAGAACCATAGACTTTCTCAAGAGAACCACTGAAACTCAACTGCATCTTCTGTAGGGTTCCACAAGGAATTGACTTAGTTAATCCATTTTCTGTAACATTCATGTAAGCTGTGCCTACACCATTGACAACTATAGGTTTTCCGCCTGAAATTGTACCTGCCATTTACACATCAGTCCTTTTCTTTAGTTTTAACAATAAGAAAAGACCACAGATTTCTCCGCAGTCTCACTTAAGTTCCATTATGAATTTACTAGTGGTTGAAATCTTACGCGATACCGATAGATACCTGTGATTCCCGTTAATGCTTCACCTTCAGCGACTATACTAACTTCATCCACTTGTTTAACCAAAGGAACCACAGCGTTATATATGTTCTCCGCTTCATAGTCTACAGAACAATATATGTCTATCTGAAGCAGCCCTTTGTTCCTTAAGTAGTTACCTGTAGTATCAGCATCTTTAAACACAAAGGATATAAAAGGTAAAGACGCAGAATCAACTTCAGTTATTATATTGTTCTGTGTACGGAACTTTAGATTTTTACTTTCGTCATCATCAGCACACCCTAAGAGAGTCATAAGTTCCGTACTGCTCGTGAGTGTATCAAAGAGTTTTCTTTTGAGTGCAAATGTGTTAACTTATGCCACCTCCTATAGATATATCTTAGCGGTTAACATTAGTGCTACTTCGTCGGTTATAGCGTTACTAAGGGCAACAGATAGTGCCGCTTGTATTATTGGTAATGAAAGTTTTACTTCAGTCCTAACGATGTACTGTGGTGATACTGGAGCGAAATCAGCATCGAGAGAACCAATGGATTTCTCAAGAGATAGTCCTCGCATTCCACCGGATGATTCATGAGGTGTTCCATCAAGGTCTTCATAAGTTCCTTCAGGTCTACCCCTGACACTTACGCCAGTACGATAGTCATTCCATTGGTCTGAATCTACGTAATCCGCAAGATAAGGATTAGAGGATAACGAACGATCCATAAGTGAACCCTTGCCAAACTCTAGCTCCCATGCGGCCTGACCTTGGGAAAGTATCTCGATCATCACAGCATTCCTAATAACCATTGGGTTTCCCACATGAATCTCTTTGTGACCTGAGATGCCTGGACGCATACCTTCGTCCCAATTCTTGCGTACTCTATCGCATATCTTTTGTGCTTGCTCAAGTAAAACTGTGGCTATAATTAAGTCTAAGTCCATTAGGTTTTCCTCTTGTCTGGACTAGTTTGTATCGTGAGTAGGTTTTCTGCAGAAGTGTAGTTGATATCATCGATTTGACAGTTGTCATCACCAAATTTTATCCGGTCTAACTTTTGTATTCCCGTTAGTTTCGGAAGGATAAACTTACGAGTCGAGGTACTCAATAGGCCGCTATCGAATAACTTCATGTTCGCAGAAATATCAACGTAAGATGCACCAATGTTGCTATACAGTGGAACCTCTATATATTTCCCTGTAGCTTGACCACTGATGAACTCTTGCTTCAGCCTTACGATACTTACGGTACAGTTGACACGCTGTAGTTGTGCCTGAACTGCTCCTGAAGTTGACTTCTGTAGGCCAGTGATGAAGTATTCTGTGGATGCACTTAGGTTCTTCACGAGATCGCCATTGGTCAACAAAGTCGTGTCGCAGAGTGCCGCAGTTTTTCTATCGTTCATAACTTTAGGGTCAACCGAGCGACCTCTGCGGGTAGCTACAATGAGTTCATTAGGTTTACCTGTGCATGAG
>JAEZVB010000009.1 GCA_023443285.1 Bacillota bacterium
AGTTACAAGTAACTCCCCGTTCGACTTGCATGTGTTAGGCACGCCGCCAGCGTTCGTCCTGAGCCAGGATCAAACTCTCCATAAAAGTTTATTTTATGAAGCCATTTGTTGGCTCTTAAAATCAATTTTAGAAATTGTTTTGGTTTGTATGTCGCAAGCGACATACTACCGCACATCTGGCTTTTATGATGCATTACTTACATTGTTCAGTTTTCAGGGAACACTGCATTTTCAATCGTTCGCCGTCTGCTGACGACTTTTATATATTAACACATAAGTTTTCGTCGTGTCAATATATCTTTTGTTGGTAATTTTTGAGCTTGATTAGTTAATTTATATAACCGCAACAAGCGGCGACTTACATATAATACATGAAAGCAGCACTAGTGTCAAGTGCTGCTTTCTGATTATGCTGCTTTCTGATTATATAACTATTTATTTCTCAGCTCGCTTTTTAAACCTTGAATCGCTCAACCGATCTCTCCAATTCGTTTGCCATGGCGCTGGTTTCCTCTGCACTTGCAGCCACTGTCTGCAAGGCTGAAGCTTGTTCCTCATCTGAGGCCACAACTTCTTCACTATGAGCAGCTACTGATTCAATAACACTGGAAAGATCGTTAATTAGCTTCACAATTTGATCTGAATTGGCTACCTGCTCGGAAGTTATATCACCAATTCTTTTGGTATCTCCAGCCATCAACGTTACTGCCTGCAATATCTTATCAAGTGCTACCCCGGCCTCATTTACAGTAGTAACGCCGCCTTCCACTTCTGCTACATTTTGGGTCATGGCTGCTACAGCCAGTTGTGTCTTTTCAGTTACTTTTTGAACCAGAGCGGTAATTTCTTGCGCTCCCTGATTAGACTGTTCAGCTAGTTGGCGTACCTCTTCCGCCACCACTGCAAAACCACGCCCGTGCTCACCGGCTCGTGCTGCTTCAATTGCGGCGTTAAGTGCCAACAGATTTGTTTGTTTGGCAATTGTCGTAATGGTGTCCGTAATCTGCGAGATTTGCTGCGAATACTCGTTTAATTCTCCAATAATCTGGCTGGATTTTTGGGTCTGCTCAGTAATGTTACCCATCTTGCTAACTGATTCATTGACTTTTGTCCGCCCATTTTCCGCTGCTGTCAAAGTTTCTTTAGAATTATTACTAGTATCATTAGCCTTTTTCTTAGCAATTTGAATCAGGCTGGACAACTCTACCAATGCCTGAGATGCCTCCAACATAGAACGATTACCGTTATCGGCCTCGCCAGACAAACGTTCCATACTTTTCGAAACTGCTTCACTTGTGGCTGTAACTTCTTCAATAGATGCCGCCGTTTGCTCAGAGGCTGCCGCAAGCTGTTCAGAGGCCGAACGGATACCGGCTATCATAGTGACGAAATTATTATGCATAGTCCCTAACGCCTGTCCCAATTCGCCAATTTCATCTGAAGATTTGATATCCACTGACCCCCGCAAATCTCCGTCAGCATATTGTTTAGTTATAGCGGTGAGAGCGACTATAGGTTTCCTGATCATGTTGGTTAAAACTACAGAAATCACTGAACCCAACACCAATACAATCAAACTGATTACCAGAGAAAACAAATTAACTTTGTCAGCACGACTAATACTTTCCTCAATCAACGCTACTGCTAGTTTTTCGTTGTTACCAGTAATAGTCTCTATCTTGCTGGCTACTGATGCAGTTACCGGCGACACACGTTTAGTAATCGCCATCAGTTTTAACTCGTATTCTTGTTCCAAAGCGACATTCCCTGCTGCTTTAGCATTATGATACTCTTTAGCTAGCGGCAAATATTCCTTTATAATAGTCTCTTTATATTGTGTTGTTTCATCAATTATTGCCTGGACATCCTGCCGCTTCTCCGCTCTTGCAACTGCCAGCAGTTCCTTTTCAGCTGTCATGAGTTTCTCAAAACCACTGTCAACTTGCCCCAGAAATATACTATCGCCAAAGGCAGCATAGGCGCGAATAACGGCAATTGTGTTCTTATATTCTAAGGCAATATCATCCGCTATTTTCATCCGTTTATTGGCTTCTTCAATTTTTATTAAATCTGCTTTGGCATTTTGGAGATTGACGAACGAATTAATCGACATAATAATCATTAGTAATAAAATAGCACCAAAACTCACGGCAAATTTAAAACTAAGTTTTGTTTTCAATTTTATCCACTCCTAACCCACAAAACTATCTATCGTATATATATATACTGATTCCGGAAGCATCATCCTTGATTTCCTTGTTGCTTGCTGTATCTTTGCATAAATTATGCATTGTAGCAAATGTATGCGCCTGGTCAATTGGCTGCACTAGCATTTCATACAACCCGTCTGTCATAAAGAAAAAACTATCGCCTGGCTGAAAGGGTATCACGCCTTCATCATAAGCTTCATTTTCTCTTATACCCAAAAATAAACCCGGACTTTTTATTACTTTTGCGCCTTTACCGGATAGAAAAATAAACTGGTTTATCCCCGCAGCAGAATACGTTAATGTCATGCTTTTGAAATCAAACGCAAATAGAAGTGCGGCAGCAAAGCCGCCACTACCAAAAAACGGCATGACTTCATTGTTAATCCAAGCTAGTTTATCACTCACAGCAATATGTTTATCAACGGCTTGATAAAAAAGATAGCGCAAAATACCGCCCTGGCTGGCAGCGGTAATCCCATGTCCCATCACGTCAAAAATGACTCCAAACAACGTTTGATTGTCCTCATCAATTTGGACATCATATAAATCACCGCTAAGACCGGCAACCGGCTGATAAACTGTTTTCATCGAAAACAATGCGGTTTCCATATCCTTTGGTAGAAGCATACGCTGAATCTTACCGGCAATCTCCACTTCCTGCCGCATTTTGTCGTCAATAGCCGCATCTCTTACCAACGCTGCAATGACAGACTTACCATGCATCATCAGACAACGGGCACTAATCTCCACCTTAAACATTATCCCGTCTTTTTTTACATGATTGGCTGTAAATACATATCCCCGTTTAGCCTGTTCACTTATCCTGCTTATGTTTTCAGATACAGTTTCCCGCGACTCCTGGCTTAAGTTCATAAGTGACAAGCCGGCAGCCTCCTGTTGCTCATACCGATACATATGTAGAGCCTGTTGGTTCAAAAATATAATATCCCCGTTTTTAACATCTATCAAAAGGACAGCGTCATTGATCATATCCAATAGATCAAACCGCTGGCAGTACTCGCACATCTCGAGTCTAACTTCACTTTCCCTGGCGATCATTTCTACATCCCCTTGCTGGCTCTGTTACTGCATATCAAAGACTCTGTTTAGGCGGGTTAGCTCAAATAGTTCTTTGACAAAACCGGTTACCCCACCAATCACCAGGCTACCGTTACATTGCTGTGTCCGCTTATGTATGGAGACCAAAACACCCAGCCCCGAACTGTCGATATAATCAACCTTATTCATTTTTATCAAAAAATGCTTTTGTCCTTCTTCCATATACTTGATAAGCTTTTCCCTAAGAATTTCGGCTCCTTCCACATACATTCCGCCCGATAAATCTACGACAACCTGATTATTAACAACCTTATCATCAATTTGCATGTAGTCCACTCCCCTTTTCCTTATTAGTACAAATATTACTGCTAACTGGCTATTTTTTTAATCAAAACCATTTCGCTAGGATTTAAATTAAAATAATAATGATCAACGCAATGTCTGATAATTTCAATGCCTCGTCCGCTTTCTCGCAGATCAGGTTCCGTGATTACCTTAGCTGACTCAAAGCCTTGCCCTTCGTCACGAATAATAACTCTGACTTCTTCAGGCAAACGCAGTATACTTAAGCGTACTTTTTTGCTTTTGTCTTGCTTATTTCCATGGAAAATAGCATTATTCACAGCCTCGTTTACTGCCACAAAAAAGGGATCAACGCCTGCAACCAACATTTCTGTCAGTTTTTTTCGCACAGTCTCACGTATTTTGGCAAACTCTTCGACTGTAGAAAAATAAAACATGGTTCTCACCTCAATGCATTATAATGAAGCATTAATTATATAAAAGCGGCATGAACCAACAAAAGAATCTCTTTTGCAGCTTCATGCCACTGTTATACGTATGCATACTACGTTAATATTTTAACATTTAGTAGTTATAAGTATAACTTTATAGGCTAAAAATTGTCAACCATTAAAATCCTAAATCTGCAAAAATTTACAAGAACTTTATAAGGATTTTACAAAATTTTAGCAACTTTATATGGCCTTTTCTTTAAGGCCAAGTGCTCTTTGCTGCTGATCAAGCTTTTGTTCCCATTCGGCTAAATCCTTATACATAAACTCATGCACAAGAAATTCCGGCTGCAAATAATCAACAATACTTCGGGCTGCTGAAGTTGTAAATGGCCTGTGTTCATCAATTTTGAGTACATGGTTCATAACTTCATCCATATTGTATGCTGTATTATGCTTGCTGGAAGTTTGACTGGCTTTAAGATATTTTCCTGATAACGATTTGTGCAAATGAATACCTTTGACATATTGCGCATAGCTGCCGAGACTTTCCAAGGTATTTATAACGTACTCCGCCCCTGCCGCCTCTGTCCGCAAATCTGGATTGGTATTCATCAGATGACCGGTATCGAGCATTATCCCAATATTGCGGTGATCAACACTATCAAGCAACATAGCCGTCAAGCCTTTATCAGTGAGCGTCAAACCCGGCCACCACAAGTTTTCAAATAATAGAGTTACATCCTGTGGAATGGCTGGTGTCAATTCATTGACTACTTCGATGGTTGCTTCGATAACCTCTCGGCTTGTCGCACTGAATTTCCAGCTAAACAGTTCGGCAGTACGGGCATGACTAACATGTAATACCAAATACTTTACTCCCGCCTTACTGGCAGCGCGAATATTTTCGCGGTAAATTTCCAGCCATGCCTCACGAGTTGATCCGCCATAGCACTCATTAATATTTCCCTGACTACCAAACAGCCGGAGTAAAGCCTCCTGGTCGCCGCGCCAAAAATCCAGCCACCAGGGCCAGAAACGCAGATGACAGCCCTGCATCCACTCTGGTTTATGAAACTGCGCATCCCAGGGAGCGCAAAACATCATTTCAAGACCATCCAGGTTATGGCGCGACAAAAAGGCATGCAATTGTTGCGAGTTGTTGCCAAATAGCTCATTATCAGTAACATAATTTGATATATTTGCAAGTTGAAGCATACCCTATCCTCACCCTATCTGTAAGCAGCCTCGTAACCTGTCCAGCTTTTTACGGCAACATTTATCAGAATTCTATCCCTTTTTGGGCTTTTATTCCCTTTTTATAAGGGTGCTTTATTTCTTTCATTTCAGTAACCAAATCTGCTTTGTCAATAATCTCCTGACGCGCATCGCGGCCGGTAAGCACAAGATGCAGTAAAGGCGGTTTTACCGCAAGCAATTCAAGTACCGCTTCCGAGGATATCAGGCCAAATTTTATAGCATAATTAATCTCGTCGAGAATTATCATATCCCATTTACCTGATAGAATTTCTGTTTTAGCGTCATAGAGCGCCTGTTGCGCGGCCTCCTGATGATCAGCCTTTTCGTCTTCCTTGGCATTTCTTACAAACCCTTCACCCAACTGACGAATTACAAAATCAGCGCCCATTCTCTCGGCAGCCTGTAGTTCTCCATATTTCCAGTTTCCTTTGATGAATTGTAAAACCAAAACTTTAAGTCCCTGTCCCCACGCCCGCATCCCCAGCCCCAAGGCCGCGGTTGTTTTCCCCTTGCCATTCCCGGTATTAACAATAATCAAGCCTTGTCGTTCGTCCATAATATCACCTTTTCATTTATCCTATTTATGTTTATGTCCAGTTTCAGGAGATGGATGGGCAATAGCTGCTTTGAGATGGTCGACATAGATATCTTGAATTACCGCATTTTCGCCTAACCCACAAAAATATACGTTCACCTCAAAGCCAGCTGCCTCTAGCTGCGATTTAGCTGAATTTTCCTCCTCGCCCGCCATATCGTTGGTAGCATGGTCACCCGCAACCAGTAAAAACGGCATCAGTGTAACTTTTCGCACCTGCCCTTGTTTTAATTTGGCAATAATTCGACCGAGCTCCGGATAACCTTCTACTGTATAGATATAAACAGTATTCAGTCCAGCATCTTCAAGCTTTAGCTGAAAGACGCCATAGGCGGCATTAGCAGGATGAAGCCCCCCGTGGCCCATAAGTATTACCGCACTGTCTGGCTGAGCTTCAGGCAATTGCGTTTCCAGAGCTTTGATGGCAATTTCATAGTCATCAGGTTGCCCCTCCTGCCCCATATAATACAGCAGTGGGCGACCCAACCGGATTTTTTCAAAAGCTCGGGCTTTGCCATGCGTATAATGCGCAACCAAGATCTTTATTTTGTCATATTCGGCACCTGGAACAATATGCAGCGGTTGAATATATACTTCCCTGTACCCTTCCGCTTGCAAACGCTCTAACGCTTCCCGTTCATTATCAATCGCAAGGCCATCACGTTCCCGCAACCGTTTAATGACAGTCCGGGAAGTAAATGCCCGGCGCACTTCATATTCAGGAAAAGCAGCGCGAATACGTTTCTCCACACTTTCAATAGCTAACTGTAGAGTTTCCGGGTAAGAGGTACCAAAGCTAACCACTACGATAGCCTTCTTTTTGGCAGCTTGTTCTTGATCCATGTAATTCCCTCCACGCCTAATAAATATAGTCTTCCGAGCTGGATCATTGCCTACCTAAACCTTATTGATTTTTATACTACAATTTGTTGGCAGGCATTGTCAATAAACTTCAACAAGCTAGCGTTCTTTCTTAACTTCTACCTATATTCTGCTAAAAACCTTGTTTATAGCCCAATAAGAAATTACAAGGTGCCACATAATAATCGGTAGATCCCGAAGAATACATAATATCATCACGATCTAATATATTACTTATACTAAGAAAAATATCGCTTTTTTTTGTCAAACTATAATTTATATTTAAGTTTGTCAGCAAATACGGTTTCACATAGTTGCCATTCACTGCTCTGTCTCCTAAATATATTGCATTCAAACTTGCACGCCATTTATCTTTTTGATAGGTTGCGCCACCAGTCACTTGCAGCCGTGCATAGTCACGTACCCATCCGCTGGACACTCCGGCACTTACAGTCTTAGTGCGTGGATCACCATAACTTACTGCCCAATTGTATTTCCAATTATTCTTCCCTGTTATATCACAGGAAAGTTCAATCCCCGTATTCCTTAAGTCTTCATTGTCATAGATAAAGTCGTCTTTTGACGAATCCCACTCTGCTGTAATATTGTTTTTGATACTATAATTGAACAAGGCAACTCGCCAGTTGTGATCATTTGCATTCTTCTTCCAACCGATCTCATAGTGCAGCCCTGTTTGCGGTTTTAAATCTGCCCCCGCCCTCGTGTTATAAATTTGATGCAAATACGGCATTTTATAAGACTGGCCAATATTGAAATATACATTTTCTTCTTTTCCTAATTTATGAATGAATTGTCCCTGTCCGCTGAAGTTTGTATTATTGTAATTTTGGGGAGCACCTGTTGTCCAGGATTCACGTGCACTTAATATAACCGTATTCAATTTACTAAGCGGCTTTTCATATTGCGCGTATGTCGAAAAATTATTTCTGGACTGTTTACTTCCAGCAGCAGGTGTATATTCTTCATCTTGGTATGAACCGCCAAATAATAATTTGGCATTTCCAATATTCCAGTCTTTTTGAATATCCAAGCCAAGATTATGATTCTTTTCTTCATCCTTGCTTGCTTTTCCAGTTTTTAATGTCAAAGCGTTCTTCATCCTGGTTCGATCAACATAGTATAACGTTGCTTTCATGTGGTCTTCCGAATAATTTAATTGTGCATTGTTGCGTTCAACATCTTGTTTTGTATCAATCTTGTCGGTGATATAGTGGTATTGAGAATCTACCCGGCTATAAGACAAGCTTAGCTTATCATCAAACTGGTAATTTAAGCTGATAGTATCGTTCTCCGGCCCCTTCCATTTTTTTTCGTCACTGGCAGCATGATCTCTTCTTCCCCATTTGGAGTATTGATATCCCAGTCCTAGTTTTCCAGCTTGCAGACTCAGGCTGTGGTCCTGCTGATTAAAGTTTCCAAAAGATGTTTTTACATAATTCTCTCTTTCTTTTTTTGTAATAATATTAATAACGCCGCCAGTTGCTTCACTACCATAAAGAACAGACCCACCCCCACGGATTACTTCTACTCTCTCGACATTTTCTACCGGAATATCACTTAAATCATAGGTTCCCCGTATATTAAGCGGTGTTCCGTTGAGCAAAACAAGCGTTCCATTTCCCACGCCGCGAATCACTAATTTGCTGGTCATATTCCCCATAGATGACCCTGCTGTTCCATAGCCCTGAAGTTCTATACCGGTTGTATACTTTAATGCTTCATACAGATTCGCCGCGCCAGTATTTCTTAAGTCTTCTGTTGTATAAATATCAGTTGATGCAGCAACATCTATATCTTTTTTCTCATACCGCTGGGCTGTTATAATTATTTGATCAAAGGCAAAATTCTGAGTCGAATCTTCTGCAGCCAAAACACTTGCCACATCACATATACCAGAACCCGTAATAAGCATAGTCATCAAAATTGCTGTAGCTAATTTGGTTTGTTTGTTTTTCTCTTTCATTCAAACATAACTCCTTTTATCCCCAAATTGGACCAGGTGATTTACGCTTTTAATCTAAATACGACCGGCATGGTAGTTTGACAAGCAATACTTTTTCCTGTCCCTCTCACTTTAGCCGGAACAAAACGCCAGAGCTGAACGGCTTCTACAGCCGCTTTATCCAGCAGACTTGAGCCGCTGGACTCAGAAACACTTATATCACCGGCATGTCCGTTTTCCAGTATCGCAATTCTAAGCACTACTGTACCTTCAATACCCGCTCTACGCGCTTGTTCGGGATAGGACGGTTCCCGACGTGACAGGATTCCGGGCGGAATAATCTCCCGCGATTTGCCTGTATTCCCGCCCGAGTTCCTACCTACACCTTGCCCTTCGCCTGAAGCACCCGCTACAGGCTCACCGCCGCCACTTACCGCACTTGGACTAGCAGATACAATCGTGCTAGAGGCAACAGCTTCGATAGCTATGGCACTCACCGCTACTACCGGTTCTACTGCCAAAATTTCCTCTGCAACCACTGGTTTGCCAATCGGCTGCGGCAATTTGCATATCGGCTCGCCACCGGCTAGCAGCCGTTGCTCAGTCGCAGCCGTTCCCTGCAAACTATTTGCCTCATTTAACAATTCAATTTCAATTAAGCTTTCCGGCAGGTCAGCAGACAGCAACGCCTGATCAGCCATCCGGCCTACGCTGATTAACACAATACTATGCAAAATGAAGGAAATAACCAAGGCTCTGCGCCAACGTGAGCCTGCCGCCCAATCCATTACTTATCCTTCCTTTCTGTGGCGATAGCAACCCGGTGAGCTCCTGCCTGTTTCATTTCATCAAGAACCGCTACTACCTTCCCATATTCTGCCTGTTTATCAGAATGAAGTATAAACACAACATCACTTTGCTTGTTCATTTCCAGTTGCACCCGTTTTTTTATTAATTCCAAAGGAATATCTTCCTGCTCAAATAAAACCCGGCCATCTTTAGCAACAACAACCGGCACACTACGCGTTTTTTCATTCTGTGCCGAGGCGGCTTGGGGCAAATTAACCGGTATGATCTGCTGATCAACCATATACAGCGTACTCATAATAAAAAATACTAGCAGAAAAAAAATTATATCAATCATGGGAATAATCATGAGTTTGGGCTGGCGTTCCGAACGCAGATTACGTAATTTCATAACGTTTCGCCTCGTTTACTGTGCCCTAACACCAGCAAACAGGTCTGCTCAATATTGGTAATCAGTTGATCTAACCGGTGGTTAAAGTAACTGTTTACAATCATGGCCAAGGTGGCTACACACAAACCAGAGGCAGTAGCAATTAGCGCTTCCCCAACACCGCCCGTAATGGCTTGCGGCTGGCCTGCTTTGATATTCAGCACACTGAAAGAACCAATCATACCAATTACTGTTCCCAAAAGACCAAGCAACGGCGCAATAGTTACAATAGTATCCAGGTGGCTTAAATTAGCGCGCAAATTAGCTACAGCCAACGACGCTTCCCCCTCCAGCACACCTTCTACATGTTCGCAGCCGCGTTGCAAATAGCCGATTCCTTTAGCAGCTACCTTAGCAGCAATACCTTGGGTCTGTCGGCATAATTCACCGGCTGCCAACCAGTCGGCACATTCCAGTAATGGTGTTAGCTGCCCGATAAACGCGTACATATCGGTGTTCATTTTTTTATAGTACAAAAAGCGTTCCACACCAATTGCAACCACTAGTAGTGAACAGGCCAAAATCATATACATAACCGGACCACCTTTACAAAAGACACTTAAGCATTCAGCTACAACGTTCATTTTCATAATCAATCCTTTCATAGACTCAAAAAAAATGCATTCCCTCTATTTTAGGGAATGCATTTGCAATCGCTATACCTTGCCAAAAACCTGTGCCAAACAACAATAAGTTTCTAGCTATAAAAACGCAACTGTAATCCCCTCCCCATACCTCGTGGGTTAAACGGTGACTGTCAGCTAGGCAGTTCTCCTGACTTTGGTTCATTGCTCATCCAAACCTTCCCAAGACTTTTCATCCCAGTGGCATATTCTTGGAATTGCTCCCCATTACAGTGGCGGGACCGCGCCGGCATTTCACCGGACTTCCCTATTAAGCCCCTAAGGGCACCTAACTCTTTCATTATTAAATTGTATGATTACTTAGTGTTTCTTAGCTTTTGGATTATTCAGTTCATCAATAGCATCTTTGGTATGTTGAACATAAATCTCCTGAATATTAGCATTTTCCCCCATACCGTGAATATAGGTGTCTACTTTAAAGCCCTCAGCTAGTAAAATGCTTTTTGCGGAGTCCTTTTCGTCGCCAGCCATATCATTAGTCGCATGATCACCGGCTACCAGCATAAACGGCATGAGAGTAACCTTTTTGACTTTGTTGGCTTTAAGCTTAGTAATTACGCCTTCCAGTGACGGATAACCTTCTACGGTATATACATATACATTTTCATAACCGGCATCCGTTAATTTCTGTTGCATAGCAGCATAAGACGAATTACCGGGATGCACTCCACCATGACCCATTAATACAACGGCTTCGTTGCAATTACAATTGCTCTTTGGGAATTGCAATTCTAGAGCCTTGGCTGCTGCCAGATAATCGTCATTCTTGCCTTCTTGTCCCATATAATAAAGAATGGGTCTGCCTAAAGCGATTTTGTCAAAAGCCTTTGTAGCTTCCAGATGCTTAACAACCCCTTTTACCATATCAAATTCTTCGCCAGCCGAGATATGCAGCGGTTGAACAATAACTTCATTAAAGCCTTCGGCCTTTAACTTGGCAAGTGCTTCTTTTTCCGTATCAATTTTTACGCCATCACGTTCAGCCAGTTTTTTGATAATAATCCGGGAGGTAAACGCCCGACGGATTTCGTAATCAGGAAATTCTTCTTTCATTTTGTTTTCTACTGCTTCAATAGTTGTCTTCGTCGTCTCCGGATATGTAGTCCCGAAACTAACAACCAGAATAGCTTTTTTGCCTGCATTGTCCGGCGCAGCGGCTGCCAGCGAAGGCATCAAGCTTACACAACCGAATACAGCAGTCAGGAAAATTGTGGTAATAAGCGAATAGAGACTTTTCATGGGTAAAAACAACTCCTTTAAATTATTATTTATTATCATATAAAATTTAAAAAAGGAAAGGGTCAAATTGACCCGCGCCAACGGCGCAAAGTTCGAAAAGAGAATTTGAGAAGAATGTGCTACAAAAATAGTAAAACTCCTGACCGTTTAAAGTCAGGAGTGATAACCAGTAAGCTAATAAAAAAACTCCTGGCTGTTGACCAGGAGCGAATTAAGCTAAGCCACTTTGTAAGTGCCTACTGTAATCCCCTCCCCATACCTCGTGGGTAACAAACGGTGATTGTCAGATAGGCAGTTCTCCTGACTCCGGATCATTGCTTGCTTAAACCTTCCCAAAACTTTCGTCCCAGTGGCATATCTTAAGCTTGCTCCCCGTTACAGTGGCGGGACCGCGCCGGCATTCAACCGGACTTCCCTATTAAGCCTGTAGGGCACCTATCTCAAAATATTCAATTTGCTTTCACTATTATTACCATATCATACTGCAAACCAGGTGTCAACACTTACACAAGCATTGGTTCCATTCGCATTATCGTATGCTATGTTATGAAAATACCAATAGATCAGAGTTACAATTGAGTGGTTTTCTCTTCCGGCGCTAATTCCAAAACAATACGGTGATCAACCAAATTCAGTTCTTTTATCCTACCAGCGATAGTCTTTCTCTGTCCCCAAATGCTTTCGAGATAGATTTCACCATTTTGCGGCACTACCCGGTCAACCCGCTCCATTAGTAATTCTTCTTTATCTTCTTTAATAATATAGGCATTTGCCTCGCACATAGGACTATTCCCCCTTTTCACTAGCTATGTATTGTTTTATCTGGGTTACCATAGCCTCTACCATGTGAGGCAAAGGCTCAGAATGCAAACCAACCAAGTCAATATTGTTGCGATGAATCGGCAATAATATTTTTCTTGCTTTGCTGGCAACAATTCGTTTAGCCATCTTGGGTGTCAGTTCACCCTTCATCGAGTTAGGCAGGATAATACTTAACGCACCCAATATCAGGTCTACCTCATCCACATTGCAAATAAGCGCGTTTTCACCGGTAGCGCCTTCATTGGCACCTGCTCTAATCATAGCAGAAGTAGCCTGTGAGTTTGTACCTATAGCTAAGATTTCAACCTTATTATGAAACTCATTACGGACTTTGTCAATAATGACCCTTCCAATTCCGCCTCCTTGCCCATCTACCACAACAATATACACAAAATCCCTCCAAATAATACGTATCCTGTCTTTAATAAGGTTATATTACTCCTGGCAGCATAAAAATAAAAGGCATGAAAAAGCAAAGGATCTCTATCCTTAGCGGCTTCATACCGGTTTTATCTATTAATAATACGCCTTCAAGGCATCAATTCTACATCTGTCAAGGCTTCACGTAAAGAGTATTCATTACTCTTGCTTTAAATTTATTATATACTGATGACAGATTTTTGTAAATACTGCAATTAGCGAATGCAGCAAAAATTGTCTAAAATATATGATTTTACTCACAATTTTATTGACAACTCCCCCTTTGTACGCAATAATATATTTGTATAATTACACAATACATGAAGTTAAAGGCATGAAGCCTTGTTGGGGACATAGTCTCCTGCAATTCTTTGCGCCTTTTTTTTATTATTTATTATTTAGGAGGTAATATCATGCTCAATCGTCCTGACGACTATCAAAAAGCCATTGACTTTCACGGACACTGCTGTCCCGGACTAACTATCGGATACCTTGCGGCCAAAGCTGCCTTGGCTCATCTTAAGGTAGAACGCGCCGAAGATGAAGAACTTGTCGCTATTGTCGAATCAGATGGCTGTGGTATTGATGCCATACAAGTGCTATTAGGCTGCACTATCGGTAAAGGTAATCTAATCTACAAAGATTATGGCAAACAAGCTTATACCATTGGCAACCGAAAAACCGGACAAGCCGTACGTGTTGTCATGACCGGCGATATGGTTCCGTTGACGCCAGAGCAAGAGGCTATTCGAACTGCCGTATTTAGCGGACACGCTACTCCAGAACAGGAAGCTGCCTGGCAAAAGCTCCAGTCTGAGCGCACTGCCCGCCTGCTGGCTACTCCATTTGAGCAAGTATTCAAATTACAGGATGTTGAACTTAAACTACCTTCGGAAGCCAAAATTTTCAATTCAGTTATTTGCGAATATTGCGGTGAAAAAGTCATGGAAGCCCGCGCTCGCTTGAAAAACGGCAAAATTGCCTGCCTGACCTGCACCGAAGAATATAACCGGGGGTGGTAGGCTTGACCGGCAGCAAACGTATAGCAGCAACCTGGTTGATCATGTGCCTTACCTTTCTGGCACTGGGTTGCGGCGGAGCACCGGCAAGCAAGTCCGGCCAAGCGCAAGACCTGGTATATACCGTTGCCGATGCCACCGGGGATTACGGCTTTCCCTCTCCTTACGCCCACTATTCCCGCGGTCCCGGCTATATCCGCATGAGTATGATTTTTGATACCTTGGTTTGGAAAGACGCTAACGGCTATACTCCCGCACTGGCGGCCAAGTGGGAATACCAGGCGGCAGAAAACGCTTACCTCTTTCAGCTTGCTGAAGCAGCCACCTGGCATGACGGCCAAAAAATCACCGCTGATGATGTTGTATTTACCTTTAACTATGTAAAAGAGCACCCCTACCAAACAACTGACACCAGCATGATTAAAGCCGTGGAAGCTCTGGGCAGCCATACTGTAAAAATTACGCTATCCCGCCCGCATGCGCCGTTTCTAGATCAAGTCGCCGGCACTATTCCCATTTTGCCCAAACATATTTGGCAAAACGTGACTGATCCCGCTCAATTCCGGCAGAAAGAAGCGCTTATCGGCTCCGGCCCGTTTAAGCTTGTGGACTACAACAAAGAGCAAGGCTCCTACCTTTATGAAGCGTATGCCAACTATTATCAGGGTAAACCTAAGTTCAGGCAGCTCAAGTTTATCAAAATGACGGCGGAAATGGCGTCAGCCGCGTTAAAACAACGCCAGGCCGATATTGCCCAGATTCCCCCTGAATTAGTCAAACCCATGGAACAGGCCGGTCTTAAAATTTTAACCATGCCGCATGACTGGATTGCCAAACTTATGATCAACCACCAGCAAGAACCCTTTAATAATATTGAGTTCCGGCAGGCACTGGCCTATGCCATTGACCGTAAAGCACTGATTGAAACTACGTTACGTGGACAGGCGCTTATTGGCAGCCCTGGTCTTCTCCCGTCTGACAGTCCGTGGTATAACCCGGCATTAGCCGAAATGTACCCTTATAACCCTGAACAGGCCGGTAAACTGCTAACCAAACTCGGCTATAGCAAAACCGGCAGTTACTGGGAAAAGAACGGACAGCCGCTGGAGGTCGAACTGCTTGTCGCCGTAAGTAACGGCACACCCGGCTTTCCCGGTGAGCGCCAGGGAGAATTTGTCAAAGTACAGCTGGAACAAGTCGGTATAAAGGTAAACCTCAAAGCGCTGGAAAGCAAAACGCTGGACAGTCGCATTAATGAAGGAAAATATGAATTGGCCTTAAATGGTCATGGCGGTTTAGGCGCAGACCCCGATTACCTGAAAAATATGATTATTGGCAAAGGTTTTTCCAGCGCCCGCTACCATCAGAACCAAACCTTAGCCAGCCTACTGGCAAAACAAGCTTCTCTGATGGACAGTGCCGCCCGCAAGCAGCTTTTGTTTGAAATCCAAACTTCCTTTGCTGCCGACGTACCGACGTTGGCACTCTACTATCCTACCTGGTACTATGCTTACAGTGACCGAGCCAACCTGTACTTTACCAAGCAAGGTATCGGCTCCGGCGTCCCTATCCCGCTTAATAAAATGTCCTTTGTGAAATAGTTAGATAATTGAGGTCATTATGCACACCACAAAAACGGCCGTTGACTACGTAATTGCGTTAACGGCTCTTCTTGTTCTTAACTTCATATTACCGCGTATGCTGCCAGGCGACCCGCTGCAGGCCATCTATGGCGACGAAGCCTTGATGACAATGTCCCCTACCATGCAAGCCGAGCTAATTCACCGGTTTGCCCTTGACCAAACCTGGTCGGAACAATTTGTTGCCTATATGCTGGCACTTCTCCATGCTGACCTGGGATATTCTTATTTTTACCACACCTCTGTCGTGAGTGTGATAGCCGGGGTCTTACCCTGGACACTACTGTTAACCAGCCTCGCCTTTGTAATTTCCACCTTGCTTGGCAGTCTGCTGGGAATCGAGTCAGGCTACCGACGTGGCAGCAAGCAGGATGGACGCCTGCTGGGACTCATGATGTTTATCAGTGGGTTTCCCGACTTCTTTGTTGGGATATTGCTGCTGCTGGCTTTTGGTGTTTGGCTGGCCTGGCTGCCCCTGTCCGGTGCGCTTACTCCGTATAGTGGCTTTACAGGTTTACAGCTGATTACCGATATTGCGCAACATATTACGCTGCCACTAACAGCGCTGGTACTTGTTCGTCTGACCGCCGCTTACCTTTTTTCCCGTGGCGCCATGGTCGGCATTATGGGCGAACCCTATATCCGCACAGCACGCGCGAAAGGCTGTTCGGATATAGTTATCCGCTATCGTCATGCCGCACGTTCAGCAATCCTGCCCATGGTTACAGCCGCCGGTCTCAGCTTTACCCATGTGGTTGGCGGTGTATTATTTATTGAGACAGTTTTTTCTTACCCCGGCCTTGGCTCTTTACTCTACAAAGCCGTCCTTACCCGCGACTACCCGCTACTGCAGGGCATTTTACTGCTAGCTGCCATACTGGTACTACTGGTCAACTTTGTCACCGATCTGCTTTGTGTCCGGCTTGACCCTCGTTTATCAACAACATCGTCCAAGACAAGGAGGGACAACCATGCATATCCGGTATGATATTGAACTGACAGACACTACCTTTGGCCGCCTGGGGTTGTCGCTGCTGTTTACTGCCATATTCGCCGCCCTGCTGGCTCCTGCCCTTACAAACTATAATCCAACTGCGTATACAGGCGATATTTTTCACCCACCCAGTGCCAAATACTGGCTGGGAACCAATGAGGTTGGGCAAGATATCTGGTCACAACTTATCTATGGTGCCCGCACTTCCCTTAGCATTGCCGCAGGTACGGCGTTTATAGCAGTAGCCTTAAGCCTGTTGACAGGCGGCGTAGCCGCTCTCAATGGCGGACTTTGGGACAGAAGTATCATGCGCCTTGTCGATATTTGGCTGGTTATCCCGCCGGTTATTATCATTATCCTGTTTGCCGCGTACCTTCACCCTAGTATATTTTTACTGATGGCACTACTAGCCGCCTTTATGTGGCCAAATGGCTGCCGTATTGTGCGAACACAAACACTGGCCTTAAAGACCAAAGCCAGTTATGCTGCCGCCACCACGTTTGGGGCTAACAAGCAATATCTGCTATGCAAACACGTTCTTCCCGATCTAGGTCCAATGCTTATCGCACTGTTTATTCAATATGCTCGCCGCGCCATCTTTATGGAAGCCGGTCTGTCTTTCCTGGGAATCAGCAACCCTAGTCTTATCAGTTGGGGAAAAATGATGCAGCAAGCTCTGGCCTTTACCTATCTTGATGTATGGCAGTGGTGGCTGGTACCGGCCGGCTTAGCCGTATCGCTCACCATTGCCGGTCTGGCCTTTACCGGTCTGGCTCTCGAAACCGCCCTTGATCCCCGGCTGCGAACAGAAAAGAGGTAATTATGGCAGAAGAAACAACCCTACTTGACATTCAAAACCTCGATGTCAGTTATGACAAAAAAAATATACTCAAAAATATTAATCTAGCCCTCAAGACCAATCAAATTCTGGCTGTTATTGGTGAATCCGGCGCAGGAAAAAGCTCACTGGCCCTCACCATTGCCGGGCTGTGTGCCGGAAATGCGACAGGCACAGTTTTATTTCAAGAAAACAACCTGTTGGCGACACCGGAGGCTGAATTATCCCATATCAGGGGCAACAATGTCTCGTTGGTTTTTCAGAATACCGATAATTCTCTGCATCCCTCCTATACGATAGTTGAGCAAATTACGGAAGCAGTTAAACTCCATCAGCAAGTAGACGTATCCACCGCTTACCAGTTAGCCCTACAAGCCTTGGCCGACACCGGCCTCACCGGCAACCTAACGACTTCATATCCCCATGAGTTAAGCGGCGGTCAACAACAGCGAGCGCTTATTGCCATGGCCCTTGTCAACAAGCCAAAAGTATTATTGCTGGATGAACCCACCGCGTCTCTTGATCCGCTTACCAAACAAGAAATTAACACTCTTTTAAAGCAGGCAGCTGCCGGACGTGCTGTCCTCCTTATCACCCATGACATTGCCACCGCAGCCGAACTGGCCGACACGGTAGCCGTGCTCTATGGTGGCCGCATTATTGAAACAGGCCCAGCCAGGGCAGTGCTGGAAGACCCGCGTCACCCCTATACCCGTGGTCTCTTACGGGCCTACCCTAACATGACAACCGTCAAAGACCTGCAAGGAATTCCAGGCACCATGCAGCATGGCCTTCCCGGTTGCCCGTTTCAGCCGCGCTGCACCCAAAGCCTACCTGATACCTGCCAGGCCTGCATGCCTGATCTCAGCTTGACTGCCGGACGCAAGCTAGCCTGCCACCGCGGCGGCATTATCCCTGTGCTTCAGGTTACCGGCCTCACCAAAACTTGGGGTGAAGATCACCAGGCCGTACAGGATTTATCCTTTACCCTATATGAAGGTGAAACATTAGCTATTGTCGGCGAAAGTGGTTCAGGCAAAACCACACTGGCCAAAACCATCATGGGACTAACGCCCCCTAGCGCCGGAGATATCCAGATAAACGGAGTAACGATTACCAAACGCGACCAGGATTTCTATAAACAAATTCAGCTAGTCTTTCAGAATCCCAAAGAAGCGCTGAGCCATCGCCTGACAGTCTGTCAGCTAATCAAAGAACCGCTTGACATTCAACAAATCGGTACAGAAGCAGACAGAATTACTACTGTAAGCAAACTGCTTAGCGAGGTTGAACTGCCGTCAGACCACACCTTTCTTCATAAATACCCACACCAGCTAAGTGGCGGCGAAGCCCAACGGGTAGTCATTGCCCGCGCCTTAGCCTTAAATCCCAAGATACTCATTGCCGACGAACCAACCTCGGCACTTGATGCCAGCATCCAAGCAAAGGTAATCAAACTTTTACTGAATCTCCAGGAAAATCGCGGTCTTGCCATATTGTTTATTACCCACGACATTGCCCTTGCCAGAAAAATCAGTGATCGCCTGGCGGTTATGCAACAGGGGAAAATCGTGGAAGAAGGACTGACCCATCTAATAACTGCCGCCCCAGTACACCAGTATACCCAAAAGCTACTGGCAGTGGCTGCCCGTATCAACTGGCGATAAATGGAGACTTAATTCAGATGGCGTTTTAACGCCACCTGAATTCTAGTCATCGGATAAACAACAACGAGGTGATCAATATGTACAATGCCCAATTTTGGGCCAACGCCTGGGCTGAATACCGCCAGGCAGGAAATAAACGGCGCCCTGACCCCAAAGCCTGGGTGGAGTTTTGGAATCATTTTTCTCAGAGTTATGCCAAACATAATGACGATAACAAACAAACTCACCAAGACATCATTGATAATCTAATCAGCCAAGGAGCTATACAAGCAGGCGATACACTGCTTGATATCGGCTGTGGCCCCGGTACCTATGCACTGCCGCTGGCAGATAGAGGCGTAAAGGTAACGGGTCTGGATACAGCCGCTCAAATGCTGTCTACCCTTCAAAGCAAAGCAGCACAAGCAGACTTGTCGGCCATGATTACTACCTGGCAGGCTGACTGGAGCGACCTACCGGAAGAGCCAGCCTATGACGTGGCTTATGCTTCCAAAAGCCCGGCCATAAACGACTACAACAGCCTAATGAAAATGACCAAAGTCGCCCGCAAGACCTGCTGCCTCATCGGCTTTGCCGGCAAGCATGATCTTGAACTGCGCCGCCTGCTTTGGGAAAAGCTCTTGAATGAACCGTACCCCGCCCCCTCTTTTGATATTATTTACCCACTTAACATCTTGTACCAAGAAGGCTACCGTCCTAACCTAACCTTCTATAGTTATAGCCATGCGGAGCAAGAACCACTTGCTTATCTCATTGAACACTATACCCGTTATTTTGCCATGTTTGGTGTAAGTGGCCCAGACGTCGAAGCCAGTATTCGCAGCTTTTTACAAGAACGTACAGTAGACGGCTATTGCGCGGAAAAATATGCAACAACTATCGGAGTTATGTGGTGGAAAGTAAAATAGAAATTGCTTCTTGAAAAAGGACTGAGTGCTTTAGGCATTCAGTCCTTTTTCAAGAAGCAATTTTTTCATTGCAATATAACAACCTTTTTCATTATTTGTATTGCCCTGGAGAAATGCCAAATTTCCTTTTAAAAGCTTTCTGAAAATGGCTTTGGTCACAAAACCCTGTTTCAAGGGCTGTCTCTGCCAGCGGTTTACCGGAGGCTATCAAATCAGTGGCTTTTTTTAAGCGGACTTGCAGTTGATACGTATGAGGTGGTACACCAATCTCCTTTTTAAATACCCGGGATAAATGAAATGCACTGAGCCCTGCAACGGACGCTAAGTGCTCTAATGATACATTTTCATTGTAACAGTCTTGCAAGTACTCACACACACGAGATATGGGAGTACTTTCATTACCCATTGCAGGAGGGTATATGCCTTCACAGGAGTAACGGGCATATAGCTTTTCAAGGATATCCAGCAAACTGCATTCCTTTTCGAGCCTTGAAGCCGAATCCCCTAACATACTATGTAAGCTGAGAATTTGTTGGGATAGTTCCCGGTTATAAATCACTGGTTGTTGAAAATGCAGTGTCTCGTGATGCCTGTTGCTTATTTGCAGCAGCAGAGTATCGAGAAATACTGGGTCTATCCGAATCGAACGACTTGAATAAGTATAGCCGTTCAGGACGCCACCAGTGTGCGTATCGCCAACATTTACAACAACAATACTACCTGGTGTTACATAATATTTACCCTGCTTTGTCTCATGAACTCTTACTCCCGCCTCCCCCACACTTAAGCTAAAAACCCAGTGGATATGACGGGAAACAGAGCGAACAACATCAACAGCCCGGTATAACTCCAAATCGGGTATTTCTTTCACCCTGGAAAAATCAATCTTATGCACATTAACCACCGCCTGCAGTGCCTCAAATTACTCATTTCATGTAATTATAGCAAGAAAGTACAATCGAATATTCATCGTCTTTATTATAATGAGGTACAACTATTTATCATACATATACTTCCATTATATCAAATCTGCTAGTGTTGCGAACAAAAAAGGGGGAAGAAAATGCAGACGGCAAATAAATCAAGTATGGCTAACTTTCTAGTTGCCTACTTGTTGTCAGCTTTTGGGTACGAATTTATTTTTTTTGGCATGACTATCTACGTGTATGAAGTGAGTCAAAATGCTTTTAATGTCGGGGTTTTTGCTGCTTTAACCTTTTTGCCACGACTTTTTGCTTCATTCTACGGCATTATTGCCGATCAGTACAGTAGACAACGAGTCTTTGCTTGGGTAACTGCCATAACAGGCTGCCTGGTTGTCCTGATGGTTCTCCATGCAAGTATTGCCTGGATTTATCTTGTCTGGCTCTTAATTTCCGTATTTCTGACCTTTATATTCAATGTCAGAACTGCGCTCATGACTGAAATTATGACGCAAGACAATTATTTACGAGGTAACTCGCTGGTGTTAATTTTGCTTAATTCAGCTAAAGTATGCGCCCCTGCGCTGGCAGGAGCAGTCAGTGCCGCCTTTGGTATAACATCACTGTTTTTCTTTACCAGTATTATCTATTTTTTAGCAGCACTGTTTTGTACCCGCATCCGTTTGGCAGCTGCAAGTACAGCAACAAGCGAACGCAACGTCATGGTCGATCTTACAGCTGCCTTGCAATACATGAGGAAAAATCCTGATGTAAAGTTTCTACTTTCTGTAGGTGCTTTGTGGCGTCTATTTATCGGTTTGCAGATTTCGCTATTTGTGATTTATATTAAATCCTATCTTTCCGGAAGTGACACAGACTACGGAATGTTCATGACAACCATTGGTATAGGAAGCATTCTAGGCAGCCTTCTTGGTCCCTGGCTAGTTAAACGACTCCATAATCCCTCAGTGATTTTCTGGGGGTTGTCTCTACATTATGCTTCCTTTATCCTCCTCGGTCTACTGCAAAACTTTCATGCTGCACTACTTGTTGTTTTTCTTAGTTATATTGTTTTTTATGCAACACTTGTGTTGCTTCATTCCCAAAGGGATAAAGCAACACAAGTCGATATGCGCGGTAGAGTCTACGGGTCGGTTACCTCAATAATGACCCCTCCTGCCATTCTTTCCATGTTAGGCGGAGGCTATCTGGCAAACCTGTTCGGTGTGGAAAAAGTTCTGATTGGAGCTGGTGTATCGGCTTTGGTGACTTTTTATCTGCTCTATCTTAATAAAAGCTTTTCTTCTGCTAAAGCTACCGAATTTTCCAATTGACTTTGGTAATGCTGCAAATAATAGATAAATTAAAACAATAGCTATTAAGAATATTCTTATTTACCGGCCATATACATATACCAATTAACTACCAATCCACAGGAGGGCCGCTATGCAAGAATTTAACACAATATTTCTCAGTATTATTATTGAAGCACTCCCGCTGGTACTTGTGGGAGTGTTTGTTTCTGCCTTTATCCACTTATTTGTGCCGGCAGAATGGATTCAGCGTGTATTACCGCAAAAACGCCTAGCAGGCATACTCGCAGCGAGTTTTCTCGGTTTGTTTTTACCACTCTGCGAATGCGGAATGGTACCAATCATACGCCGCTTGATTCACAAAGGAGTACCCCCCTATATCGCCATTGCCTTTATGCTATCAGCACCAATCATCAACCCGCTTGTCGCCTGGTCTACCTACCTAGCATTTTCTGCGTTTCCCTCAATGGTTCTTTACCGACTGCTCGGAGCTTTTATCGCTGTTGTTATTATTGCATTCATCATTAGCACCAGCCGTGACCGCCTGGTACTTTCCGGTGGCGAAGCTGCCGCAACCTGCGGCTGCTCTGGGCATCATCCACACAAGCCTTCCACCTTAAGACTCCGTTTTCTTAATACCGGTCGCGCCATGCTCTATCATGCCTGTGACGATTTTTTTGACACAGGCCGGTTTCTGCTCATAGGTTCATTCCTGGCAGCTTTAATTCAGGTAACTGTCCCGCGCCTGACGCTGTTATCTTTTGGGCAAGATCCCATTTATTCGGTTAGCGGCATGATGCTATTTGCCTTTCTGATTTCGGTTTGTTCACAAGCTGATGCATTTATTGCCGCTCCTTTCCTGGAGCATTTTAGTACCGCATCACTTGCGGCTTTTCTTATCTTCGGTCCCATGCTGGATGTAAAAAACGCCATTATGATGTTTAGTATTTTTAAGCCACTATTCACGCTTAAACTTATCCTGCTTATTACCGCGATTGTCTTTGGCGTAAGCTTATCCATGGTTTACTTTTCCCAGCTCTGGGAGGTGATTTGTTTTGTTCCTATTTAAACTGTTAGTTGAAAATCTACTAAAACTCCTTGTCCTCATGGGGTTTAGCCTGTTATTTTACAATACACTAACAATGTCAACCCTGTCCCAAATAATTAGTCCTCAATTCATTGCTAACGCTAAACTTGGCTTCGCGCTGTTGCTGGTACTGACGGTAATTCAGACGATTAAAACACTCGACTGGCACCATAGCATATCCTGCGGCTGCCATCATACCGCCAGCCACCTTTGTTATATTGTATTTATTAGCACATTGATTCTAGGGTTACTTGTTCCCATCAGCCCACTTGGCTCAACAACAGCCTCGCAAAAGGGGGTAAAATTCATACAGGATGGTTCCATTGTACCTGCCAGTTTACCTGCCTTATTACCAGAGCAGCCTGTACTGGCAATAACCGATGAAAATCATGTCAAATATGTGACTGCCTGCTATGAAAATACTGCAGCCTTTATTGGCAAAGACATCTGCCTAAAAGGCTTTGTTTACCGTCCTGACCAATTGCCTGGACATTTTCTCGTCGCCCGGTTTGAGATATCCTGCTGCGCTGCCGATGCTGTTCCCAGTGGACTTTTTGTTGAATGGGTTACTAATCAGGACATAAAAAATGACAGCTGGGTAGAAGTCCATGGCAAATTAGCTACCTTTGATTATCTTGGCAACAAACTGCCGATTATTAAAGCAACACAAGTCATTCCTATTAAACCATTGGCAAGTCCTTATGTGTATGTTAAGCCTTAGCTACTATAACTAAATTTATTGGTGGAGGGTGGGGATATCCAATGTCAATTGCCGTGTGGCTATGTGATCCATCAGTGCGTTGCTATGAGTTATGGCAATAAGACCGATGTTTCTCTTTGCTACTTCCTTCAAAAGAAAACTCCATATTTGGCTTTGGGTAATGAGATCCAGCATTGTGCTGATTTCATCAGCAATAAGGAATTTTGTCCGTTTCCCCAGTGCCCTGGCAATGCAAAACCGCTGCATTTCCCCACCTGATAAT
>JAEZVB010000085.1 GCA_023443285.1 Bacillota bacterium
TGCGTTCAACAACATTATGCCTGCCCATTCAAGGGGATCCGGCGCAGCGCATTCTGCTGGGCATGAAAAAGACAGGGTTTGGTCGTGGTAAATATAATGGGTTTGGCGGTAAGCTGGAAAAAGATGAGACACCGACTGCGGCTGCTGTACGCGAGCTAGCTGAAGAGTGCGGGATTATTGCTAAAGAAGCTGACCTTAGCCCTGCGGGGGAACTCCGTTTTTTGTTTCCAGCGAATCCGGAGCTAGACCATGATGTACAGTTATATGTAATCCGGGAATGGCAGGGGCAGCCGCAGGAAACCGATGAAATGAAGCCGGTATGGTTTGAGGTGGCCGATATTCCCTATAGCGAGATGTGGGCTGATGATAACTATTGGTTGCCGGCTGTGCTTAAAGGCAAAAAAGTCAGCGGCGAGGTGGTTTTTGCTGACAACAATGAGGATGTGGATGGTATTACCCTTCGTACTGAATAAAGTAGAGTTAGCAGTAATCTTGTAATTGACGGTGGGTAGTCTCGAGGCTGTAGGCATTAGACATTTGAAAAAAATAATTGACAGACAGCCGATGGGTTTGCTATACTTTGCACAATAGATATAGGTATCGTCAATGACCAGGAAGAGTACATATGTCAGAGAGCCACAGAGAGCCAACGGTAGTGGGAGTTTGGCGCTGCTCAGCATGTCGAATGGGCCTGGGAGATACAGTCTGAGCCGGCTTTGCCGGGGTAGGCGCTGTCGGGATTCTTCCGCCGTTATCAGGGAGCAGGTATCGGATTATATCCCGTACCTAGTAAGCCGGGCTTGATTCAGGCCAATGAGGGTGGCACCGCGGGTTAATGATACCCCGTCCCTTAAATCATACACTTAATTAGGTATGATTTAAGGGACGGGGTTTTTGTTGTTTTGGTGACAAATACAATGGAATTGCCGATAAGACGCCATCTGCTTTGCATCTCTTCCGGGCTTCACTCCAGCGTACGTTCGGTACGCTTGCGTTCCAGTCCTCAGAGAAGCTTAGCAGCTGACATCTTCTCGACAATTCCGGCAGTCCAGTATTATAAGGACACAAAATCAAGGAGGATAATATCATGGCCGTGAAATTCGAAAATTTTTCTTACGCTTATCCGAACAGTGGTATAGTTCTTGACGATATTACATTAACTATTCCCCAGGGGTCTTTTAGTGTAATTACCGGCCCCAGCGGGGCGGGAAAAACTAGCTTGGCGTTGGCGATTGCCGGGGTTGTGCCACATTATTTTGGCGGTCGGCAAGCGGGAGCAGTGCATATTGGCGGTGTTGTTTCCTCGCAAAGCAGTATGGGCGAGTTGGCAGAACACGTGGGCACAGTGCTTGCGGACTATGAAAGTCAACTGGTGGCATTAACGGCAGCGGAAGAAGTTGCTTTTGGCCTAGAGACTTCAGGATTTAGTCGCAGTCAGATTGGCGAGCAGGTTAGTCAGGCGCTTGCCATGGTTGGGCTGGCTGGTATGGAAGATCGCGAGGTGGCTGCTTTATCTGGCGGGCAGAAGCAGCGGCTGGCTATTGCAGCTGTACTTGTTACTGCGCCGGAGATTCTGGTACTTGATGAACCGGCATCGGCGCTTGATCCGGAGGGGGCGGCCGGAATTTACGAACTTTTATATAGTCTCAATTGTCAAGGCAAGACAGTGGTTGTGGTAGAACATCAACTGGAGCGTGTTTTGCCTTACGCCAGCCAGGTGATTGTTTTGCAGGCCGGCAGTCTTAAATTTGCCGGTGATCTGGGTCAAACACTGGCCTTTATGTGGCAGCGGCCAGAGCTTAGGCTGGGTGTACCGCCACTGTGGGCCATCAAGCTGGAATTAGAGGAACAAACTGGCCTAACATTTGGTATATGGAAAACCGCAAACCAGGCAGCAATAGAATTGAACAATTTTACGTCAGAGTGTGATGAGGGAGTGGCCAAAAGTGCCTGAAGTATTGTTAGATATAAAGAATGTAATGTTTGCCTATAATAATGGCGGGCAGGCCCTAAACGGGGTGGATCTTATTGTCAATGCCGGTGAATTTGCCGCCATCGTTGGGCGGAACGGCAGTGGTAAGACCACGCTTACCAGGATGGCGATGTCACTGATAAAGCCGGCCAGCGGGACAATTACCTTTCAAGGGCAAGATACGGCAAAACTGACGCCTGCCGACATGGCGCGCAGCATTGGTTATGTTTTCCAAAATCCGGATAGACAGATTTTCCGGGATACGGTTGCCAAAGAAGTGGCTTATGGGCCGGAGCAGCTAGCGTTTACTCCGGGGGATATTAATGAATCGGTAGCCTGGGCGCTTAGTATGACAGGTTTGACTGAATTAGCCGGCAGCTTTCCTCGCTTACTCAGCCGGGGGCAAAAGCAAAAGGTAGCTATTGCATCAGCCATTGCCATGCGGCCGAAAATGCTGATTTTGGATGAGCCTACCAGCGGGCAGGATCCATGGGATGCGCAGAATTTAATGGAATTGTTAACTGGCCTGAACCAACAAGGCATTACTATTATTTTGGTTACTCATGATATGGAGCTTATTGCTAAGTATGTGGCCAGAGTGGCTGTGCTGGATCGGGGGCGTAAAGTTTTTGACGGCACGCCGGCCGAACTGTTTACTGCCAGTCATGATATTGCTGCTTGGGGTCTGCTGCCGCCAACTGCTGTTGCGCTTGGTCAGCAACTGCCAGGCATAAGCGTCCAAAACGCGGCAGAATTAATCACACAGGCTGCGGCCACAATCAAAGGGAGGAAGAAAGATTATGCCTAAACTCGCACCGATCACCAAACTCACATTGACTGTCGCCGTATCGGTATGGGCACTTTTTATTCCTACGCTTTCAGGCCAGGTGGCTTTGGCTGTTGGCCAGTTGCTGTTATTGCTGCTTTACCGTCCGTCAGGCAAACATGTTAAAGCTGTTGCTGGGTTGCTGATATTTGCCGGACTGCTGGTAGCTATTCAGTATGTATTTGGCAGTAGCTTGGAGTTTTCGTTGATGTCTGGCCTCAAGATGTTTGTTATGTCACAGGTCTTTGTATTTTTGCTGGCGACAACCAGGTTACAGGATTTGACGGCTGCGTTGGTTAGCCAGTGTAAGATTCCTTATGAATATGCTTTTATGTTTACGTCAGCGCTGCGGTTTGTTCCTGACTTTCTGGAAGAGAGCAAAGCAGTTCGCGAGGCGCAAGCCTGCCGCGGCTATGTTTTTCGCGGCAATCCGTTAAAGCGGCTTATGGATTATGTTGCGATTGTGGAGCCGCTTGTTTTGCGTGCTATTTCCCGGTCGGAAACTATGGCCATGAGTCTGGAACTCAGGGGGTTTGGCCGTCGGGGGCGGCGCCAGTTTACTGCAGATGTAGCTATCAGAGGCTGTGATTATGCTGCCATGTTTCTGATGCTGGCGTTGACAGTGGGGCTGGCGGTTGTGCGATTAGGCGTCTGAAATGCGCGTGCTACCGGCTAAAATTGACTGGTTGTTGCCATAGTTTTGATGGCAGCAACCTTTTTTTACAAAGACATGAAGGAAAAATGTACATCTAGCAGAATATAATACCAAATATCAATCACTGTTGATTGCATTGACCCCGCCATTTCGGGGTACAATTAGAAAAATACCAAATTATTCAAAACGAGGGGGAGTTTAAAACTATGGCACTAATTAATGAGAACTATCTTAAACTGCCAGGCAGCTATTTATTTGCTGAAATAGCACGACGTGTAGCCAAATTCAAGGAAGATAACCCAAGTTCCGATATCATCAGATTGGGAATTGGTGATGTTACCAGGCCGCTGCCGGAAGCTGTAATTAAGGGTCTGCACACCGCTGTTGATGAAATGGCTAATGCTGCAACCTTCCGAGGTTATGGTCCTGAGCAAGGCTATCAGTTTTTGATTGAAAAAATCATTGCTACCGACTATCAGCCGCTTGGTGTCAGTCTGGATGTAGACGAGGTATTTGTCAGTGACGGCTCTAAGAGCGATGTCGGCAACATTCAGGAAATCTTTGGCGTCAATAATAAAGTCGCCATTACTGATCCGGTATATCCGGTTTATTTGGATACTAATGTTATGGCTGGGCGAACTGGCGAACTGGCGGGCGGGAAATTTGCAGGTGTTACCTATCTGACCTGTAATTCCAAAAATAATTTCACACCAGCCTTGCCTGAAGAGCGGGTAGACCTCATCTATTTATGCGTTCCGAATAATCCAACAGGAACTACTTTATCAAAAGAAGAACTAAAAAAGTGGGTGGATTACGCAAGGGCTAATGAGTCGATCATCCTTTATGATGCTGCCTATGAAGCCTATATTCAGGAGAAAGATATTCCCCATAGTATTTATGAGATTGAAGGCGCTAAAGAGGTAGCCATTGAGTTTAGGTCATTCTCCAAAAATGCCGGGTTTACCGGTACGCGTTGCGCCTTTACAGTAGTGCCGAAAACCGTTATGGCGGCAGCTAAGGACGGCAGTAAACACCCTTTAAACAAGCTGTGGAACCGCCGTCAAACCACCAAATTTAATGGCGTGCCTTATGTTATCCAGCGGGGGGCTGAGGCCGTGTATACTCCAGAAGGCCAAGAGCAGATTAAAGCGCTTGTTAGCTACTACATGGCTAATGCTAAGACCATCCGCGAAGGCTTAAAAAGCGTGGGATTAGAAGTTTTTGGCGGTGTTAATGCGCCGTATATCTGGCTAAAAACACCGCAGGGCTATGATTCTTGGTCATTCTTCGATAAACTTCTAAACGACGTTAATATCGTTGGCACACCTGGTGCTGGTTTTGGTCCGGCTGGTGAAGGTTATTTCCGGTTGACGGCCTTTGGCAGCCAGGAGAGCACCAAGGAAGCTATTGAGCGCATTAAAACTAAATTAAGCTTATAAGAATAAAACATAAGGCAGCAGGATAATGCTTGCGCTTCTTTGACGAAGCAGTAAACATATCCTGCTGCTTTGCTTTTTTACCAAAGGCGTAATATTCGTAATAAAGCGGATAATGCCAGGACGCGTCTGCCTATTCGAAGGAGCAATTTGAAACATCCGTCATGAAATGCTAAAAAAAGGTTGACAAAATAAAAAGGGAGTTATAATATTGTATTGAGAATGATTATCGATATCAACAAGAGATTCTTTTTTGGGGTGACGTTTTGGAAAATATCTTGTTACGCAATTTCATAACTAAATTAAATACTTTTAGTGATAGCGAGTATCTTATGGCCAAAATTGAATTAGAAGCAGCGCCTATACTTGCTGGCTTGAAGCCATCTTCATTAATGACGTTCAGTAAAGATTCCCGCAACCTTTATCAACAGTGGGAAAAGTGTAAGGACAAGTGCTGTGAAAAACTGAGGCTGCACTATTATGAAATGAGAAAAACCGAAAAGTACATACTAGTTTTATTCTATAACCCGGTATTGTTGTCAGAAATTGTGACAAGTGATGAAAATCGAAATTTTTTACGCAGTATGGGTTATCAAGACAGGCTATCGCTGCTGCAAATTCTGCGCCTTCTGAAGGCAAGGTTTAAGCAGTCCTTTCCCCATGAAATCGGCTTGTTTCTTGGGATAGCCAAAGAAGATGTTGTTGGCTTTATCCAAAACGCAGGCGGAGAATGTTTATTCAGCGGGTATTGGAAAGTCTATCATAACCCGGATGCGGCAAATCGCTTATTTCGTAGATTCGATAAGGCAAGGCACAATGTTATGCAATGTATTTGTCAGCGGCAGTCAATGTCAACTGTACCTGCATGAGTATAAAAATCCAGGTGGTATGGTCCTCTGGTGGTATGCCAGGTATAAGGAGGGATGTATTTGCAGTATAAGCTTCGGTTGTTTTTTCTGGTAATGATGCTCATCCCACAAGGAATTATGTTTGGTTTAGCCAATAATAGCGCGTTAGCTGCTGATAGATGGTTTAGTCAAATACAGGCGGTATCGTTAGTGAGTGCTCTCTTATTAGCGCTTGCCACACCGGGTTTGCTAATTGAGGGACTGCTTGGTAAGCCCTTAAAAAAAATACGGTATTTTTGCTTACTGGTAAAGCAGGGGGACTACCGGGCCCGGTTATCTTTGCCGAACAAAGCCAGGGACAGAGATGATGAGGATGATATTACGCTCCTTATGCGTGATATGAACTGGATGGCACGCCAGATTGACCTGCGGGAACAAGAACTAAAGCAGGTTGTAGAGAAATTAGAACAATCTCGCCGAGAAATGCAAGTTATGGCCTTGACAGATCCGCTTACAACAATAGCCAACCGGCGCTGTTTCTTCGATACGATGGAAAAACAGTTTGCGGCGCTGGTGTGTACTTGTCGCCCCATTTCGCTGCTTATGCTTGATGTCGACCGATTTAAAACAATAAACGATACCTTTGGACATGAAGCAGGTGACAGAGTATTGCTGGAAATTGCCGGGATTATTAAGAAATATAGCAGGGAAAACGACTTGGTGGCGCGTATCGGGGGGGGAGGAATTTACTGTTCTGTTGACGGGCGCAAGTTCGCAGGAGGCGATGATGGTCGCTCGCAGAATTAAGACTGCAATTACTAATTACAAATTTAAATTGGGAGATGCAAAGCAAACTTCAGTCACAGTTTCTATCGGTATATGCACCTTATCACAAGCTCCGTGCTTTGACCGAGATAATTTATACAATTACGCTGACCAGGCTTTATACCATTCGAAGAATAATGGGCGAAATAGCATCTCGATTTTTGACCCCGGTTTGCGATCAGTAGCAAAAGTTAGCTGAGCTTGTGGAGGCTGGATAAGAGAGCAGCGCAAAAATCAGAGAGTATGATGAGAAAGCGCAGAGCTTATAGGTGTAATAATATTAAACGAAAATAGGAAAGGCAGGTGTTTCGTATGTCGGTGGTTGTCGTTGGGGGTGATTATTTAGGCAGTATTGAAAAAAACTTGTATTCTATAGGGGTTACGCAATTAGTACATATTTCCGGAAGGAAAACCCTTGATAAAAATAAAATAAATGTGCCCAAAGACACCGCATTTGTCTTGGTATTGACTGACTACGTTAATCATTGTGCTGCTAAAAATGCTAAACTTGTAGCCAAAGCGCAATCCATACCATTGGTTTTTGCCAAAAGATCATGGCGAGCGGTTGAAGGGAAACTTAGAGAGAGTAAGTTTCTCGGAAGCAAATAAAATCATTATTGTAGTAAGGTTGTGAATAGACAGGGGGAGTAATTATGACGATACAAATAAGTTCTAATGAAAAAAAAGTAGATTTATTAGTGGATGGGGATATTTATGAAGAACACGCAGAATGTTTAAAGGATATGACTCTTTCTTATGTTAAGCGGGGAATAAAAAAGCTTGATATTCAGCTGTGTTCCACCTATTATATCAGCGCAAAGGGGCAGCAATGCTTGCGCTGTATGAGGGACAGATTAGGCGGGCAAGGCGTACAGGTATCATTTAAGCCAAATATATAGTTATAGTCAGAGCAAGCAACATCCTTACGAAAGGATTATTATTTTGCTTGCCAATTGAGAATGATTCCCAAAATCAATTAACACAAGGAGGCTACTATGATTAAAACACTCAACCAGTTAGAGCCGGGTGAAATCGGTGTGGTGACAAAGGTTTACGGAACCGGCCCGGTAAGACGCCGGATTGTCGATATGGGGATTGTTGGCGACACTTATATCCAGGTGCAAAAATTGGCTCCGCTAGGCGATCCGATGGAGATTAAGGTAAAAAACTTTAACCTTTCCCTGCGTAAGGCAGAGGCAGCACTAATTGAGGTTAAGACTCAGTGATATAGGGGGCTAGCGACTACTTTATTCTGCATTACGAATATGGCAGGTGCAGGTGGGTGGTGTATTGGCAAAAATCATAAGCACGTAAATTAAGGAGGCAAACTAATGTCAACGAATAACCTGACAGTGGCTCTAGCCGGCAATCCCAATTCCGGCAAAACCACGATTTTCAATAATATTACCGGGGCGCGGCAGCATGTAGGCAATTACCCCGGCGTAACTGTGGAACGGCGCGAGGGTTTCCGTCGCTACCAAGGCAAGGAGCTGTTGCTGGTAGACCTACCTGGAACCTATAGTCTGACTGCCCATTCGCTGGATGAACTGGCAGCACGTAATGTAATTGTCAACGATAAACCGGATATCATTGTGAATATCTTGGATGCGTCAAACCTGGAGCGCAATCTGTATTTGGCGGTACAACTTTTGGAGTTGGAACGGCCTATGGTGTTGGCCTTAAATATGACCGATGTGGCGGAAAATCGCGGACTGAAAATCCAAGACGAGATGTTAAGCCAAAAAATGGGCATTTCCGTAGTTCGCATGGTGGGTAACCGCAACCGGGGTACAGATGAGCTGCTGCAGACGGTGGTAGACGCTACGGCAGCACACAAACAGCAGCCGTTCAGGTTAGACTATGGACAGGAGATTGAGCATAAAATTAAACTGATAAGCGATGCGCTTGTAAACCTGACCGAGGTCAAGTATCCGCTGCGTTGGCTGGCTATCAAACTTCTGGAGAATGATCAGGATGTGAGAGCGGCAATCCAGCTTGTTGAGGGTGGTTCAAAGATTATGACCGTGGTTGAACAAGCCAGAGCTGAACTAAAAGCTGGCTTTAACGACGACCCAGAATTGGTAATAGCCGAAAGCCGCTATCGTTTTGTTGGGGAAGTATACCAGCAAGTTGTGCCAGTCAACAATAATCTCGGCGCGACAAGCTCGGACAGGATTGACAGTATACTGACTCATCGGGTACTGGGTCTACCAATATTTTTCGGTATTATGTGGTTATTATTTAATATTGTTTTCACGGTTGGTGCCTATCCACAGGAATGGTTGGAACAAGGTGTTACTTGGTGCGGAGACTTTATCAGCCTGTATTTAGCAGATGGCGATCTCAAGTCACTAGTGGTCGACGGTATTATCGGTGGTGTGGGAAGTGTCATTGTTTTTCTACCAAATATCTTACTGCTGTTTTTGGGAATAGCGTTGCTTGAAGATACTGGTTATATGGCCAGAGCCGCTTTTGTGATAGACCGGGTAATGCGCGCTGCTGGGTTACACGGCAAGTCGTTTATTCCGCTGCTTTTAGGTTTTGGTTGCAGTGTTCCGGCTATTATGGGGACGCGTACCCTGGAAAACCCCAGAGACCGGATGGTTACCATTCTTGTTGCACCGTTGATGAGCTGTAGTGCGCGGCTGCCGGTGTATACGTTGCTCACCGCAGCTTTCTTCTCCCAGCAAATGGCGGGTACAGTGCTATTTTCTGTTTATATTGTAGGCATTGCTTTAGCTATATTTATGGCACTAATCTTTCGCAAATTCCTATTCCCCGGCGAAGCCGAAGCCTTTGTTATGGAGATGCCGCCGTATCATCTGCCGACAATGCGCAGCATTTTTACGCATATGTGGGAGCGCAGCATACTGTATTTGAAGAAGGCAGGCACACTGATTTTGGTTGCCTCCATTCTGGTGTGGTTTGCCACCAATTATCCTACCAATGTTAAATATAGTAAGGATTACGATCAGGCAAAAACGCAAGTCGAGGAAAGTTTTAATGCACAGGTTGCACAAAATGTTCTTATTCCTTTACAGATAGCGCAGCTGGATGATAATGAAGAATTGAATGCTCTTATCGGCGGCATCGCGGCAATTAATGATGCGAAAGACGAAGCCGAGCAACTTAACCAGCTCCAACAAGCCAACTCTGCACTATACCCTTACGCTATCCAATATTATGATCTTGAGCAGGAGAAACAAGGTGAAACCGAACAGCTTGCTAAAGAGCAGGCTGGCGAAAAACTGGCTCAAAGCTATGCCGGACAACTTGGCAAAACAATGGAACCAATTATTAAGCCACTGGGATTTGACTGGAAAATGGGTGTTGGCTTAATATCGGCAATGGCTGCTAAAGAAGTTTTGGTTAGCACCCTTGGCACCATTTACAATGTGGGTGAAGTCGATGAAGCTGATTCAACAAGCCTGCAAGAAGCGATGGCTGCAGATCCTGCCTTTAGTCCGTTGGTAGCTTATTGTCTAATGATATTTACGCTTATTTACTCTCCCTGCCTGGCGGCACTGGCCGTTTTACGACGGGAAACCAACTCCTGGAAATGGACGGCTTTCAGTTTTTGCTATTCCACAGTGATAGCTTGGGTAGTTACGCTCGCGATTTACCAGATAGGCATGCGGTTGAATTAAGAAAGGGCATGATACATTGTGAATCAAATTACAATTGACGATCTGCACGAAATGGTAGATGCGTTGAGCGCCGCGCTTGACGCCAAGAACTCATATATGTGCGGGCATTCTGAACGGGTGGCTGAGTTATCGCTAATGTTGGCGAAGCACATGGGATTATCAGCAGCAGAACAGACCCGGATTCATATTGGCGCCCACCTGCATGATATTGGAAAAATAGGTATTCCGGACGCAATTCTCAATAAACAGGGTAAGCTGACAGCGGATGAATTCGCCATCATTCGCCAGCACCCCGAAATCGGGGATACCATTGTCGGTAAACTCAAGGTATTCCACTCAGTTGCCGATATTGTGCGCCATCATCACGAACGAATGGACGGCAAGGGCTATCCGGATGGCTTGTGCGGTCAGGAGATTTCTTTAGGCGCAAGAATTGTGGCAGTTGCCGACGCATTTGACGCCATGACCAGCGCTAGACCCTACCGTTCGGCACTTACTGTCAGCCAGGCAATAGATGAAACACGGCGTTGTCAAGGCACACAATTTGACCCGGATATCGTAGCGGTATTGGTTAATATGTCTAGTAAGATTAAACTGCTTGATAACAAAACCAAAGCCGGTCTGGTAGCTATCGCATAAGCCAGCTGAGTGGGATGTGGTCTTTTTATGGAAAGTTACCTGGCTACTGAATAAAGAAGGAGGCCGTGAAATGGAAAGCCTATTAGTAAATGGTATTGGCGTAGCCGCGCTTGGCTACGCAGGATATAGGGTATGGCGAAGTATTGCTGGAAAGCCCGGTTGCAGTTGTGGCAGCGAAGGCTCTTGCCAAACAGGGGGAAGCAGTTGTTGTTCTGGAAAACTATCTGCCACAAAAAAATCTTCGCGAAAGCTTCCCTAACACGTAGATAATACAAATGTATCTAGGAGGATATGTAATGAAAAAGATAATGTTAGCAGTAGCAGCCGGTCTTATTGTAAGCAGTGCAACGGCAGCAGCGGAACCTATTACTATTACTGGCGACGCAGCCATCAAATATCAGCACGATTCTGCTGAAGACGAGACGACAACCAGCGGCGCAGTTTATACAATTAAACTTATGGGCGAGGCTGATTTGGGACAAGGTTGGTCACTATATACTCGTCTGGCAGCGCAAAATGTAGCAAATTCATCCCAAGCGGATTTCAATGTATCTTCTGCAGCGTATGGAGAAAACAAAAAATGGGTGGTTGCCCTAGATCAGTTTGGTGTCAATTATAAGCAAGATAAGCTGGCCTACAAGCTTGGCCGCCAGGCGGCAACTGTGGGCACGACCGCCTTGTTATATAGTCGGCCTGATTCAAATATCGGCAAAAAAGCCTTTGTCGACGGCCTTTCTGTTGCTGGTACTGTTGGTGCCATGGACATATCGGCTATCGCGGCGCGAGAGGATAATCCAGACGGCGAACTCCAAAACAAAGTGTATGCAATACGAGGCGGCTATAGTCCTTCGAAAAACTTCAATTATGGTATTACGCTGGGCCGCTACAGCAGTGAGGCAAGCACCAATCACTGGGCTGTAGACGGAACCTATACAGTAGGCAAGGGTCACATTACGGCAGAGTATACCAAATCCAGCAGCAGCACTAATAATACTGCGTACGCAGTCGGTGTGGGCTATGATTTTGACGATAAAATTTCCACTTCGATAACAAGTTTCCGGGTCGAAGAACTTGGGTCAATGGGTCAGCAAAGCGACTTCGACTTTGATAACCGAGGACTTCATTATGGCCTCAGTTATAAACTTTACGCCCAAGCGACGATGGATGTTGTTTATAAAGATCAAAAAACTATCAGTCAAGGAAAAAGTAATCGATCATTCGAAGCTACACTTAACTATACATTCTAACTAATAGCGACTATATAAAATAAAAGGAAGCCACTCCGTTGAGTAGCTTCCTTTTATGTTCTCATAACTTCGCTTTCTTTAAACGTGGAACTTACTTACCGCTTCCCGGAGATCCATTGCCAGTTTGGCCAATACTTGACTGGAAGATGCGATTTCTTCCATGGTTGCCGATTGTTCTTCCGTGGCTGCTGACACTGTTTGGGCCTCGCCTGTTGCTTTTTTACTCAAATCATCAATCGTTTTTACCGAACCGACAATTTGCTGACTTCCGATAGCCATTTGCTCAATAGCTAAAGATATTTCACTTATTTGACTGGATACTTGAGAAATTAACATTGTGATTTCCTGAAAAGCTTGTCCTGAAGCGTTGACTACTTCAGCTCCCCGCTTTACTTCCCGAGTGCCATCATTCATAGCGATCACAGCCTTATTGGTGTCACCTTGAATTTCAGCAATTAACACGGCGATTTTTTTTGCCGCTTCTTGAGATTGTTCGGCTAATTTACGTACTTCTTCTGCCACTACGGCAAAGCCTCGTCCCTGTTCACCCGCTCTAGCTGCTTCAATAGCAGCGTTGAGTGCAAGTAGATTGGTTTGGCCGGCAATACCGGAGATAGTATCGACAATTTGACCGATTTCCTTAGAGCGTTCGCCTAATTTGGATACAACGGCAGCTGAATTAATAACGGTCTGTTCAATATTGAACATTTGTTGTACTGCTGTATCAACTGATTTGTTTCCTGCATTGGCCTTAGACGTAGCCGCTGTTGATTGCGCAGCAACTTCATTGACATTAGCGGCAATCTGCTGGATGCTGGCCGACATCTGCTGTACCACAGCTGATGTATCGTTAACTGCACTTAGCTGGGCTTCAAGGCCATTGGATACATCGGAAATAGAACCGGCTACCTGATTGGCCGCTTGCGAGGACTGGTCGGCACTGGCAGTCAGTTCTTCGGCTGATGCAGCTACCATCTCTGAGGAGGTGTCAATCTTACGCACAAGACTGCGCAGGTTTGCGACCATTGTTTCAAAAGCATGTGCTAAACGACCCAGTTCATCCTGGGACGTTATATTAACAGTGGTTATACTAAGATCGCCGCCGGCAATGCGGCTGGCCATCTTCTCCAGTGTCTGAAGTGGTTTAGCGATGCGGGTTGCTGTAAACAAGATAACTAAAGTAGCTAAAACAAGAACCAATCCAATAGTAACTAGTGAAATCATGGCAAAGGTTTTCAAGCGCGCCTGAGCTTCACTAGCAGGCACAGTTACACCAATAGACCAGGGAGTTCCTGCAATCGGTGCATACGCCAGGTATTTTTCCACATTCGCATAGGGGTAACTGGCGATACCTTTTTCCCCTTTCAACATTTTTTCAACGGCTGCCTTAAGAGCCGGTGTTGCATTAGGATCGTTGCTAACATTGGCTTTGTTCACTAACTCCTTATTCGGATGAACGATTATCATGCCGTCTTTTCGCAAAACATATGCATAGCCGGTCTGAGCTACTGTTATTCCAAGAACACGCTTTTCCACATCTTCAATATTAATGGCACCTGCCAGAATCCCGACAATCTGTCCGTTGGATTTGATGGGGGTAGCGATAACCACAACCATTTTGCCGGTAGTTGGAGATAAGATGGGATCTGAGATGACAACATTTCCTTCAATTGCGCCTTTAAAGTAGGGACGGTTGGTTGAGTTTCCGGCTATGCCATGAGTATCAACATAGTTACCTTTACTATCAGTCCAGAAGATATTTTCATAAAGCTTGTTGTTTTTTATTTCTGAGGTAATATATGACACCATGGCTTCGCGATTGCCGCTGACCATAATTGGCGAACGTGCAATAGCTGCCAGTTCTGTTTTATGTTCTTCAAGCCACCTGCCGATGGCTTCTCCGTTGTTTTGTGCGACAAGGGCAAGTTCAGTTTCAACATCCTGTGTTAACATTTTTTGTGATTGCCAATAGTTGAGACCTGCGAGCACACTAAGTGCAACCACAAATAAAGAAATTACTATTACGGAAAGTTTAGCGCGTATACTTTGCACAATAAAAGCTCCCTTCAAAGTTTCTCTATTTCCCATAAACTCTATGCTGCGTTGCAAATAATAACAGACCTGACACAACAGGTCTGTTATTCGATTCAAAAGAATCGAATTTGCAACCTGGCAATCATAGGCGTTAACGGCCGTTAGACCCATAGCTTTGCGTCCTTGCCTTTCGACAAGTATGCCAAATATTCTCTATTGACTATATGACTATACATCATCAAGTATATTATATTTTTTCACAATAGTCTATCAAATTGTTGCAGTTTTTAGCATATGGTTGTGACAATTTTCGATTTGGAGAAGTGCTGCATGTAAGTCGTTTTGCGGGGAACAATACCTTACAAGAAGCAATCCAGGAGGTGAGGTGGATGAATGAATATTACCGACTTATTCGTCATAGCGGCAACCAAAATTTATTTAGAGTAGTTGAGATGTCAGTTGCATCGCTTGTAAGTGGGCAGCCGTTTCATATTCAGGCCGAAGGCTTGCGCGGCACTGGCAAGACAAGCATTATGCGGGCGGCACGGCAATTGTTGCCGCCTATTACCCGAATAAAGAACTGTCTGTATAACTGTGATCCGGCTAGGCCTCATTGTCCGGTTCACCGGCATTTATCACCCGGTGAAATTGAGGCATTAGGGGTTGAACAGGTTCCACGGCCTTTTCTCGAAATATCGCAGGCGGCAAAGCTCGGTACTGTTGTTGGCAGTATTGACCTTGGTAAGCTGACAGACCTCCATAATCCATTGGCGGCGCTGTTGCCCGGTACTATCCCGCAGGCTCACAGGGGCATTATTTTTATTGATGAAATCAACCGGCTTGTTGATACCGCACCTGAACTTGCAGATGTGCTTTTAGATGTAATGGGTACCCGGCCAGGGCGGGTACAGATCGAAGAACCGGGATTGCCGGTGGTGGAGTTGCCTGTCAATGTGTGTATATGGGCGGCCGCTAATCCTGATGAAGAGCCGGGGTCGCTTAGCCTCATTAGAAAACAACTGGCCGATCGCTTTGATATAACAGTAGTTATGGCGCGGCCGGATTCTGAGCAGTCAGTTGTCAATATTCTGGAGGGAGAACCTGGCTGTCCGCTGCCACTAGAATTTGACAAACGCTTGGACTGCCATTTAGATCGAGTTACTGTAAGTCAGGAATTACGCCAAGTGCTGGGTAAGGTATATGTTGACTATAATCTGGAGAGTTTGCGTACGGTTATTGCCCTGGAGTCTGCCGCATGTCTTGCGGCCTTGCTGGCCGGACGGGTAACTGCCGGTATTTTTGAGCTTGTGGAAATAGCACCGCTGGTATTAGCACATCGGGTTAGTGCGGATACATTGGCTGTCATCATGGAATACCTACAGAGATTGCTGGCTGGGCAAGTACCCGGTGTACCGGTGGCAACGCCTACTACGCTAGCAAAACAGGCAGGATTGCGTTGGCCTGAGTGCTGGGGCAGGTTTAAATCCCGATTGGCTGCCTTGCTACAAAGCCACAGGCAGATACCAGGTGATAGTGGCCTGGGTGGCACTGGCGGGGCGCAATTTATTGATCCGCTGCATACTAAAATTATTGCACCACCTAAACCGGCAATGCCGCTATGCCGATTACCTGACGAGCAACTGGTGAATAGAGATCGTAAGCCGCATGTCTAATAGCCTGAAGGCTAATCTTGCGCCATTATCCCTAGACCGGTTAGGGCAAACAGCGGCTGTTATCAGTGAAGTGCTTGAGCAGGGGCAAGGGATACGCCTAGGACAAAGTGCTGTTTTGAGCAGTAAAGTACATGCTTTTCATGCCTATAGTCCTGAGTGTGTGCAAATTATGGTAAATTCTGATGCTGGCCAGGTTTTTTATTATCGACAGGACAAAGGCAAAATTGGTCATTTAGACATTTTTCACGAATGCGGGATGGTTGATCATCTGCTTGTGGCTCGCTATGTCTGCTTAGCGCTGGAAGCGTATCGTACTCTCAGCATGCAGCAGACACCGCTAATGCGTGGAGGGCTGATTAACCCTGAATTTGTCGACATTCAGACAGCGACTGGTGGTGGTAGAATAACCGGTCGGCTGCAAGGCGGGCAGAAGCTGTCGGTGCGCCGGGTACATGAGAATCACGTGCATGTGGCATTGCTATTGCCGCAAGATAAGTTCCACTGTTTGTTTTATATTATGACGGCAGTGGAGACTGCTATCATGGATCTGGGGTTGGAACTAAGATGTAATGAGGGTATTTCCTATGTTGAGGCCGCTGACTGTAAAAGCGATCTTAGCCCGTACGCCGATAAAACCGATTCGCTGCTTACCAATGACCCCGCAGCAGAGGTAAATCAATCAACCTACCAGCAATCTGATGATGCTGGGGACATGGTTCCTGAGTTAGCACCTGATGGCGGACGGGTGGGCAGCTCACCTGGCAGTGGCACACTACCGGCAAATAAGAATTGCGGACAGACCTTTGTTGGAGAGGAGGGGAGCCTGCAAGGCGGCAAGCAGGCAAAGACGTACCAGCGTAAGAGCGAGGCCTACAAGGACATACCCGTTTTTTCTCTAAAGGGGCTTTATAACAGCTATAAACAAGCTGTTCGGCAGAGGCAATGCCGTTCTGGCGTGGGGCTATACAGGAGAAACCTGCGAAAGTTAGAAGAGTTTGGCAGCAAGTCTAGAATCTGTAACCAGCAAGTATGTTCGGGCGGGTTTGATGTGACAGCTACTATAAGTGCAGCCGCAGAACGGTTGTTGGCAGAGGGAATAACCGGGCGGCTGCAGATAAAAGCACCAGATATACGGTATACCTGGTGTTGCCGGCAAAAAAGTAGTGATGTTTGCTTATTGGTGGACTGCAGTGGCAGTATGGCGGGTAGTCGGCTACAAGCGGCCAGATATGCAGCGGGTGAAATTAGCAAGTTTGGCTATAGCCGTCTGAGCTTGCTGATTTTCCAGGACAAGCAGGCTGTCGTTATGCGGCCATTTACTACCAGCAGACAACAAGTGCTTCAGGCTTTTGCCGAAATTGTGCCGCGGGGAGCTACGCCGTTGGCGTTAGGGCTTAGGTATTCACTAGCCTACCTTAAGGAACAGAAGGTAAGAAAACCGTTGTTGGTTCTAATTACTGATGGCGTACCCAGCAAACGATATGATGAAAATATTCAGCCGCTGACAGAAGCGCTGGCCGCGGCTGGGGAGATAAAACAGGGAGATTGCGGGTTTTTATGTATTGGGCTTGATAGCACAGATGGTTTTTTGCAAAAGCTTACGGCCGCAGCCGGTGGAGTTATGTATTCATTATTAGAGTTTGAAAAACAAACGGTTATAGTATAGCAAATTATTAACAAGCAGGATGGGCTGCGGCCCGATGTTCAAATCGCAAACCAATTGCTTGCTGTGATTCTTGATGTTAATGCGATATACAGCGTGATTAGCAGAGGCGTTGGTATAATAAACAAAGTCAGTGCTAACATTAATGAAGCTGGCTTTATCATCAGTCAGCTTGGTGCGCTTTTGTCCGTCAATGGTGATCGTGTAGAGCTTGTGGTTGTCGCTGCCGTTACTGTAATAAATAGTATCATTAGCTACTGCCATAAAAAGAACCTGATCGTCGGCGAGTTTGTGGCGACTAGTGCCATCCAGCTTAATTTTATACATACGGTAACTGTCGGCGACGTTAAGGTAATAGACCCAATCGCCGGCAACGCAGAGATTTTCGGCTTGATCATCAACAATTTTTTGCGGCTCGGACTGGCCATCCAAGGCTAACTTGTAGATGGCATTTTTAGAACCGTTATTACCGCGGCTGTAATATACTAACCAATCGCCGACTGCATTTAACTGGCTGATAGGCTGGTTGGAGATTTTGGTTTTTTCGTTGGTATTTGGATTTAGCCGGTAAAGGGCGTGTTGATCTGACCAATTGCTATAATACAAATATTTCCCGGAAATAGTCAGGTTCCAGGCTTCGTCGGCGCAAATAATGATGGGGTTTGTTGTGTGTGGCTGCAATCGGTAGATATTTTCCTGACCTCCAGCATAGATATCGCCGGTAAGATCCAAGTAATATACAGAGCCATCGTCGCCGGCCATTGCCAAGCCATTATTTGCACTATTGGTGGTGGCGTTTACCGCAACAGGCGTTGCGCCAACGTAGGTGGGGGTAATCAACAAACATAGAGTGAAAACGGCGGTGGCTATTTGGTGATACAAGGTTGTGAAGGACATGCTACAATCCCCTCCGATCTTCTGGAAGCAGCGATAAATATTTCTCGGTAGCCTGAAAAATTGCTTCAGCGGCCTGGCGGCGATACACTCGCTGTGACAACATTTTAGCATCCTGAGGATGAGGCATCATTGCGACTTCGGCAATGACTGCCGGCACCCAGGTAGCGTTGAGGACGACCAACTTTGGCCGATCCTGCAAAGGATATTGATGAATGCGGAGTGTTGCTGACAGTTCGTCGGCCAGCAGCTTGGCCAATTCTTTCGCTGGTTTTGCAGCCGCTGCATTGTAGAGAGCCGTGGTCCCCCGGTACAGCTTTTTGGCGGCATCAGGCATATCGGTAGGAACTGAATTGTTATGAATAGAAAGAAAAACGTCAGCCTGCAGAATGTTGGCGGCATCGGCACGGTCAAGCAAGCTAGGGTTGCTGTCATCGGTGCGGGTCATATATACGTCATACCCGTGTTGCCTGAAGAGCTCTCGGCTTAGCAAGGCAATGTCGAGATTAAGTTCTTTTTCCACAAGCTCATTACTGGCTGCCCCTAAGGCTGTGCCGCCATGTCCAGGATCTAGTACAATGGTTTTAGGCTGGGGCGTGGTGGTATCAGCAAAGGTCAGGACAAGATAGGTTCTAAAGATAATAGTATTGTCAGGTTCGATTACCCGCTTGCGCTTTACCTGCGTTAGCAATGCGCTAGCAGGCTCATTATATAAAACGGTTAGTGTGAACGCAGCCTTGTTGGCGGTGTCTGCTGTTAGTTGGAGTAAGTGCGAACCATCAGCGGGAGCAACCACCGGATCAGCAACTGCTGGCTCAGCGGCGATTGTTAGAGTAATCGTATTATTTTTTTCTAGTATGCGATATTGCGGTTCGAAGGTATAATCTAACGGGTCGTCAACGTTCGCCGCTGGTAACCGGGTTTCTACCGCCACAGCGACAACATCTTTATGCTTTAGCGAAAAAATAGTTACAGCTGATACTTTAGCGGTTGTTATCTCAGTGACGGCTGCTAACTGGTTAGCAACCGCAGGCAGTGGTGCAAATAACAGCAGCGTACCAAGCAACCAGGGAACTAAAAACGAAAAGACTAGCATCAATAATATGCACCTCGCTAGCAGCACGATAAGGCGATCTGCTGCTGGAATTATACAGGAAATAGCTTCTCTATATAAATAAAAATACCTGCTAAGTAATTTGTGTATTGACAACTGTGCGTGTCCCTTGGTATTCTATATACACAATCATTGCATATTGCCAATATCAATGACCAGGAAGAGTAAACATACAATGGAAGCTGCAGCGAGCCAACGGTAGTGAGAGGTTGGTGCCGACCGGTATGTTGAATGGGCCTGGGAGATGCAGCCTGAGCCGCTTGCGCGGGGTAGGCGCTGCCGGGAGTCTTCCGCCGTTACCAGGAAGCGAGTATCGGACAGTTGTCCCGTACTTTGATGAGCCGGATCATACATTTTTGTGTGATCAATAAGGGTGGCACCGCGGGTTATACCCCGTCCCTTGGATATATATATATGTTTATATATCCAAGAGACGGGGTTTTTTTGTATTTTTCTCCTGGTACTTTAGAATTGGCGATAAGCCGCCATCTGCGTTGTTTGCTCCTGCGGGCTTCACTCCAGCGTACGTCCGGTACGCTTGCGTTCCAGTCCTCGGAGCACCTAGCAGCTGACGACTTCTCCCCAATTCCGGCAATTCATTATTTTTATTGAGGAGGGTGTTGAATTATGGAAAACAAAGAACGCGAATTGGTGAATGTTACTACCGGGCAGGAGGGGCGGTTCCGTTGGGCGGCTGTTTCTGCGATGTTGTTGGCAATTGGTGCTATTTTGCGGTTGGTTAGTCCGAGTATTGCCGGGATTTCACCTAACTGGATTATTTCGATGTACTGTTTGGCAATTGTATTATTTCGTCTGTCACCCAGCCGAGCCATTGGAATTGGTTTAGTAGCAGGTGCGCTATGTCTGGCTACTTCTAAATCGGTTTTTCCGTATGGCAACCTGATCAGCGAACCTGTGGGCGCGTTAATATGTGCGTTAGTGGTGGGCTTGCCGTTTAGCATGAAGCTGGGGCGATTAGATCTCAGGCCAGCAGTTGGTGCGTTATTTGGCACCGTGGCTAGTGGACTGACATTTACAACGTTGGCAAAAGTCATTTTAGGCTTGCCGCTCAAAGTGTATCTTTATGGCATGCTGCCAGTAGTCGTGACAATGGCCGTTGCCAATACCGTTGTTGCCCAGGCGCTGTATTATCCGGTGACGGCGTTGTTAGGCGGTTTTGTTGCTAAACATAAAGAAGATCAATAACATAGACCTGGTGCATCCTTATAAAACTCCCCCCTTTTCGAAGGTAAGAGCCTTGCCTCGGGTCAACAGATAAATTTAAAAAGCCTGTTTTGAACCGACGCGTTCAAAACAGGCTTTTTTAGTAGTATCAGTATGATATGGTTAATTTGCGTTTGCCAAATATTCCTGATTAATGAGGCATTTAATCGAGATATGCCTGGTAGTAGTAAGGTCAATGATTGTGCCGCTATGGGTTTTGACGACAGGTTTATCTAAGTGGTTGGGGTTAAAGAAGATAACCTGCCCGGTACGGCCATCGCTTAATAGAACCGACGAATTGATGAGACAGTCGCGTACATGGCGGATAAATGGCTGGCACACACCCTGGTCAAGTTTATCAAATAGATCTTTCGACATGTATTTCAAAACCGGGAAGGGGTTGGCCGACTCGCCAGTATAAGCCTGTTGATGAAAAATGTCAGCAACAGCAATGATGCGGGCAAAAAGATGAATTCTTTCATTAGAAACGCCCATAGGAAAACCGCCGCCATCCATGCCTTCATGATGCTGCAGCACCGTGAGCATTACTTCTTGCGGCAAAGCAGGTACATGTTGCAGCAGCTTACCGCCATGTATTACATGCGCTTTGGGCTCAATGTTAGCTTCTTTGGGAATTACCAGCTTACCGATATCATGTAAAAGTCCGGCCAAACAGAGTATATGGAGTTTATCATCGGAAAGCTTGAGTTTGCGGCCAATAATACTGCTGATAAAAGCTACCATCACCGAGTGGCGGGTAACATGGTCTGCCAGATTATAGTCGCTGACCAACAGATAATCCATAATGGCAGGGCCTGTCGACAGTACTGTAGAGTAGATGCTGAAGGAGGTTTCCTTTAATTCCTGTATAGGAACTTGTTTGTTGTTGCGAATAAAATCAAATGAGTTGACAGAGGTCGTGACCAATTTATCATACTCCGTGAAAAAGGTCTTAAACTCTTCGGGTATAGTATCGTTGGTTGTAGGTCGTTGATCAGGAACGCTGCTGGCGGATTCGACAGCGGATTCAACTGCGGTTTCAATTGCCATGTTGTCGCCAGTCACAAATACATGGCTAACATTCCACATGCTTAGCAGCGAAATAGTACGGGGAACAATGACTACATCTTTTCCGAGTAATACCTTGCCAGTAGCTGACAGGACTGGTTCGCCGATAGCCATGCCGGGAACCAAATCTTTTACGGCGATCATCCTGGTTGACAAAAGACCAGCTCCTTTAGATGTCATTTTACAGGGATTGGTAACTTTAGTATAAAATAGATTTAATTAAAAGGCAATCCGTCAAAAGTCGCAGGCATTTAGTACAAAAGTCCTAAGTAGGTGAAAAAAATCCCAGACAAGATCTGGGATTTTTCGTTGTGATGCCAAGCCATGGGGTTAAACAGTTACTACAATCTTATCGGTGGTAGCACTTAACTGAACAATACTGCCTTCGGGTACTTCGCCGCGGACAATCATTTTGCTGAGCTCCGTTTCAACCAGGCGGCTGATAACTCGTTTTAATGGACGGGCGCCAAACTGAGGATCATAGCCGGTTTTGGCGAGCAGAGCAAGCGCTTTGTCATCCCATGTTAGCGTAATCGTTACTTGTTTTTGCAGACGTTTATTCAAATTCTCCAGCATAATAGCCGCAATGGCTGCTACTTGTTCAGTAGTAAGTGCGTTAAAGACCACGATGTCATCAATGCGGTTCAAAAACTCAGGACGGAAATGTTGCTTTAGCAGGTCTAGTACCCGCTCTTGGGCAATACTAAAATCGCTGTTTAATATTTCGTGTGATCCCAGATTGGAAGTCATGATAATAATGGCATTCTTAAAATCAACAGTACGGCCTTTGCTGTCAGTTAGACGCCCGTCATCAAGAATTTGCAGCAATATATTAAAAACATCATTATGGGCTTTTTCGACTTCATCCAGAAGAATAACACTATAGGGACGGCGACGTACGGCTTCAGTCAATTGGCCGCCTTCATCATAACCGACATAACCTGGCGGTGCGCCAATGAGACGAGATACAGCGTGCTTTTCCATATATTCGCTCATATCCAGGCGAATCATGCTGCGTTCATCATCAAACAGAACCTCTGCCAGAGTTTTAGCCAGCTCGGTTTTACCTACACCGGTCGGTCCTAGAAAGATGAAGGAACCTATGGGGCGATTAGGGTCTTTGATGCCGGCTCGGGCGCGAATAATTGCTTCACTGATCGCAGTGACTGCGGTTTCCTGACCGACTACCCGCTCATGCAGGATAGATTCCAGGTTAACCAGTTTTTCTCGTTCGCCTGTCAGGAGTTTGGTTACCGGTACGCCTGTCCAGCGGCTAACAACCTTGGCAATGTCGTCTTCATCCACTTCTTCTTTGAGCATGGTCTTGTGCGAGCGGTTTTGGGTAAGCTTTTCCTCTTGCGCTTTGAGCTTTTTCTCGAGTTCGGGCAGACGACCATAGGTAAGCTCGGCTAACCGGTTTAAATCATAGGCTCGTTCAGCGGCTTCCATCTGGGTACGGACACTTTCAATCTCTTCTTTGACAGTTCTTTGTTCAACAATGGCCTGCTTTTCCAGCTGCCATTGGGCTTTTAGCGTATCGGCCTGCTCTTTGAGGGTGGCCAATTCCTGGTGCAGTCGGTCTGACTTATCTTTGGAGGAAGGATCTGTCTCCTTTTTGAGCGCCTGTTCCTCAATTTCCAGTTGCATGATGCGGCGTAAAATTTCGTCTAACTCGCTGGGCATGGAGTCAATTTCCGTGCGTAGTTTGGCGGCGGCTTCATCTACTAAATCAATAGCCTTGTCAGGCAAGAAACGGTCAGCAATATACCGGTCAGACAGGACAGCAGCAGCTACTAAGGCGGCATCTTTGATTTTTACGCCATGATGCACCTCGTAGCGTTCGCGTAAACCCCGGAGAATGGAAATAGTGTCTTCGGTGTTAGGTTGATCTACCATAACCGGTTGGAAGCGGCGTTCTAACGCAGTATCTTTTTCAATATGCTTACGATACTCATTCAAGGTAGTGGCGCCCACGCACCGGAGTTCTCCTCTGGCCAGCATAGGTTTTAGGATATTGCCTGCGTCCATTGCGCCTTCGGCTGCCCCGGCTCCAACAACGGTGTGCAGTTCATCAATGAATAAAATAATTTTGCCCTCGGCTTTGGTGATTTCAGCTAATACTGTTTTGAGACGCTCTTCAAATTCGCCGCGGAATTTGGCGCCGGCCACCAGGGCTCCCAGGTCAAGCGAATATACTGTTTTATTCTTCAGGGTTTCCGGCACGTCGCCAGCAATAATCCGCCGGGCTAACCCTTCGACAATGGCTGTTTTGCCGACTCCGGGCTCGCCGATCAGTACCGGGTTGTTTTTGGTGCGTCGGGACAGGATCTCGATCACTCGGCGGATTTCTTCATCCCGGCCAATTACCGGGTCAAGCTTGCCCTGATTGGCGAGCTCAGTCAGGTCGCGGCCATATTTATTTAACGCCTGTAGGTTTTCATCAGGATTATCGGTGGTTAGTGGCTGGCCGCGACGGAACTGGTTGACCACTTCTTGAATTTTGCTGCGTGTTAAGCCGAAATCACGGCACACGCTGACTAAATCGCTGTCGCCGTCTTCGGCAGCTGCCATGAGTAAATGTTCCACACTGATATATTCGTCTTTCATTGTTTTGGCATGTTTTTCGGCTAAGGCCAAAACCCGCATCATGGCCGTATTCATGCGTAAGCCGCTTTCCTGGCCATGCACCGACGGCAGTTTTGTCAAGAGTTGTTCCAGTTTAGCGGTTAGCAGGCGGACATCAATAGCTAACTGGCTTAATAAGTAGGCCATAATACCCTCGGCATCTTTAACAAGTGCGACGGCAAGATGTTTGGCGGTAAGTTCCTGATGGTAATGAAGCACAGCCAGTTGTTGTGCTTCTTGTAAGGCCGCCGCAGCTTTTTGGGTGTATTTTTCACTGTTCATAGTCGATACCTCCTAAAAAAATTATGTCATACTCCCAGGGGAGATATTCATAGGCAATATTTACAATTTAATAGTACCAGAAAAGTGTTATTAATTGGAGGGCAATAATAAGGCTTAGTAAGTGATTTAAGGCGTATTGGCGTGATTTTAGGCAAAAAATCTTATCAGACGTAGGCAATCTAACTTTTGCTGACTTTTTGACCTTTGTTGACCTTAACTTTGAGCTAGTTTGGGCTTTGTCCTAATTAATTTTGTGTATAGAAAGGGCTAATTCTCATTAAAGAATTGCATTTATAGTGTATAATATATTACGTGAAATATGACATATTTTGCTGTGGATAATTTTATATAGAGCAGGTGTAATATATTGGACGTAATCTTTGCCGATATAGCTGGATTGCTAAACAGCTATATATATTTAGCAATTATTGTGATCAGTGTTATGTTTATTTTTTTACTGACGACTATTTTTAAATATAAGCAAACTATCCGGCTGCTGCAGCAACAAAATGAGGAGTATCTGACAGTTCATGAAGAATTAGCGGCGCAGGAGGAAGAGCTTAGACAGAATTTTAGGGAATTGTATGTAAGTGAAGAAACCATTCGGCAAACTGATGAAATACACAGGCTTGTTTTTGAAGGGTCAAATGATGGTTTGTGGGTATGGGACATTAGTACTGATATCAAGACGGTGACTGAGCGCGGCTGGAATATGCTGGGGCTTCCCGAGCAGGCGGTAACCACGAAGGAGAAATGGAAGCAGGAGATTGTCCATCCCGAGGATTTACCGCATATGGTCAGTGCGCTGGAACGCCATTTTAGCGGGCAAACACCCTTTTACCAGGTGGAATACCGAGCCAAAGCGGCACAGGGTGGATACCGCTGGATTCTGTCGCGGGGTAAGGCCTCCTTTGACAGTAGCGGACAGCCTCTGCAGATGGCTGGCTCATATACCGATATTACGGATAGTAAATTCAAAGAAGAAAGAATTAGACATATGGCGTATTTTGATGCGCTTACCGGTTTGGCTAACCGGGAACGGCTAAGCGAGGCCATCAAGCAAGCGTTGGACGCAAAGGCGGAAGGCGGCAGACAAGGGGCGCTACTCTTTATTGATATTGATAATTTTAAACTGATTAACGATACCTATGGCCATTCGTGGGGTGATAAGCTGCTTGTCGGCGTAAGCGCCAGACTGTCAGCACTGGTGGCTGAGACAGGTATGGCTGCTCGCCTTGGCGGTGATGAAATAGTTATCTTTTTGCCGGATATGGATAATCTAAGCGAGGTAACTGTTTATGCTGACAAGATTATGCATGTGCTTGAGCAACCAATAATTGTGAACGGACATGTTTTTCATATTACTGCCAGTGCCGGCATTGCTACTTATCCGGAGCATGGCGATAATGTGGAAGAGCTTTTACGTAATGCCGATATGGCTATGTATTCAGCCAAAATGTCAGGAAAACACACCTATCGCTTTTTTGATAAGTCCATGCATGACAAGGTAGTAGAAAAGACCCTGATGGAAGCTCGTCTACGTCAAGCCCTTCAAAAGAATGAGTTTGTTCTGCAGTATCAGCCAAAGTACAACATGCATACGCAGCAGCTGGATGGTTTTGAAGCGTTGCTCCGCTGGCACAGCCCTGACTATGGTATGGTGTCGCCGTTAAAGTTTATTCCGTTGGCCGAAGAAACCGGGCTTATTGTCAGTATTGGTGCTTGGGTGCTCAGTACGGCCTGTGCTTTTACCCAGGAGTTGTATGCTACTGGTCGGCGACGGTTAGGTCTTGCAGTAAATATCTCGGTGGTTCAACTTAGGCAAGAGGATTTTGTCCAGGTCGTTGCCGATATATTGACTGAAACCGGCTTGCCGCCGGCGTACCTGGAATTAGAGATTACCGAGAGTGTATTGATGGAGCAGTTTGAGGATAATATTCGCAAGCTGAGAGAACTTAGAAACATGGGAGTGCGGATTGCGCTTGATGATTTTGGCAGTGGCTATTCATCGCTGACTTACTTAAAAAAACTTCCTATTACTGCGTTAAAGATTGACAAAACCTTTATTGACGATGTTGCTGTTGGTGATAATAAGGTGGCGATTACCGGCAGCATTATTGAAATGGCTCATGAACTGGGGTTAGTTGTGGTGGCAGAAGGTGTCGAGACAGAGGGGCAATTTGTTTATCTTAAGCAAAAAGGCTGTGATATTATTCAGGGATACCTGATTGGCCGGCCGTTGCCATCGGAAGAATTTACAGCAAAACTGCAGGGGTGATAATTTATGAAAAATGTATTAACAATTGCCGGTTCTGATTCGAGCGGCGGTGCAGGTATCCAGGCGGATATAAAAGCCTTTGCGGCTCATGGCGTGTTTGGCATGAGCGTTATTACTGCGGTTACTGCGCAAAATACACAAGGTGTATTTGCTGTCCAAGATATTACTCCCGAGGTAATTGCGAGGCAAATCGAAGCTATCTTTGATGATATTGCGGTTGCTGCCGTTAAAATTGGAATGGTATCGCAAATCGCAACAATTAAAACCATTGCAACCAAGTTAACGGAATATAGAGCCACAAACATTGTGGTTGATCCGGTTATGGTATCGAAAAGCGGCTACCATCTGTTAAACGCTTCAGCCGAGACTACGCTGATCCAGGAGTTGCTGCCGCTGGCAACAATTGTAACGCCCAACATTCCCGAGGCTGAGGTTATTACTGGCAAAAATATTGCGGCATTAGCAGACATGGAGGCTGCCGCGCGAGCTATTTTTACGATGGGTCCGAAGCATGTATTAATCAAAGGCGGCCATTTGGATGGCGACTCGACAGATATTTTGTTTGATGGCGAAAGGGTTGTCTACTTTAAATCGCCGCGGATTGCGACTAAAAACACACATGGCACAGGTTGCACCCTTTCCTCTGCCATTGCCGCAAACTTGGGAAGAGGTTTGCCGGTAGACGAAGCGGTAGCTAAAGCCAAGGAGTATATTACGATTGCGATTGAGCACTCGCTGGCAATTGGCAAAGGGGTAGGGCCAACTCACCATTTTTATAGCCTGTATAAACAGGCCGGTCTACTTGATGAATAATATACTAGATATGCCTGCGGCTTAACGGACTGGTATATTTATAGCGGGGGCTGGTAACGGGGGGAGTAACTTCTGTTTCCAGCTCTTTTGTTGATTCGAGATCACTTTGAAGCAAATCAGACGAAGGCGTAGTAGGTGCTACTGGCGTCGGTGGTGGGGATGGCGGCGTTAATCCTTCCGGCGGCGGACCGAAGCAGGAGTCGTGGCAATTGTTATATAGCACTTGGCGTAGCGCTTCGAGGATAATGATTTGTTCCGCTGTTTGGAAAGACTGATCATTGAGCGAGTCACTGTTTGCTAAGAGTCGAAATACATCAACCGGTGCGCAGGTTACTGCAAGAAACTGGCTGCTAAAGGCTATCTTGCAACATAACAGTTCAAGTAAAATATCAATCAATGTACCAGCGCGGTCATAGCGAATAACCGCCCGTTCAAATATTTCAAAAGGCACCCCGGGAGTGCGGCGGACTTCTTCTGCTGCGCCAACAAGTAACCGGTAGGAGCTGACCAGAGAACTGAAATTGGGGATAACGCCAATGATATCGCCTAATATTGTGTTAATAATAGTTTGTTGTGTAGTGATAGCCATACAGACCCCTCCTCCTTAGACTACTACTACTATATGCCGGAGGTATTCGCGAGGCTAAATATAACTGCAACAAAATTAAAAACTAAAGGTATTTTGGGGTATAATGACAATAGCAAAGGCTTAGAAAATGGGAGGTTACACATGCAGCATGGTCCATCAATGGTGGCAATTCTGATTGGTTTTTTGATTATGCTGGGGATAACCTGGTTGGGCGGGCGTATTTTAGCCAAATGGCATCCAGTGTATGCCGGGAAAACGATTCGTAATACGTACTGGATGCTTACGGTTTTGCTGATAGCTGCTCTTGTGCTTAGCCGCTGGCTGCGTCCAGCTGGTGGTTTGGCGGAAGAGCTACTCAGGTGGTTGATTTATGCTGCCTATATATGGCTGGTAGGCCTTTTGTTCATGCTTGCGCTTTTGTTGGCAGGGCATGTTGTAAGAATGATTAGTACTAAGCTTAGTCAACTGTATGCTGGGCAGGGGACAGAAGAACAAATAGCACCACAAAAATCACAAACAGAGAAGCTTGCAGCGGGCGGCTTAACGCGCCGTCAATTTTTGCAAGGAGCAATAGCTGCGGTGCCGGTGGTGCCGTTTGCTGTTAGCGCGTATGGTGTAATTGGTGGTGACAATACTATTGTAGTTAACAGGTATACCTTACCTTTCCCGCAATTGCCGGCAGCCTTGGACGGGTTTACCATCGCGCAGATAAGTGATACTCATATCGGGACTTTTTTCGGTATGGATAAGCTGGAGCGGGTGCTTACTATGGTTAAGCAGCAACAGCCTCACTTGCTGGCTATTACCGGTGATTTGGTAGATGATTTAGAACTTTTGTCGCCGACAATAACGCGGCTAACGGCGTTTCAGGCTGAGCTGCCCTATGGTATTTTTTATTGTTGGGGCAATCATGAATATTTCCGGGATATTAACCGCATTCGCCAGGCGCTTTATCGCAGTCCGGTTGCTGTACTAGAAAATAGCCATCAGCCTGTGACGGCTGGCCTATATCTGGCCGGAGTAGACTATCCCTGGGGTAATAATAAAACTGAAATGGTGGCCAAGCGTCAAAACTATTTTTCCCAGGCAGTCAGCGGCATACCGGGGGATGCGTTTACTGTGCTGCTGACGCATCATCCGGATTTTTTCGATAATGCGTTTATGGCGGGAGTGCCACTGGCGATAGCTGGGCATACACATGGCGGTCAGGTAGTTGTTGGCGGGACATCCCTGTTGCCTGCAAAATATAAATATATGAAAGGCATGTACCGCCAAAACAGCTCTTATGGGTATGTCAGTGTCGGTACCGGACACTGGCTGCCGCTGCGTATCGGCTGTCCGGCAGAAGTCAGCTTCTTCACATTAAAGCGGGGGTTAGTATGAACCAAGTACCAGACATTATTGCTCCTAACCTAAAAATTCTGTTTATCGGCTTTAACCCAGGCAGCCGATCGGCTGAAACCGGGCATCATTTTGCCGGATACTCGAATAAGTTTTGGAAATTGCTGGCAGCCGCCGCGCTTACGCCTTATCAGTTTAAACCGGAAGAAGATGGTAAACTGCTGACTCTGGGAATGGGTATTACCAATATTGTGGCTCGTCCCAGCCGGACAGCTGCGGAGATAAACAAAGAGGAGTATCAAGCCGGGCGAAAGCTTTTGCAAGACAAATTGTCGCTGTATAAACCGCTGGTTGCCTGCTATGCCGGCGTCGGAGTATACCGGGAATTTGCGCGGCAGCCTCGTGTTACCTGCGGTCGTCAGGCAGACAGTATGGTAGACGGAGTGTCGGATTTTGTTGTGCCGTCGCCAAGTGGTCTGACGCGGATATTATTTGCCGATCAGTTGGCTTATTACCAAGAGCTGAAACAATATGTGTCGGATTGATACTTGTAGTGTGAGTATTTGTACAAAACTTACTGCTGATCGCGCTGGCTCTAAAAGGTGTAGCCTGGAGAATTTGACATAAAGCAATGGGAATTTGATATACTAAGCGCTTGCGTAAGCAGGTGCCTGTTGCTCTTTAAAATCAGCGATAAGTACTAGTTGGCTGACCATACAAGAGTGGGTATAATGATAAATGAAATCCAATAAGAAAGAGGTACATAGTATGTTAAAAAGATGGGTTACCCTTGTAAGCCTCCTGTTGGCGGCTTTGACACTGACTCTTGCAGGTTGTGGTGGCAGCCAGCAAGCGCAACAGGGAGGCAAAGTGCTTAAGGTTGGCGCGGAAGCTACTTTTCCTCCGTTTGAGTTCCAAGACGAAAAGAATAAAGAGTATGCCGGCTTTGATGTCGACATAATGAAGGCTATTGGCAAACAAATGGGACAGGAAGTACAAATTGTCAATATCGGTTTTGATGGTCTGATTCCGGCGCTGGAGGGAAGTCAGATTGACGTCATTGCATCCGCGATGACCATTACTGATGAGCGTTCCAAGAAGGTCAACTTTTCCAAGCCTTACTATAAATCAGGCTTATCCATCGTAGTCAAGACAGACAATACGACGATTAATAGCTTTAAGGATCTGGAAGGCAAGCGGATTGCCGTACAGATCGGTACAACCGGCGCGGAAGCCGCTAAGAAGATTAAAGATGCCAAAGTCCGCGAATATAATAGTGCATCTGAAGCCTATCTTGAGCTAAAGGCCGGTGGCGCTGATGCGGTGGTGAATGACCTGCCGGTAAGTGAATACTATTTAGCCAAGGGTGGCAGCAAAGATGCTAAGCTAGTTGGTGAAGTCCTAAATGCTGAGGAATATGGTATTGCTGTTGCTAAGAAAAACACGGAGCTCGCCGGTAAAATCAATAAGGCACTGGATGAAATCAAACAAAACGGCGAATATGCCAAGATATACGAAAAGTGGTTTGGGAAAAAACCGCAATAGCTGATATATCACAGGACAACATACCACCGTCTGTATAGTATAACAGCTTGAATAGAGAGTTTGACTCATCTTCGGATGGGTCTTTTTCTTTTACCCTAACAGAAAGTATAACTTTCTTAAAAACAGGATAAGGGCAACATCGACTTGCGCTTTCGCTAAAGCTCGGCGCATGCCGTGTTTTCTTTATCCTTGCAAGCAATCCGGTTTAGTGCAACCCGCCGACAAACCATAAGAAGGTGTTAGTTTCTGTAAAAATTTTACAGAGGCCTAACAGAATGGATGTTGCAGTTTAGCCTATACTTCGATATGATAAAAGATAGACAAGCTGTGCGTGTTTCGCTGTTAGTAGAAAAGCTAAAAAGGAGCTGTTGATAAATGAAGAAGTTAGTATTAGGTGGTCAGGCCGTTATTACCGGCTGTGGCTCTATTGCTGAGCTTTGCAGTATAAAGGCTGACCGGGCATTTATTGTGACCGGTGGCAGTGCGATGCAGACAAGTGGCGTAATTGCTAGGATAGAGGGGATTCTGAGCGGTAATGGCTGTACGACCTTCGTTTATGGCGGTATCGGCAAAAATCCTGATACGCAGGCTGTACTGAGTGGACTAGCGCAAATGCGGGAGTTTAAGCCGGATGTATTAGTTGCTGTCGGCGGGGGTTCGCCCATTGATGCGGCTAAGGTAATGGCGCTTTTCTATGAGTACCCTGAGCTTGATTTTGACAAAGCCCAAGCCGGAGAGCTGCCGGAGACACGCCAAAAATTAACCTTTGTGGCTATCCCATCTACCTCGGGTACTGGAACGGAAGTAACCCGGGCGGCGGTTATTACTTTCCGTGAACTCAATATTAAAATCGGCTTAAAAACGCCGGCCTTCATTCCTGATCTGGCCATTCTTGATCCGGATATTACCATGACTATGCCGCCTAATGTAGTGGCAGAAACCGGTATGGATGCGCTTACCCATGCGGTTGAGGCCTATACCAACCGAAACTTGGACGATTTTTGTGAGGTGTTGGCTAAGGGGGCGGTTGCCGGTCTGCTCAAATGGCTGCCAGTATCTTACCACGAAAAAACCAAGGAAAGCCGGGAGAAGGTTCATCATTACCAGTGCATCGCCGGGTTTGCCTTTGATAATACGGGACTCGGTATGGCACATGGTATTTCCCACGCCATTGGCGGCAAGTTTGATTTGGGGCATGGACTGGTAAATGCCATTGCGTTACCGCATGTGCTTGACTTTAATATGCAAGATGAATTTGTGGGTAAACGGCTGGATGAATTGGCTCGCAGTATCGGTCGCAAAGACCGCTATGAGTTTATTGATGCTGTGAAAGAACTTAACAGGCAACTTGGTATTCCCGGAAGCCTAGGGCAGGCCGGTGTCAGTCAGGCCGCGTTCAAGGACGGATTTAAAGAGTTGGCAGCCAACAGCCTCAGAGGAGCTACACGGGTTAATCCGGTGCCGGTAACTGAGGAGCAAATAGAAGGAATCCTTACGGACATGTATTAAGCTAAATCCAGATTTGCGGACGCAGGCAGGTGGTAACATGCATACTACCCGCCTGCATGTTGTATCAGGGAGGGGTCAGCGCTTGAAACTTAATTTTATCTTAGGTCAAGCCGGATATGGCAAGACGTGGCAGTGTTTTGATGAGATCGTGGATCGGCTGTCCGAAGCACCTGATGGCAGGCCGCTTCTTTTTATTGTGCCTGAACAGGCGACCTATGAAGTGGAGCAGGCGCTGGCTGCGGCGTGTCCGTCTCAGGGCTTTATGCGGGCGCATGTTCTAGGTTTTCGCCGACTGGCTCACCGAGTGCTGGGTGAAACCGGTGGTGCAGCCAAACCGCATATTTCCGAGCTGGGAAAACGTATGGTATTTAGCCGGTTGTTAATGGAGAATAAGAGTAATTTTAAACTGCTAGCACGGGCGGCTGGCGAAAAAAGTTTTGCTGCTACTGTTGCAGACTTGGTAAAAGAGTTCAAAACATACGGGATTAGCCCGGATATGCTTACTGCTATTGCTAATGACCAAGATTGTCACGACAATCCCGCGCTGACTGCTAAAATGCAGGATCTGGCGTTACTATACCAGGGATTTGAGGATTTTTTAGCCTGTCGCTATATTGATCCTGAAGATTATCTTACATTATTGGCGGAAAAAATTCCGGAGGCCTTGCTAGTCAAGCAGGCTGAGATTTGGGTAGACGGCTTTACCTTCTTTACGCCGCAGGAATATGCGGTTCTGGAAGCCATGCTGACAACGGCGCAGGCCGTGACGGTAACACTCTGCCTTAATCAGCCTGACAGTGAGCTGCATTCGCGTGAAGAAGCCTTGTTCCACCGGCAATGGGAGACCTATCGCAAATTAAAAAAGCTAGCGGGTCAGTTGCAGGTCGAGGTTAAGCAGCAGGAGTTAAGCCTGCCCCGGCGTTTTGCCAAGCCGCTACTTGCTGTGCTTGAGCAGCAGTTTTTTGCTGGCGGCAAGCCTGTTAAGCCATTTGAGCCAGACAACAGTGTTACGCTGGCAGAGGCAGCTAACCGTCGGACTGAGGCTGAGGCTATTGCCCGTGAAATCATTAGATTGAGTCGGGATGAAGGCCTGCGCTGGCGCGAGATGGCTATTCTTATTCGTGATATGGATAGTTATGCCGAGTTAATGGCAACTGTGCTTACTGATTTTGATGTGCCATTTTTCAGTGACAACAGCCGCCCTGCCGTGCATCATCCGCTTGCTGAATTAGTGCGGTCTGCGCTTGATGTTGTCGGGGAAAGGTGGAGCTATGAGCCGATTTTTCGCTGTTTAAAAACCGATTTACTGCCTGTAAGTCGCGACCAGGTTGATATTTTGGAGAACTATTGTCTGGAGTTTGGTATTCGTGGTACACGCTGGACCAAGCCGGAAGACTGGGCATTTCGCCGCCGCTACTCGCTGGCTGAAGATGAGTGGGTCTGTAATGAACCAGATGCTGCCGAACAGGAATACCTGAGTCAAATCAACGTGATCCGGCGTGAGAGTACTGCGGCGCTGGTAATGCTATCGGAGCGGCTAACGCCGGCTTTGAAGCAGGGGTTGCCGGCGCTGGAACTAGTGCAAGCGGTCTATGAATTTTTGCAAAACCTAAAAATTGCAGATACACTGGCTAACTGGGCGGCTGATGCCGAAGCAGCCGGAGATGTGGAACAGGCTAGGGAGCATCAGCAGATGTGGCCCAAGCTTATCGAATTATTAGATCAGATTGTGGATACCTTTGCGCAGCAACCGTTGACGCTTGAGGAATTTGCGGCAGTTGTCAGCGAGGGTCTGGAAGGAACGACCTTGAGTTTGATTCCGCCAGGCCTTGATTATGTTACGATTGCTGCTCTGGAACGAACGCGGCGTTTACAAATAAAGGCGGCGTTTGTCCCCGGGGTCAGTGATGGCGTGCTGCCACGCCGCCGCCGGGACGAAGGTCTGCTAAATGACGGAGACCGAGCGCGGTTAAAGCTGCTGGGACTGGAGCTTGGCAGTGGGGCCGTGGCCGATGTATTTGCCGAGCAGTTTTTGGTATATACGGCTTTATCGCGCGCCAGCTCATTTTTATGGGTCAGTTATCCACTGGCTGATGCCGAAGGCAAGGCACTAGCGCCTTCGATGATAATCAGGCGCTTAAAAGAGGTGGCCGGTGTTACGCCTGTGGCGCTGCCGGTTGAGCCGCCGCCCGGGCGGGAAGCCCAATATCTTGCCAGGCCTAAGCGGGCGTTTGCCGCACTAGCCGGGGCGCTCAGGCTATATCGCGAGACCGGGCATATCAGTCCGGCTTGGTGGGATGTTTACAACTGGGCACTTGCCCAGAATCGGTGGCGGGAACAACTGCGGGCAAGTGTAGCCGGGCTGTTTCATTATAACCAACTGGAGCCGCTGCAACCTGGCCTGCCTGGCAGGTTATATATGAAAAATGGGGTGCTGCGCGGAAGTGTGACCCGGTTTGAGGCCTTTCGCGCCTGCCCCTTTAAACATTTTGCTCAGTATGGGCTAAATCTCAAGGAACGAGCGGTGTATCAGTTGGCTGCTCCTGATTTGGGACAATTTTTGCATGCGGTTCTAAAAACCTTTGGGGACAGACTGGCCGCATGTGAGCAAAGCTGGGGTGAGCTCACTGGCCATCAGATTAGTGAATTATGTGGTGATATTGTTGGGCAATTAGCGCCTAAACTGCAAAATGAAATTCTGCTTAGCAGCAAGCAGCATGAGCATCTGGTTACAAGACTGACGCGGCGGGCGATCAGGGCCGTCAGCCGTTTGGCTGCCTGGGCTCAGGTTACCGAGTTCCGGCCGGTGGCGTTTGAACAAGCCTTCGGGCGCGGAAGCGAAGCCTTGCCGCCTCTCAGGTTAGCTTTGCCGGAAGCTGTTTTGGAAGTGGCGGGACAGATTGACCGGCTGGATATGGGCGAACATAACGGACAAAAGTATGTACTGGTCATTGACTATAAATCCGGTGGAGCCTGGCTCAGTTTGACTGAGGTTTACTATGGGATTAAGCTACAGTTGTTAACCTATTTGCTGGTGGCGATCAGTGCGCAGCAAGGTTGTCAGGCTTGTCTGCCGGCAGGTATACTATATTATTTCTTGAAAAACCCTGTTATTTCCGGGTCAACCCTCAAACCGGCCGAGCAAATTGAAAAAGAAATTAACAGCCGGCTGAAAATGCCAGGCTGGTTACTCGATGATACCAATATTGCCAGCCTGCTGGAGCAAACGCTTAGTGGCTGGTCTGAGTTCTTTAAGATTGCAGTAGGCAAAAACGGCTTTTATGAAAGCTGCCGGGATAAGCTCAGAACCGACGAAGAGTTCAAGCTGTTATTGGCTCATGTTGAGCAGGAGCTGATTACGGTGGCAAGCTGTATTCTTGGCGGCGAAACCGCCATCAGGCCATACCGCTTGGCGAAAAGCACACCTTGCGTCTATTGTACGTTTAAGTCGGTATGCCAGTTTGACGGCAACTTGCCGGAAAATGACTATCTGGCTTTGACCGATCTGGCTAATGAGACTATTATGGATGAATTGCGCAAGCGGAAAGGAGGCGGGGAATAATGCAATGCTCTCCTGAACAACAGGCCGCGATTGAAACCCGTAATCATAATCTGTTGGTGGCGGCTGCCGCCGGGTCGGGAAAAACCTGGGTGCTGGTAGAACGGATTATCAGCCGGATTATTGATCCGACTGAACGATTAAGTGTGGATAGTTTGCTGGTGGTTACTTTTACTAATGCAGCGGCGAATGAGATGCGCAGCCGTATCGGGGAAGCGCTCAATGCTGTGCTTAATCAGCCCGAACTTACTGATAGTGAGCTTAGGCGTCATGTTGAGCGGCAATTGGTACTGCTTAATGCCGCCAATATTTCTACCCTGCATGCTTTTTGCCAAAGTATTGTCCGTCAGTATTTCTATTTGCTGACTATCGAGCCTAATTTCCGCGTGGCCAATGACACCGAGGTTACCTTAATCAAGAGTGATGTGCTTGAGGCTGTGTTTGAGGAAAATTATTCGCAGGCAGAGCCCGGTTTTATGACGTTGATTGAGCATTATGGAGACGAGGACAGTGATAATTCACTTGCCGGGTTGGTGCTGAAGTTATATGAGTTTTCCCGCAGCCATCCCTGGCCGGATCGTTGGTTAAACAACTTGCGCAATGAATTTGCGTTGCCCGCGGGCACCAGCTTTGATGATACTCCCTGGTCAGGTTTGGTGCGTGACAAAATGCTGCTGGACTGGGAAGAGGCTCGTCAAATACTGCTAGCGCTCATGGCTGAGGTGGGAAAACCGGGTAATCCAGCAGCATACGCGCAGACATTTGCTGAGGATATCCAAATTATTGATAGCTTGCTGGTGGCTGCCACCTCATCCTGGGCGGTACTGACCAAGGCTTTGGCAGAAGTGAGCTTTCCCCGGATCGCTGCGGTTGGCAAGGATGTGCCCAAGGAAGTTAAGGACTATTTTCAAGGGCAGCGCAATAAAGCCAAAAAGAAGATAACCGACGCAAACGCGGCTTATTTTGAGCGCAGCGGCGCTGAACTTGTGGAGGATTTGCGCCAGGTTGAACCGCTGGTTGCAGCCTTGGTTCAACTTGTCAGGAGTTTTAGCGAAAAATTCTCCCAGGCCAAACAAGATAAAGGCATTGTTGATTTTAATGATTTGGAGCATTTGTGTTTGGCCGTATTGCGGGCGGCAGATTCACAACAGGAGGCGGACGAGGCGGGCAAGCCATCGCCGGTTGCTATCAGCCTCAAAGCCAGATTTAGTGAGATTATGGTGGATGAGTACCAGGACATTAACCGAGTGCAAGAAGAAATTATCCGGCTTGTTGCCAGTGATGAGCAGCCTAACCTCTTCCTGGTGGGAGATGTTAAGCAGAGCATATACCGCTTTCGTTTGGCTGAGCCCGCGCTGTTTATGGATAAGTACCATGGCTATCAAAGCGGCCAATTTCCAGGCTGCAAACGCATTGATTTAAGCAAAAACTTCCGGAGCCGGGCGGGAGTACTGTATGCTGCCAATTTCTTGTTTGGACAGCTTATGACCGAACGCACAGCGGAGCTCGAATATGGCTTAGACGAACAGCTCAACCCTGGCCCTGATTATCCGACTGCTGCCGGTACCAGTCTGGAAGGGCCGGTAGAAGTTATTATGATTGACAGGGAGAAAGCCGAAGACGAAACCCTCCTGAGCGATGAGCAGACAGGTGATGGGGCAGAATCAGACACCGAGGCACTGCACCAACAAGTTAATTGCCTGCCGGAAGAAGAACTAAGTGCGTTTGAGCAGGAAGCCGTCGTCATTGCCCGGCGCATTCAGCAACTGATGAACAGTGGTTATCAGGCATTTGACAAACAAGCCGGCGGTTACCGGCCACTACTCTATCGTGACATTGTAATTTTGCTGCGTTCAGTACGGGGTAAAGCGCAGGCACTGCAGGACAGGCTGCGGCAAAACGGGATTCCCTGTTATGCTGAGCTGGATTCCGGCTACTTTTCCGAAACCGAGATAGCTATTATGCTGGCCCTGCTGCAGGTAATTGATAATCCGCACCAGGATATTCCGCTGGCTGCTGTGCTGCGATCGCCATTATTTGGGCTGACAGGCGATGAACTGGCTGACCTGCGATTATGCCAGGAACAAGGCAGTCTGTGGGCGGCAGCGCAGGCGTACAGCCAAACCCAAGCTGGTTTTTCTAAAATGGAGAACTTTTTGGAGAAAGTAACGATTTGGCGTAACTTGGCCAGGCGTAGAGGAGTGGCTGAACTTATCTGGCGAATTTACCAGGATACCGGCTATTATGACTATGTCGGCGGGATGCCGGGAGGCGCGCTGCGGCAGGCTAACCTGCGGGCGCTGTATGACCGAGCCCGTCAGTATGAGGCTACGAATTTTCGCGGACTATTTCGCTTTTTGCGGTTTATTGAGCGGCTGAAGAATAAGGACTCTGATTTGTCGGTTGCCAGGGCATTAGGCGAGAGCGAAGATGTGGTCAGGGTTATGAGTATTCATAAAAGTAAGGGGCTGGAGTTTCCGGTAGTTATTGTGGCCGATATGGGTAAAAACTTTAACCTTATGGATTCGACCGGGCTGGTATTATGCCACAAGGAACTCGGGGTGGGGCCGTATGTAACCTTGCCGGAACTTAGGTTTCGCTATCCGACACCGGCGCGCTGGGGAATTGCGCATAAGCTGGAACTTGAAACCAAGGCCGAGGAGCAGCGAATTTTGTATGTGGCGCTGACACGTGCCAGGGAAAAACTCATTTTAATTGGATCGGCTAAGAAGCTAGCCCAAAAATGTGCCGGGTGGTGTCGGGCAGTAGGTGAACCACAGGAAAAGCTACCGGCCAGTCAAGTTATCAAAGCCAAGAGTTATTTGGATTGGATTGGTATGGCGGTTGCCAGACATGCTGACGGCGCGGTTATCCGGCAGTATGGTCAGTGTGATGAACAGCCGGTCGCGCTACCGACAGGTGGCCTCTCGGCCTGGGATGTCAAAATAATTAAGGCCGCCGAAAGTAACCAGGCAGCAGAAGACGGACAGGCAAACGACACCTTGCTCCAGGCTGTCCGGCGGCTGGAACCTGTTGAATCTAGTACAGATACCCAATGGGTGGAGGCGCTACTAAGCTGGCAATACCCCTGTAGTTCGGCAGTCAGCAAGCCTGCTAAACTGTCGGTATCTGAGATTAAGCGGCGCCTGGAGCTTGTTGAACACCAAGAAGCTGAGGCCATGTTTGTCCCCAAACCGGAAACCATACATGCTCGTCCGCGTTTCCTGCAAACCGCATCCCGGTTGACGCCGGTAGAGTATGGTGTGCTGCTACATACGGTTATGCAGCATATTGCCTTAACTGGCGATTTTTCTGAACAGACGATTGCTAAGCAGGTCGCCGCGCTGGAAACTCGTCAGATTCTGCCGGTCGGGCAGGCTGCCGAAGTGGATGCCTGTTTAATCAGCACCTTTTTTGCCTCCAGGTTGGGTCAACGGTTAGTTGACGCTAAGGAAGTATGGCGGGAGATGCCGTTTAGTTTGCTACTTCCAGCGGAAAAGTTTTATCCGGATTTGCTCGGCTGTGGCGAACAAATCTTTGTGCAGGGCATTATTGACTGCTTGTTTGCCGAAGACGACGGGTTAGTGCTGGTTGATTATAAGACAGATTATGCTAACGCAGCTGAAGAATTGGTCGGTAAATATGCGGCCCAGCTTAGCATGTATGCGCTGGCCATTGAACGCATTCTCGGCCGTCCGGTAAAAGAGCAGTATATATATGCCTTCAAGCTGGGGCGAGAGATTAAAATAGAGAGCTTGGGATAAGCGAATTGGCGGGGGTAAGTTTGGTGGGGAAAACGGGTAGACCGATAGTCCATCGTATTAAAAACCGGCTAGGAAATGATTTTCCTGGCCGGTTTTTTTCTAGCTATTAGGTTTATAAGTTTTGTAATCTGAAAAGTCTTTAGAAAATGATGGGGCAAGGCAAAAGCCCGGCGCAGGCGGCCATTATACAACGCTCCGCCATTGGCACTTATCCTCCGCTTATGCATAACGGCCGCCTGCACCTCAGCGACGTAGAGTTGTAAGAGCGCGCTAGGGGCTCGAAGCCAAAAATCCCTAGAATTTATGTTTTACATGGACATTTTATGTCCATATACTTGTGTTATTATTACTTTGCAGATAAAAAAAATGTATGAAAATGAGGAGGATGGAAATTAATCGGAGGAGTTTGTTTTAATGTCAGAGAATGACTTCACGTGTATATGTTGCATAGAAAATATATTGCAGCATGGAGGTGTTGGTCATAAGGGGTAAGGAAAAGCAAGGCACATGTAAAGTTGAGCGTATATTATCAATGTTTGAACGCTTTAGTAAAAAGCAAATTATTTGTAAAAAGGAAGAAGCTGCTTGTTTTGGTGTTGATGAGAAAACTATTCAACGGGATATTGATGATTTAAAAAATTATTTTTCTCACTTTGAATTAGGTAAAGAAGCTGGTGAAATCCAATATTGTAAAAAGCAACATGGATATATATTGAACGGGTCTTCAAATAATTGGTTAGATAAGGAACAAATTTTAGCAATAGCAAAAGTTATTTTAGAAAGCAGAGCATTTTCTAACCAAGAAATGTATGATTTATTAAATAGGCTGGTTTTACAGTGTTACCCGGTGGAAGCTAAATTTATCAAAAAAATGATCCAGAATGAGCAGAAAAACTATGTTGCTGTTCGACACGGTAAGCCATTGCTTAAGTCTATTTGGGAATTAAGTCATGCGGTACAAGAACAAAAGTTTGTCAAACTGTATTATGAAAGAACAGATCAAAAGATCGTTGAACGCCTAGTAAAGCCTCTAGGAGTTACTTTTGCCGAATATTATTTTTATCTGATTGCTGAAATTTATGATTGGAAATATGAAGAGCCAGTTCCCTATCGATTAGATAGGATTAGAAGTTACAGTATTACGGATGAAAAGTTCAGGATTTCTTATGCTAGCCGCTTTGAAGAGGGAGAGTTTCGTAAGAGGGTACAATTCATGCAACCAGGCAAGCTTATGACAATTTACTTAAAGTATTGGGGGAAGTCAGAAGAAGCAATAAGGGATCGTCTGCCTACATCAGAAATTATAAAAAGAGAAAGGGATGCAGTATTTATAAAAGCGGAAGTATTTGGCTATGGAATAAAAATGTGGCTTCTTAGCCAAGCGAAATATTTGGAAGTAATAGGTCCGGCATGGCTTAGGGAAGAAATGAAGGAAACTATTGCTGAAATGTTAGCAAACTACCTAAAAAATGATAGTGTTTAATATGCAGGTAAAGATATTAAAAAATAATGGAGGAACTGTATAATGAATTTATCAGAAAAAGATATTGAAGAGATTTTGTACCAATCACCGTGGTTGTTAGATGAAAGGTTTCAAATCCCTAATGTCAAAGGTAAGGGAGGCGGGATACCAGGAAGGCAGGTGAATATAGGTAGGGTAGATATAAATCGATATATTGATTTACTATTTAAAGATACTAGAGATAATAGACCTGTTATTGTTGAATTGAAGAAAGATGAATTGACACGGGAAAACATTGCACAAATACTTGAATATAGGGCACTTGTGGTTTCCCTAGATGATGATATAAAAACAGAGTGGCAGGATGAATTTGGGCAGAATTATTATTGTCCTAAATTAATTCTTATTGGTAGTACAGTCCCTGATGAAGTTAAAATCAGTGCAAATTTGGCTGGAGTAGAAGTTCGGACATTGAAAGGGATGGACGAATTAGTAGTTGATTTTAGTGATGTAAACCAAATTAGCAAAAAACTGAGCGAGTGGAATTGGTTCTTGAAGTCAGGGAATCGGACATTAAGTGAAAGATCAGAGTATGTGACAAAAATTTTCCAATGGGCTAAAGATGTTGTTCGCGACTGTGGGATTGAAGAACTAACAACGATTAAAAAATTGTATGTAACTTCTAAAAAGGATTCATGGATAGAAGGCGAAACATATCCTTTTTTGAATCTTCCTTTTTTTTGCAAACAAGAATATTTATGTGGAATATATGAACATTTTGATGAACAGTTAAATTTATCAGAGACACATATATATTTTGATTTTCTAATTCAGTTGATTTTCCAAGAAGAAAAACAATATGAAGCATTGATTCCAGAAATGGAGCAAAAAGCCCAGAGTCTTTTAAAAGACAAGAACTATACAGTAATTCGATTTGAAAATGGAATGGCTACCATATTATTGGATAGGACGCTATTGGAAAATGGTGAGCAATTTAAAAAAGAATTGGCAAGACTTATTAATGATGCGGTATATTTTAACGAAGAAATTGAACGATTATATAGAGTGTAACTACTACATATTATGCCAAGAACAACAGATGAGGAGGTAGGAGAATGAAAAAGATATTATTGTTGATAGTTTTTGTGATAGGGATTTTCATATTTGATTCGCATGCATATGCTGAACCAACAGTAGAAGCTCCATCCTGTAAGGCACTTATTGGATTTAAGTATTATAATACCGCTACATGGGGCATAACCACTAAAGAAGTAAGGGAGAAGATTATTGATGAAAGGATTGCGCCCTTGCTTGCAAAAAATAAATGTGAAATGATAACTGATGAAAAATATCTCGTGAAGCTTCAGGAAAGAGGTTATTCAGATTATTCTAGTGCTGAAAAGGCAGATTTATTAGATATCTATAAAAATGAAGGACTTCGTTATCTGATTTTTATTGAAGTTGAACCTTTAAGACGTGCTAATCCGTTTGGCTACGAATCATCGGCGCATGTCAAAATTATAGATACCGAATTTTCTAAATATATGTTTAATGGAAAAATATATAAAGTAACTAAATGGGGAGGCGGTGGAACGGTATTTGAGGAATTAGGGGATGATATAAAGAAAATTCTACATGAAAAAGTTCTTGAATCCAAAATCAGATCAACTAATGAAAGTCAACCCAAAAATATCGATAAAGACTAAAATGACCATAGCGGGCAATAGGTTAAGCTGTGCGCGAGGCAGCATACCGATGGTATACACGGCGGTGAAAAAAGGCGCTGAATAAACTAATTTATTCAGCGCCCTACTCGATTTTTTAATTTTGCTTTACACATACCATTGTCTTAGGAAGAAAACCAGCTTGCGCATTAGCCGCAAGGATTCGGTCGGCACTTGCCTGATTGATAATGATATTCACATTATGGTCACGCAGGTCAACCGCTTTCACCAAAATCGGATTGACGCCGGCGCGGGATTGGCCAAGCTCAATGGCCTTGAGGTCTTCCGAAGTGCACAGATACTCCAGCATGCCTTGAGAAATAATGTATTCGGGAATAAGGTTAGGTTGGCTATAGATAAGGCGGCCGGTATCGTCGTAGATTACCGGTGACATCACCCTGGACAGCGGCAGTCCGGCTGCGTCGATAATTAGGCCGGTATAAGCTGGCAAGTCAATTGCTTTATAATCTGACGAGGGCTCAGGCAGTGGCACTAAGGTTGCGGGTTTGGTGGTGTTGGTAATTACCTCGGAAAGGCCACCCTGACCGAACAGCTTGATGCCCATGGTTACCTGATATGTGCCGTCGGCAAGCTGCTGTTCGTTAATGATTTTGGCACTATTCACCATGCCGGAAATCTTAATTTTCGCGGTATCATTGGCAATTTCCAAGTTCTGTACGGTAGTTTCGGCATCAATTTTGACGCCTCTAATGGCTTCCAGCAGATTGCGCCGGGCCTCGGTAATGGCGACGCGTCTAGCCATCAGCTTGGCTTGAGCCGGCGAGCGGGACAGCGAGGAAGGTATGCCAAACCCTACTGCTTCGACTGTACCTTTATCCCAGTCAATTGATCCATTGGCACCTACTGGTTCCACGGCTGTTACCGGTACATTTACATCAGTAGGTGCGGGATTTGCACTGACAATCAGCGGTAACCCGGCAATAAGCAGGGTGCAGATAGTCAGATAGACCAATGTCTTCTTGCACATTTGTGTGTTCCTCCGTTTATTTAATTTTTCCGACCAAAATATAACTTGCTTAAAGACAATATAAGTGCAACAGCGGCCTACGAAATCGCCCAAAGGCTCGGCGTAAGCCGTGTTTTAATCTACCAGAATTTATAACAAAATTCTGTTGACATAAGAACGACTAAGGCTTCTGCCGTCGTCCTAAAGGACTTGGCACAAGCCAAGTCTTATCTTACCCTAACAGAAAGTATAACTTTCTTAAGAACAGGATAAGGGCAACATCGACTTCCGCTTTCGCCAAAGGCTCGGCGTAAGCCGTGTTTTCTTTATATATTACAAATAATTCGCCTAGTAAGGCAGCTTTCCTGCCCGGGTACAAAAAGAAAAAGGCAAAAATCCGAAATGCTTCAGATTTTTGCCTTGATCGCTTATTTTTAAAACATACCTTTACGCCACAAACCAAAAGCGCTAAGTGCGGTTACTCCTAAAGCAAATAACAGGGTAACGAGAAAGCCGCCGTTTCCGCCAAAGGGCACATCCACATTCATTCCCATAAAGCTGGAAACCATGGTAGGGATGGCCAGAATGATGGTCATGGATGCCAGGAATTTCATAACGCGGTTGAGGTTGTTCGAGATGATAGAAGTAAATGTGTCCATCATACCGCTCATGATACGGCTGTACATTTCAACCATCTCAATAGCCTGTTTATTTTCAATAATAACATCTTCTAACAGGTCTTCATCTTCTTCATACATCTTAATTAAATGTTGAACTTGGCTGGTAGAACGAAGTCGTAACAGCTTTTCCAGGACAATGCCGTTAGAACGCAGCGAAGCAGCAAAGTAAGTCAAGCCTTTTTGCAGCTCTAGGAGCTGAAAAATTTCTTCATTTTGCATAGCACGACGCAGATAACGCTCGATCTCGTCGGTGCGGCGGTTAATTTGCTTTAAGTATCTCAAATATAAAGTGGCCGATTTATATAGAATCTGGAAAAGAAATCTGGTCTTTTTAAAAGTGCTAAATGCCCGGTAGTTTTCCGGTTTAAAATCAGCTAAGACTTCATTATTCTCCAGGCAAACGGTAATAATGTAATCGGTAGTAAGCACAATGCCAAGTGGCAAAGCATCATAACTGTCGTGGCCGCGGGTAACTGGAATATTAGTGATGACAAGCATATGATTTTCTTCAAGCTCTATACGGGAACGTTCTTCTTCGTCCAAAGCCGCTTTAAGGAAATCCAGTGGACTTCCGGTTACTGCCGCCACTTGTTCAAGTTCCTCGGCTGTTGGATTGATTAAATTAAACCATGCGCCCCGTTCCGATGTTTCCAATGTAAGCTCATAAAGTTTTGTACAATTGCTGCGATAAATTTTCAGCATAATGCTCCCCCCTTTTTTGTTTGTTAGGGGAATGCAATGCACGCCTAATTAACCAGGTAGCACTTAGTCAAGGCGGCTAAGTGGTGCACGCGGAAAAATTTGGCGAGAAAAATGGAAAATTCCCCTGATTTTTGTTAAATTGCACAAATTGTGCCTACTAGGTCGGCCTACGTCCATCTATCTCACCTGCCTTTGAAATATTAATGATTATCTTTAAATATCTCTATTAAGAATATAATTCTGTTTACATTAATAGTCAACCCTTTTATATAAAAATTAACTTGTTTTTTACTTAGGAATCCACTGAGCCAGTTTACTTATATAATATATGAAGTAATATAGATAATAATACTAAGGTACTTTAGGCTGTTATTTGTGGTTAGCCGGGAGGTTATGTTTACCTGCGAAACAAGCACCTAGAAATTACCTGGAGGTGTTTGTTGACAAGCCATCTTGCCGTTTGTTATAATACTAAATGTGCTATCACGGAGGGGTGTCCGAGCGGTTTATGGAGCTGGTCTTGAAAACCAGTGATCCTGAAAGGGACCGTGGGTTCGAATCCCACCCCCTCCGCCATAAACAGCGAACCAAGTTCTCACGAGTGATAAGCGAAATGAGAACTTGTGTGAGTTGCTTAGTTCCGAGCGGTAGTGAGGAACATCTCTATAATTGACTTAGTACAGAGTATTTGCTATAATCTAATCAATTTATTGACACGGAGTGGTACTCAAGTGGCTGAAGAGGACGGTTTGCTAAATCGTTAGAGGTCGTGAGGCCTGCCAGGGTTCAAATCCCTGCCACTCCGCCATGTAAAAGCACTGACGGCTATCGACCGAAATGGTTGATAGCCGTTTTATATTGCCTTGGGGCTTACATTGGAGCTTGCTGTACCTGGAAGCTTTGCCTGATAGTGCAGCGGATCTTGCTTAATCGCTGCCCAAATGGCTTGCATTATTGCTTCTTCAAAAAGTATTTATTATCATTGAAGTATTATTAAACAGTATATATACTCATAATGATGGAGGTGGCGCGTATATTCAAGATCGGAGAATTTTCGAAACTCATGCAGGTCTCTATCCGGATGCTGCGCTATTATGACGAAATGGGTCTGCTAAAACCAGGCAAAATCGACAGTTATACTGGTTATCGTCTGTATTCCATTGAACAAATCCCTGTTTTGCAAAAAATATTATTGCTGCGCGACTTAAAGTTCAGCGTGGAGGAAATTGCCAAGACGTTGTGCAATTGGGATGGAAAGTTCGTTATTGAGCAGTTGACAGTAAAGAAAAAGGTAATACAGGATGACCTGCGGCTGGCAGAGCAACGTATAGCCAAGATCGACAGAGCTATCAATGACTTAAAACAAGAAAAATTCGACATTAACTATAATGTTTCGTTTAGAAGTGCTCCCCGTTTAAAGATTTTGTCGCTGAGAAAAGTTATACCAGACTATAATTGCGAGGGAATGCTATGGGATGAACTATTCAAATTTATCAGGCAAGAACATATTGAAATAACTCAAAGCAATAATAATCTAGCTATTTATCATGATCTAGACCACAAAGATGCTGATGTGGATGTGGAGGTTGGCGTCATCGTAAGTAGGCTTGGTAAAAACAAAAACGGATTTATCTTTCGCGAGACTGAACAGATTGATATGATGGCCTGCGCGATGGTGTATGGCTCCTACGAAAATCTCGGGACAGCCTATCAGTCTTTCGCCTATTGGCTAGATCAGCACGAACAATATGAAATGACAGGACTGTGCCGGCAAATTTGCCACAAAGGGCCACATAATGAAGACAATTCTAACAAGTATCTTACAGAAATTCAGATGCCGGTGGCGAGTAAATGTTGCCATAGCATTAAGCAACCAAGGGAATGAGTTTTGCCGGTTGCTTTTTTTATTGACTCTCACATGATGTGAGGGTTTACAGTAGGCCTATAAACGAAAAAGGGGGAATAGTAATGCAACAATTTCAGGTCAAGCCTATTGGCAAGATCAGGGTGTCTGCAGAGGGAATGTTTGTAGATGTGGACAAACATTATATTCCGGCGTTAAAGGCCTTAGATGGCTTTAGTCATTTGAATATTGTTTGGTGGTTTAGCCAGTGTGACAATGAGAAAGCGAGAAATGTACTCAGCATTCCCAGACCATACAAGAAAGCCCCTGCAATAATGGGCATATTTTCCACAAGGTCACCAGAAAGACCCAATCCGATAGCCTTGTCAACGGCGCAGATGATTTACATTGATTATGCTAATGGTACAATCCGGCTTGCTTACGTTGACGCGAACGACAGTAGTCCGGTTATTGATTTAAAGCCGTATACACCCAGCCTAGACCGTGTCGAAAGACCAGGAGTGCCTGAGTGGTGTGGACATTGGCCTAAAAGTGTGGAAAAGTCAGGCGAGTTTGATTGGGAAAATGAGTTCACCTTTTAGATAGTTGGAAAGGCAACGTTGCCCTTGTAGATTTCATAGATACCAAATTTAAGCGCCAGACTACCAAGTCTAGGCGTTTAGTTTGTTTTGGGGGATTTAAACGGTAACGCTGATGTTTTTGGTTATACTAATTATCGTTATAGTCAGTTATAATTGAAGGAGGCGTAACTGTGACAGGCACTCTGTTGGGATACCTTATTAACAATTTTCTTATTGATAGTAAACAGTATAAAGCATGGCGAGGCCTTACTGTGGATGAGCTTAGAAACGAACTGGACAAAGCGGGAATAATGAGCAGTGCTGAGTTTGATCAATGTAGCCAACAATTAGAAAACTGCTCTGAGTTGGCGCAGGTGCTTAGCGAAGAACGCGAGCATGATTGGTAATGGTAGCTCATACTATTACTATGCCAATATAGGCAGCAGTACAGGAATAATAAAAAATGCCTGGAAGCGGGCATGGGATAGAGGAGGGGAATTTACCGCTTGAACAGCATTGATCTGCATTGTGACACCATTATGCGTTTAATGGAAGGAGAGGAAACAGCAAGCCTTTATCGCAACTCCCTTAGTGTTGATATTGAAAAACTGCAGCAAGGCAAGGCACAGGCTCAGTTTTTTGCCATGTTTATCGATTTAGCGGCAGATGGTGATCCGCTGCTGCGGGCGATGAGGATGATTGACCGCTTTTACCGGGAGATAGAAGCTAATAACAAGTATATTGCGTTAGCTAGAGATTATAATGAATTCCAGCAAAATCGAACAGACGGCAAACTGTCGGCCTTTTTGACGATTGAGGAGGGTGGCGCGCTAAAGGGTGATTTGGTCAATTTGCGTAATTTTTACCGGTTAGGTGTAAGACTGATTACCCTTACCTGGAACTATCCCAACGAGATTGGTTATCCTAATATCTTAGTGGAATGCCGAGACAAGGGACTTACCTCGTTTGGCCGGGAAGTAGTAGCAGAGATGAATAGACTCGGGATGCTTATTGATGTGTCGCATTTATCAAATCAAGGGTTTTATGATGTGGCAGACTTATCACAGAAGCCATTTGTGGCTTCTCACTCTAATGCTTGGTCGGTTACCTCCCATCCACGCAATCTGACTGATGAGATGATTAAAGTAGTGGCTGACAAGGGAGGCATTATCGGAATTAACTTTGAGAAGGACTTTTTAGGCAGTGCACCAATTAGCCGGGTTGAAGATATGGTTACCCATATACAACATATCTATAAAGTGGGAGGAAGCGAGGTTATTGCGCTTGGGTCAGACTTTGATGGGATTAGTCCGGAACTTGAACTGGCTCACGTAGGGCAAATAGGTAAACTGGTAGACGCATTAGTAGCAAAGGGGTTTCATGCGGAAGAAATTGAAAAAATCTGTTGGCAGAATGCGCTTAGAGTAATCAAAGATACCTTATAATGGAGAATAGGCAGGTAAGAAAACAATTGTCTGAAGAAACAGTCAAATATTACTTGAAAGAGAGTGCGGGTAATAGTACTTGTTATTAATAGTAGGTTCTAATAAGCTTGTGAATAATTATACAAGTATGCAGGCTGAGGACATTGTGAGCACGGCCTGCTTTTTTGTTTGTTTAGTCGATAATATCTAGTATTAGTAAGGGGTAGGGTGTCTTTAATTGGGTAATATGAATACAGTTGGAAATTAGGTCTGTGTATACAGTATTTTTACCAAGTGAGGACTTGCGAATTTTGCTATAGAAGAGTAAAATAAGTTAAAGCAGCACATCTTTATATCTGGTACTAAAACTAGCTAACAATAAAGCTTATAGCTAAACCAGACAATGCTGCGTACGATAATAACAAAAAGGAGTGCGTAAAATGGAGTTTTTAGTAGCGCTAGCTAGTATCATGATGGTGAACATCGTGCTTAGCGGCGACAATGCAGTGGTCATTGCCATGGCCAGCCGTTGTTTGCCCCCGAAGCAACAAAAGATGGCCATTTTGTGGGGTAGCGCCGGAGCAATAGGGCTGCGAGTGGTTCTAACACTGGTGGCAGTTGTACTCTTGCAAATTCCCTACGTGCAGTTTATCGGCGGATTACTTCTTATTTGGATTGCGGCCAAATTACTCATGGAAGATCATGGCGAAGAAGACATTGAGGCAGGAACCTCGTTTGTGGCGGCTGTAAAGACTATTATTATTGCGGATTTAGTCATGAGTCTTGACAACACGCTAGCTATTGCCGCTGTGGCCAAGGGTGATTATCTACTGCTGGGCATAGGCTTGGCGCTCAGCATTCCGTTGATTATTTTTGGTAGTCAAATCATAATTAAACTTATGGACAGATTCCCGGTAATTGTGTATGCCGGGGCGGGGCTTATTGCCTGGACAGCCGGTGAAATGATGATGTCTGATCATAAAATTGGTGCGGCTATTCATGGCTTTATTCCCGGGTGGATTTTGCCGGCGGTAGTTACCCTTGGCGTTTTGGCTATTGGCTTTTGGTGGAAGAAAACACATAAAGAAGAGGCTGAACAAGCCTGTGCCAAAGAAGGACATCCGGTACAATAAGGATAATGTAGTGGCAATAGCACTTGTGGGGACACCGCGTTTAGACGCGGTGTTTTCTTGTTCTTAGAAAGTATACCTCTTTAAATATCCCTAGGATAAGCAGAGCATCGACTTCTGCCTTTGGCGAAGGAGCGACGCATACCGGATTTTTTAGCAGGGTATTGCTGCTTTATGACGAATTAATGATAGATGAATTTGTATCCAAGGAAGGGCTGACTATAGATGGCAATGCCGGTTAGTATGCAAAAACGCCTGGCCTGGTTTTTGACGTTAACCATGCTGGTACTATTTGCTTTAGCGGGGAGGATTGCGTGGATTCAATTCGGCGAAGGCCAGCAACTGAGTGCCAGAGTGCAGGATCAACTTAGAGAAAACTGGGTAGTCCAGTCGCCGCGAGGCACAATATATGACAGAAATGGACAGCAGCTAGCGGTAAGTAGTTTGAATAAATCGCTGTATGCAGATCCACAGGAAGTAAAAGATTTTGATGAATTGGCTACGCTACTGGCGCCCATCGTTGGGGTTTCTCCCGCAGATATCAAGGAGCGATTAGCAGCCGGGGCTCGTTTTGTCTGGATTAAACGAACGCTTGAGCCGGAAGCGGCCAAGGCGGTTGAGGTACTTATCAAGGAACGTGAACTGACTGGCCTGGGTTTTATCGAGGAAAGCAAACGCTACTACCCTAATGATAAGCTGGCAGCGCAGGTGTTGGGTTTTGTCGGTACCGATGATGTTGGCTTGGAAGGGCTTGAAATGTCTCTGGATAAAGTAATCAAGGGTGAAAAGCGTAAGCAGGTTATTAATACAGATAGCTATGGAATACCGATATTTCAATCCATTTTTTCTTTTTTGCCAGAAAAAAAAGGGCGCTCTGTTTATCTTACTATTGATAGTAATATTCAATACGTTGTTGAACGGGCGCTTGATGCTGCTATGGCTACGACTGGTGCCAAAGCCGGTACGGTGATCATTATGCAGCCCAAGACCGGGGAAATTTTGGCAATGGCCAGTCGTCCTACCTATAATCCTAATCAATTTTACCGCTATGGTCCAGCAGAATTAAAAAACCGGGCTGTGTCGATTGTGTATGAGCCTGGTTCGACCTTTAAGTCCATTATTGCAGCAGCAGCTTTGGAAGATGGTAAGGTGCGTCCGGATGAGCGGTTTGTAGATAAGGGGTATGTGGAGATATCAGGAAGAAAGATTAAAAACTGGAGTGGTGAAAGCTATGGTGCGGTAACCTTTCTTGATATCATAAAAAACTCGATTAATACAGGTTTCGTTGAAGTTGGTTTGCGCCTTGGCGGGGCCAAACTGACTAATTATGCGCGGGCATTTGGCTTTGGGAAGGCAACAGGTATAGAATTGCCGGGGGAAGAAGACGGACTGCTGTTTGATCCTAAGGAGATGCGTGACAGCGATACAGCTACTATGTCGATTGGGCAAAGTATTGCAGTTACGCCACTTCAGCTTACGGCAGCTATTGCGGCTATTGCCAATGATGGTGTACTGCTAAAACCCCGGATTATTAAAGAATATCGGAACGAAGACGGCACGCTGGCTGAAGTTTTCGACCCTGTTGTTGTCAGACAGGTCATTAGCCCGGAAAACGCCAAGGTGCTGACAGGGATGTTAGAGAAGGTCGTGAGTGAAGGCGGCGGTAAACTGGCAGCAGTCAAGGGCTACCGCTTTGCCGGGAAAACAGGGACGGCCGAGAGATTAAATGCTGACGGACGGGGTTATTCTGAAGGACATTATATTGCTTCTTTCGTTGGTTTCGGGCCTGTTGATGACCCGCAGGTAGCCGCGCTGGTGATGCTTGATGATCCCAGTGGCATTTATTATGGCGGGACAATTGCTGCGCCGGTATTTAATGATATTATGACTCAGGTTATGCGTGTATTAAGTATTCGGCCGGAGACGGGTAACTATGTATTGCCACCGCCAAATCCGGGAGTGTTGCCTGCGGGAGTGGTCTCTGTCCCGGCTAGTCTAGTGCCGCCACCACAAGCGCCTGTTGGCCATGTCTTGGTTCCTGCACTTACCGGCAGCTCGATTCGGGAAGCGGGGGAGGCGCTACATGGTCTGGGGCTTACCTTTGTGCCTGTAGGAACAGGAACAGCGGTAAAGCAAAGTATTGCTCCCTATATGCCGGTAAAACCCGGTACTGAGATTGTTGTCTATTTTGAATCAATGAATACAAGGCCGTAGGGTGGATATTCTACTAAAAGAATCAGAACCGATTCAACTTGATGAGCAGATACAACAAAAGGCGGCTAAGCCGCCTTTTGTTGCCCTAGCAGGAATTCTACTTTCACCGACTTTTGCCATCGTCAGAGGCTCAAGCAAGCCGTGTTTTCTTTTACTATTTGTTATTGACGTCAAATTGGGAAGTTAGTGTGCTAGTGGTTGCTGTGCCTTGGGCTGTGGTTTGTCCGCCCATGGTAGATTCATATTGTTCAATCATGCGGCGAACCATTTGACCGCCTACCCGGCCACAATCGGCCGAAGTCATGGTCGACCAACCCTGGCTGCGAACGCGTTCGCTAATACCAAGTTCACTTGCCACTTCGAGCTTCATGCGATCAAGGGCGTTTTCTGCTCCGGGATTAACAGGTTTGTTGCTTCTAGACATAGAATAAGCACCTCCTAATTTTGTTCTATTCCTAGTATTTGCGGCAGGAATTCACGGTATGCTATAAACATTATGTTAATCAAGTAAAATAATTCCATTAACTTGCTGTAGATTGACCTGGCAGCTACAAGGCGGAAATTGTAGTAAATATGCTGGAAAAGACATGAATTCCATGGAAGGAATTTACAGGTAGACGGAGAACTATGTATGTAAGGAATAGTACGCAATTTGATGTTAGGAGCATTGCTATGCATGAGTTTGCAATAGCACAAGGAGTATTGGATATTGTTTTACGTACAGCTTCACGTTATAGCGCCGCTAGTGTCCTCTGTGTTAAGGTTATGGTGGGTGAGCTCACGGGAACAGTGCCAGAGGCGTTGGAGGTCGGCTTTGCCGCGCTGGCTAAAGGAACTATAGCCGAGAATGCCTGCCTTTCTATCCAAGTGGTACCTTTAACAGGACATTGCCGGGACTGTGGCTGCAAAACCGGTATTGATAAACATTGTTTTACTTGCGCAAGTTGTGGCTCACATGCAGTAGAGATCATAACCGGACGCGAATTAATAGTAGAAAGTGTGGAGGTAGAGTAGTCTTTGGAAATTAGCGTGATGAGCAATATTCTGGAAAAGAATGAGGAAATAGCAGCCGAGCTAAACGCCATGTTTACCAGGCGGGGCATTTTAGCAGTTAATTTGCTGGGTTCGCCGGGATGCGGCAAAACCTCACTTGTTGAGCAGACTGTGAGTTTGCTTAAAGATGATTTCGCAATTGCTATTATCGAAGGGGATCTCTATACTTCTAAAGATGCTGATCGCATTGCTGCCCATGGCGTGCCGGTTATACAAATCAATACTCATGGGGGCTGCCATTTGGATGCCGCGATGGTTAAAACGGTAATTGATCAATTGGATTTAAATAAACTGGATATTCTCATTATTGAAAATGTCGGGAACTTGGTTTGTCCGGCTGAATTTGCCGTAGGGGAGCATGCCAAAGTGGTAATTCTTAGTGTTACCGAAGGCGAGGACAAGCCGTTAAAATATCCGCTTGTTTTCCAGCAGTCAGCAGCTGTTGTTATCAATAAAGTGGATTTGCTTCCATATACTGACTTTGCTATTGAATCAGCTGTGCGTGACATTGCCGGCTTAAATCCCCAGGCTGCTATGCTGCAAGTATCCTGCAAGAGTGGATCTGGAATAACTGATTGGCTGGACTGGCTAAAGAAGCAAGCACTTTTTCTCAAAAGAAAAGGACTATGATTAGGGGGGGTATTGTGGTCATTCTGGCGGAAAAACAACGGGAAATTGAGGTTGCACGTGAACGGCTGCATCAGTTAGTAGAGCGAAAGTTTGGCAATTTTACCGATAAGGAAGTAGCCGATCTTAGCCAGTATTTAGATCAACTTATTGTCGAGTATGAAACGGCCAATACCCGAGAAAAGAAAGTAGATAATCTGGCGTAACTTTAAATAAATAGGTTCTAGGCCTGTAGCCGCAAGTATACATTAATAAGGGGAAATATATGCCCTGTTTGGGTTATATTTATTGCGGCGGAGGGAATTATTTTTTGCGTAAACAGGAAAACCAGCAGCAACTCAGACGTGGTCTTAAAGAGCGGCATATTGGCCTGATAGCGCTAGGCGGCTCAGTGGGAGTAGGACTGTTTTTGGGATCGTCCGCAGCGATTCAAGTTGCCGGTCCTTCACTGCTTTTGTCCTATTTTATCGGGGGAATTGTGGTTTTCTTCTTATTAAGGGCGCTGGGAGAAGTAGCTGTTGCTTATCCGGTGGCTGGTTCGTTCAGCGCACATGCTCACTCCTATCTGGGAGCGCTGGCCGGTTATTTAACCGGTTGGACATATTGGTTCATGTGGGTTGTAACAGGCATGGCCGAGATTACTGCTATCGGGATATATGTACACTATTGGTTGCCGGCGCTGCCTCAGTGGATTCCGGCCTTGCTTGCGGTAATGCTTATGACAGGCGCAAACCTTGTTGCCGTAGGAGTTTATGGTGAATTTGAGTTCTGGTTTGCATTAATAAAGGTGTTGTCTATCATTGCCCTGATTTTGGGCGGGCTAGGTATGATTCTATTTGGCATTGGCAATAGTGGTATTCCTATAGGAATCGATAATCTATGGAGGCATGGCGGCTTTTTTCCGCAGGGTGCCACTGGGCCTGTTGCAGCGCTAGTTATGGTATTATTCTCCTATGTGGGTATTGAGGTAATTGGCATCACTGCCGGCGAGGCAAAAGATCCGGGAAGGACATTACCGGCAGCAATTGATAAGGTGTTTTGGCGTATTCTGTTGTTTTACATTGGATCGTTGTATGTGATTATGTCGATTTGCCCCTGGCCTGATATTGCCAAGACAGGCAGTCCGTTTGTATTCATTTTCGAAAAGCTGGGTATCGCCAATGCCGCCGGAATTATGAATTTTGTTGTATTATCGGCTGCGCTGTCGGCCTGTAATAGCGGCATATTTAGCACTGGCCGCATGCTGTATACTCTGGCTATTCAAGGCGAGGCACCGGCCTTTCTCGGTCGATTAAACAATAATCAGGTTCCGGTTTGTGCGGTGTTGGTATCGGCCGCCTGCTTATTAGCCGGAGTTGTTTTGAATTATTTAATTCCGGCCAAAGTATTTGTTTATGTAACCAGCATTGGAACTTTTGCGTGTTTGTGGGTATGGGCTATTATTTTTATTGTACAGCTTGCATTTCGGAGAGGCTTGTCATCAACTGAAATTGATAAATTGATGTATCCTATGCCTTGCTATCCCTTTTCCGGGGTACTATGTTTGTTAATGCTGCTAGTAGTTGCTGTTATTATGAGCCAGGATGCGGACACTGTGTTGGCGCTCGTTATTGGTCCGCTATGGCTAGTGGGATTAACGGTTATCTACCTGGGGCGGGTGCGCAACTGGTTTTAGAGACGCAGATTAGCATGATAGTAGTAAGGCCAGTGGGTTATAGGGGGATTGAGGTTATGTTTGAACGTCCTGTTTGGGCTGAAATTGACTTGGCTGCCATTAAGAGCAACGTCAGAGAAATAAAAAAAGGCCTAAAGCCGGGAGTGAAGTTTTGTGCCGTAGTTAAGGCTGATGCTTACGGGCATGGTGCGGTAGCGGTGTCGCGAGCCGCTTTGTCTGCAGGTGCAGATCGCTTGGCGGTGGCTATCTTGGGTGAAGCCATCGCACTAAGGAAAGCTGGTTTTTTGGTTCCTATTCAGGTGTTGGGATATACGCCGGAACATCAAGCCAGAACGGTCGCCGCCTATGATGTTGCGCAGACTGTGTATACAATAGATGCTGCGCGCGCCTTGTCGGCAGCTGGACTTGAGACCGGTAAAAAAGTAAAAGTTCACATAAAGATTGATACAGGTATGGGCCGAATTGGCATTTTGCCGGAGCAGGCCGGAGAATTTGCGGCGGCTGTCGCTGATTTGCCAGGCGTCGAAATTGAAGGGGTATTTTCGCATTTTGCTACTGCTGATGATACAGATAAGACTTATGCCCGAGTGCAGTACATTCAGTTTGAAGAAGCACTGCGGCGGATAAGTGACAGGGGAATTACAGTTCCAATAAGGCATATTGCCAATAGTGCCGCAACGCTGGAATTGCCGGAAACTCATTTGGACATGGTGCGGCCAGGCATTATCTTATATGGTCTGTGGCCATCGATGGAAGTGAAAAGGAATATTCAATTAATCCCGGCTATGCAGCTTAAAGCCCAGATTGCTCATATTAAAAGAGTGGCGCCGGGCACGGCGATCAGTTATGGGCGAACCTATGTAGCCGCACAAGACTGCCAAATTGCAACGTTGCCTATCGGTTATGCAGACGGTTGGACGAGGCTATTATCTGGGAAAACCAGTATTCTTATTAATGGGCGCCGGGCTCCATTGGTGGGGAGAATCTGCATGGATCAATGTATGGCAGATGTCAGTGGTATACCTGATCTTAACGTCGGCGATACGGCGACATTGTTTGGTGTGCCGGAGCTGTCGGCAGATGAAGTTGCCGGTATTTTGGGGACGATCAATTACGAATTAGTATGTATGATCGGCAAACGGGTGCCTCGTACATATATCAATACCTAGCAGGGGGACTGTCAGCCCGGGTTGGGTGATAGTACTTGATTTGCTGCAACGAAATGATTGAAAGGGGGAGATGCGGTTACAAAACACATACCCAATATAGTGGAAGAGGGGGATATGTATGCAAGGATTTCATGATTTGGTTAATTGGGCTAATGGATATCTTTGGGGACCTCCCATGCTTATCTTGTTGTTTGGAACTCATCTATTCTTGACTTTTCGTCTTAGGTTCATTCAAAAATACGTTTGGAAGGCGATTAAGCTTTCGGTAAGTAAAGACCGATCAGGCGAAGGGGATGTCAGTCAATTTGGAGCGCTGACTACAGCGCTTGCTGCTACCATCGGTACCGGTAACATTGTTGGGGTGGCAACTGCCGTTGGTCTTGGTGGTCCTGGGGCGGTACTCTGGTGCTGGCTGACTGGGGTTTTTGGCATGGCAACCAAATACGCCGAAGCCTTGCTCTCGGTTCGTTATCGCGTTAAGACTTCAGATGGCACAATGCTTGGCGGGCCTATGTATGCGCTGGAAAATGGCTTAAATATGAAATGGCTTGCAGTGCTGTTTTGTATATTTACTTCTATTGCCGCATTTGGTATTGGCAATATGGTGCAGGCCAATTCAATCTCTGTTATGCTTGTGGAGACTATGGGGGTAAGTCCTTATGTGTCAGGCGGTATTTTGGCCGTGCTGACAGCAGTGGTCATCTTAGGCGGTGTAAAATCCATTGCCAACGTATGTGAGAAGCTGGTTCCGTTTATGGCTGTTTTTTATGTCATAGGTTGTGTGATTATTCTGGTTATGAATGCATCTTATCTGTCGGCAACTATCTCACTAATCGTTCAGTCAGCGTTTACGCCGCAGGCAGCTGGTGGCGGTTTTGTCGGTGCCAGTGTTATGATGGCGATGCGCTATGGTATTGCCCGCGGTTTATTCTCTAATGAGTCAGGCTTAGGTTCGGCGCCTATTGTGGCCGCAGCAGCGCAAACTAAGAACCCAGTGCGTCAGGCGCTGGTTTCTATGACTGGTACCTTTTGGGATACCGTAGTGGTGTGTGCTATGACCGGATTGGTGCTTGTCAGCAGTGTTATTGAAAATCCGACAGCCCTTAACCAATTATCAGGGGCGGCTTTGACAAAAGGCGCTTTTGCTCAGATTCCGGTTATCGGACCTATCGTGCTTAGCATTGGTTTGTTGACTTTCGTATTTTCTACGATTCTTGGCTGGTCCTATTATGGCGAACGGGCAGTAGAGTATTTGTTCGGCAAAAAATCCATTACTCCCTACCGCGTTGTCTGGGTTGTTGCCGTATTCTTAGGCTCGGTTACGTCCCTTACGCTGGTATGGGATCTTGCTGATGCCATGAATGCCTTGATGGCGATTCCTAACCTAGTTTCACTTATCGCACTCAGCGGCATCATTGTCGCAGATACCAAAAAATATCTGTGGGAAGAGGGCGGACTTGAACGAGAAGCTCCAGAGCAATATGTTAGGAATATTGGTGCAAACAAACAAGGCTAGACT